>NZ_JBEPSD010000001.1:1021570-1362093 GCF_040548735.1 Rhodanobacter soli | reverse complement strand
GGTGCTGTCGCGCGCGGCGGCCGGCGAGCGCTACGAGCGGCAGCTGATTGCCACCAACATCGACTACGTGCTGGTGCTGACCGGACTGGATGGCGACTTCAACCCGGCGCGGATCGAACGCTACCTGTCGCTGACCGAGGATTCCGGCGCGCAGCCGGTGGTGCTGCTGAGCAAGCTGGACACGCGCGAGGACGCCGCGGCGCAGATCGAGGCGCTGCGTGCGCGGCTGCCCGCCGCGACGCCGATCCATGCACTGAACGGCAAGGACCCGGCCAGCGTGGCGCAACTGGCGGCGTACCTGCAGCCGGGCGACAGCGCGGTGCTGGTCGGCTCCTCCGGCGCCGGCAAGTCCACCCTGACCAATACCCTGCTCGGCACGGCACGTATGGCCACCGCCGAAGTACGCAGCCACGACAGCCGCGGCCGCCACACCACCACCCATCGCGCCCTGCTGCAGTTGCCCAGCGGCGGTTGCCTGATCGACACGCCGGGGATGCGCGAGCTGAAGCTCACCGGCGAGGAAAACCTCGACCTGTTCGCCGACATCGAGGCACTGGCCGAGCAATGCCGTTTCGCCGATTGCGGCCATGGCAGCGAGCCGGGCTGCGCGATACAGATGGCGCTCGACAGCGGCGAACTGGCGCCCGGGCGCTGGCGCAACTTCCTCAAGCTGCACGACGAGCGCGAGGAGCAGGCGGCGACGCTGGAAGCGCGCCTGCGCCGGCAGCGCGGCGGCCGGCCGATCGAACGGCCGCACGGCCATCGCGGGCAGCGCGAGCGGGACTGAGCCGGCGCGTCCGGCTTGCGCACGAGGCGCGTCAAAGCATCTAGTATCGCGGCATCGTCGTAGCGGAGCGCAGGCATGCGTCGGTTGTCGTCGTCATATTCCCAGCCGGGAGGCCGTACCGGCTCGTCGTGCGGGGCCGCGCGATGAACGCGTCGGACGCTACCGTCGCGCCCGAGCTGCAGCGCTATGCCGTGCTCGACCAGCGCCTGCTGGCGGCAGTGCGCGGCATCCACATCCTGCCCACGGTGGCGTGGCCGGCGTCGCTGGAAAGCCGCATGATCGAGGCCTACGACAAGGGTCGCTTCGCGTTGCCGGACGTGAGCTACACGCGGCCGGACCTGTCCGCGGCGCGCGCCGAGCTGGCGGCGATCGAGGCGGCGGCGGCCGAGGGCGCGGAGATCGACCCGCTGGGCGACTACCTGCGCCGCACCGCCGAATCCTGGCGCATTGCCGCCGAGATGCTGGAATCGGTCGGCACGGCCGGCGTCACCGCGCCGTCGATCGCGCTGTATGGACGTCCGGACGACATGATCCCCGGCAGCCGGCGCAGCAACCTCGATGCGGCGCGCTACTTCGTCGAATTGTCCGACGAGCTGGGCGCGGACCTGCTGGCCGACGACAGCAGCGTGAACGTGCCGGCCGACGTGCTGCGCAGCGACCTCGCCGCCACCCTGGACGAGTTCTTCGGCGCCGGCACGATCAACGTCGAGGTCGATCCCGAGCTGACCGCCAAGGCGGCCGCCGGCGCCACCCGCATCCGGCTGCGCGGCGGCGCCAGCTTCAGCGAGTACGATCGCCACCAGCTGCTGGCGCACGAGGCGTTCGTGCATTCGCTGACCGCGCTGAACGGCCGCCGGCAACCGCTGCTGGCCTCGCTGGCGCGCACCTCGCCGCGGGTCACCGCGACCCAGGAAGGGCTGGCCGTGTTCGCCGAACTGATGTCCGGCGCGATCGACATCACGCGGCTCAAGCGCATCAGCCTGCGCATCCTGGCGATCGACATGGCGCTCAGCGGCGCCGACTTCGTCGAGGTCTACAAGTACTTCAGCGCCTGCGGGCAGAGCACGGCGGACAGCTTCCATTCGGCCCAGCGCGTGTTCCGCGGCGTGCCGCTGGGCGGCGGCGCGGCATTCGCCAAGGACAACGTCTACCTGTCCGGCCTTCTCACCGTGCACACGTTCTTCCGCCTCGCCCTGAAGCGGCGGCGGATGGATCTGCTGCGCCACCTGTTCGCCGGCAAGCTGACCCTGCACGACGTCGTCGCGTTGCAGCCGCACTTCGAATCCGGCGCGATCCTGCCGCCGCGCTGGCTGCCGCCGTGGATGCAGCACGTGCATGGATTGGCCGGCAAGCTGGCGTTCTCGGTCTTCATCAACGGCATCCAGTTGAACCGGGTGCATGGCGACGAACTGCTGCAGAGCGTCTAGGAGCGCGGCGTAGCGTCGCAAGAACGGGCCGGCGCAGGCCGCCCCGGTGCTAACATCACGGGAAGTCATCCGCCGCGGCGGATGGACTTCCCTTCACCGACAAAACGTATCCAATGAGCCTCCCCGAAGAACTGCGCCTTGCTGCCCTCGAATATCACCGTCTGCCGCGCCCCGGCAAGATCAAGGTCACCCCGACCACCTCGCTGCTGACCCAGCGCGACCTGTCGCTGGCCTATTCGCCGGGCGTCGCCGCGGCCTGCGATGCGATCGTGGAGGACCCGACCACGGCGGCGGAGTACACCGCGCGTTCCAACCTGGTCGCGGTGATCACCAACGGCACCGCGGTGCTGGGCCTGGGCAACATCGGGCCGCTGGCGGCCAAGCCGGTGATGGAAGGCAAAGGCGTGCTGTTCCAGAAGTTCGCCGGCATCGACGTGTTCGACATCGAGATCGACGAGAACGACCCGGACAAGCTGGTCGACATCATCGCCAGCCTGGAGCCCACCTTCGGCGGCATCAACCTGGAAGACATCAAGGCGCCGGAGTGCTTCATCGTCGAGCGCAAGCTGCGCGAGCGGATGAAGATCCCGGTGTTCCACGACGACCAGCACGGCACCTCGATCATCGTCGGCGCGGCGCTGATCAACGCGCTGGTGGTGGTCGGCAAGAAGATCGAGGACATCCGCGTGGCCACCACCGGCGCCGGCGCGGCGGGCATCTCCTGCCTCGACATGCTGGTGGCGCTGGGCGTGAAGCCGGAGCACATCCTGGCGTTCGACCGCCACGGCGTATTGCACAGCGAGCGCACCGACCTCGACCCCGACAAGCAGCGCTACGCGCGCGACACCAAGGCACGCACGCTGGCCGAAATCGTCGAGGGCGCGGACGTGTTCCTCGGCCTGTCCGCCGGCGGCATCCTGAAGCCGGAGATGGTCGCCACGATGGCCGCGCGGCCGATCATCTTCGCGCTGGCCAACCCGAACCCGGAGATCACTCCGGAAGAGGCCAAGGCGGTGCGGCCGGACTGCATCATGGCCACCGGCCGTTCGGACTACCCGAACCAGGTCAACAACGCGCTGTGCTTCCCGTACCTGTTCCGCGGCGCGCTGGACGTGGGCGCCACGGTGATCAACGAGCCGATGAAGATCGCCTGCGTACAGGCGATCGCGGCGCTGGCGCGGCGCGAGTCGTCCGACGTCAGCGCGCGCGCCTACGGCGGCAAGCCGCCCAGCTTCGGGCCGGAGTACCTGATCCCGCAGCCGTTCGATCCGCGCCTGCTGCTGCAGCTGCCGCCGGCGGTGGCGCAGGCGGCGATGGACTCGGGCGTGGCGACGCGGCCGATGGCCGACTTCGCCGAGTACACCGATCGCCTCACCAGTTTCGTGTTCCGTACCGGCCTGCTGATGAAGCCGGTGTTCGAGCGGGCCAAGTCCGCCCCCTGCCGGCTGGTCTACGCCGAGGGCGAGGAGGAGACCGTGCTGCGCGCGGTGCAGGTGGTGGTCGACGAAGGCCTGGCCAAACCCATCCTGATCGGCCGCCCGGAAGTGATCGAGAAGCGCATCAAGCGCGCCGGCCTGCGCATCAAGCTGGGCGTGGACGTCGAGATCTGCAACATCAACAGCGACCCGCGCTTCGACGACTACTGGCAGCACTACCACCGCTTGATGCAGCGCCGCGGGGTGACGCCTTCGATGGCCAAGGCGGTGGTGCGCTCGCGGCCCACCGCGATCGCGGCGCTGATGGTCGAACGCGGCGAAGCCGACGCGATGATCTGCGGCCTGGTCGGCCAGTACCAGGGCAAGCTGCGCTACATCCGCGACATCATCGGCCTGGACGCCGGCGTGGTCGAACCGTCGGCGATGGCAGCGGTGGCCACCGACAAGGGCACGTTCTTCTACCTCGATACGCATGTGCAGGACGATCCCTGCCCCGAGCAGGTCGCCGAGGCCACGCTGCAGGCATCGATCCGGCTGAAGCTGTTCGGCATCACGCCGAAGATCGCGTTGCTGTCCGGCGGCAACTTCGGCAGCCGCGACACCTGCGGCGCGAAGAAGATGCGCAAGGCGCTGGAGCTGATCCGCGCCCGCGCGCCGCGGCTGGAAGTGGAGGGCGAGATGCAGTCCGACGTGGCGCTGACGCCGGCGCTGCGCGAGAAGCTGTTCCCGAACTCGCGGTTGGAGGGCAAGGCGAACGTGTTCGTGTTCCCGAACCTGGACGCGGCCAACATCGCCTACAACATGACCCGCATGCTCAGCGACGGCGTGGTGATCGGGCCGATCCTGATGGGCGTGGCCAAGCCGGCGCACATCCTGATGCCGCAGTCGACCGTGCGCCGGGTGGTGAACATGAGCGCGGTGGCCTGCGTCGAGGCGCAGATCCGCGCGGCGAACCGCCCGCAAGGCTGACCGACCCGGCCGCCCCGACCGGGGGCGGCCGATCCGTCGCCGGCAGCCCCGCCGCCGTGCGCCGCCGCATGGAATCTGCATTGGCGACCCTCGGGCCCAACGGCTAGACTTGGACGTTGATCCCGCTGCAATCCCCCGGCGGCGGGTACCCCCTCAAGCATGAGCGCTGCAACGGCGCCGCGGAGAATCTTCATGGATCAGCTCGACGACATCCTCAACCAGGACATCGACCCCACCGAAACCCGGGAGTGGATCGACTCGCTCGACGCGGTGATCCATCACGACGGCACCGAACGCGCGCATTTCCTGCTGGAGAAGATGGTCGACACCACCCGCCGTTCGGGTGGCTACCTGCCGTTCAACCCGACCACCGAATACGTCAACACGATCGCGCCCAGCCAGGAAGCGAAGAGCCCCGGCGACGCGGCGATGGAATGGCGCATCCGTTCGCTGATCCGCTGGAACGCGATGGCGATGGTGGTGCGTGCGAACCGCAAGCCGGGCGAGCTGGGCGGGCACATCGCCAGCTTCGCCTCCAGCGCCACGCTGTACGACGTGGGCTTCAACCATTTCTGGCGCGCGCCGAGCGCCGATCACCCGGGCGACCTGGTCCTGCACCAGGGCCATTCCAGCCCGGGCATCTATGCGCGCTCGTTCCTCGAAGGCCGCTTGGCCGAGGACCAGCTCGACCTGTTCCGCATGGAAGTGGCCGGCCATGGCCGCGCGCTGTCGTCGTACCCGCACCCGTGGTTGATGCCGGACTACTGGCAGGTACCGACGGTGTCGATGGGCCTGGGGCCGATCCAGGCGATCTACCAGGCGCAGTTCTTCAAGTACCTCGAACACCGCGGGCTGGTCCCGAAGAGCGACCGCAAGGTCTGGTGCTTCATGGGCGACGGCGAATGCGACGAGCCGGAGTCGCTGGGCGCGATCTCGCTGGCCGGCCGCGAGGGCCTGGACAACCTGATCTTCGTGATCAACTGCAACCTGCAGCGGCTGGACGGTCCGGTGCGCGGCAACGGCAAGATCATCCAGGAGCTGGAAGGCGTGTTCCGCGGCGCCGGCTGGAACGCGCTCAAGGTGGTCTGGGGCAGCTACTGGGATCCGCTCTTGGCGCGCGACAGCAAGGGCGTGCTGCGCAAGCTGATGATGGAAACCGTCGACGGCGAGTACCAGGCGTGCAAGGCGTTCGGCGGCGCGTACACGCGCGAGCATTTCTTCGGCAAATACCCGGAGACGCGCGAGATGGTCGCCAACCTCAGCGACGACGACATCTGGCGGCTGAACCGCGGCGGCCATGACCCGCACAAGGTGTACGCGGCCTACCACGCGGCGGTGAACACCACGGGCATGCCCACGGTGATCCTGGCCAAGACGGTCAAGGGCTATGGCATGGGCGCGGCCGGCGAGTCGCAGAACCCGACCCACCAGCAGAAGAAGCTGGACGACGAGTCGGTGCGGCATTTCCGCGACCGCTTCCAGATCCCGATTGCCGACGACAAGCTGCATGACGTGCCGTACTACCACCCGGGCAAGGACTCGCCGGAAGTGCAGTACATGCTGGAGCGCCGCCAGGCGCTCGGCGGCGCGCTGCCGCAGCGCCGGCGCAAGGCGGACGCCAAGCTGAAGGCGCCGGAACTGGCCGCGTTCGAGCAGATCACCAAGGGCACCGGCGAGCGCGAGATCTCCACCACGATGGCGCTGGTGCGCGGCATCAACCTGCTGCTGCGCGACAAGCAGCTGGGCGAGCGGATCGTGCCCATCGTCGCCGACGAGGCGCGCACGTTCGGCATGGAGGGCATGTTCCGCCAGATCGGCATCTACGCGCCGTTCGGCCAGAAATACAAGCCGCAGGATTCCGACCAGCTGCTGTACTACCGCGAGGACCAGAAGGGCCAGGTGCTGCAGCAGGGCATCAGCGAGGCCGGCGGCATGGCGTCGTGGATGGCGGCGGCGACCAGCTACTCGGTCAGCAACCAGGCGATGCTGCCGTTCTTCATCTATTACTCGATGTTCGGCTTCCAGCGCATCGGCGACCTGTGCTGGGCGGCGGGCGACATGCGCTCGCGCGGCTTCCTGGTCGGCGGCACCTCGGGCCGCACCACGCTGAACGGCGAGGGCCTGCAGCACGAGGACGGCCACTCGCACCTGATGGCCGGCGCAGTCCCGAACGTGAAGTCGTACGACCCGACCTTCTCGTACGAAGTGGCCGTGATCCTGCAGGACGGCGTGCGCCGGATGATGCAGGAGCAGGAGGACATCTACTACTACGTCACCGTGATGAACGAGAACTACAGCCACCCCGACCTGCCCAAAGGCAGCGAGGAAGGCATCATCAAGGGCATGTACCTGTTCAAGGATGGCGGCAAGCCGAAGAAGGGCGAGCCGCGCGTGCAGCTGCTTGGTTCCGGCACGATCCTGCGCGAGGTGATCGCGGCGGCCGAATTGCTGGAGAAGGACTTCGGCGTGAAGTCCGACATCTGGTCGTGCCCCAGCTTCATCGAGTTGCGCCGCGACGGCTTCGACGCCGAGCGCTGGAATCGCCTGCATCCGGAAGCGAAGCAGCGCGTGCCGTACGTCACCGGTCTGCTCGACGGGCGCTCCGGCCCGGCGATCGCCGCCACCGACTACGTGCGCGAGTACGCCGACCAGATCCGCGCGTTCCTGCCTGACGGCATGCGCTACACCGTGCTGGGCACCGACGGCTTCGGCCGCTCGGATACCCGCGCGCACCTGCGCGAGTTCTTCGAGGTCGACCGCTACTGGATCGCGCACGCGGCGCTGGCCGCGCTGGCGAAGGACGGCAAGATGAACGCGAAGGACGTCAGCCGCGCGATCAAGGAATACAAGCTCGACCAGGACAAGCCGAATCCGCTGACGGTGTGATTCCGCCCGCCTCGCCGGCGCCATGCCGGCGGGGCGCGCTCAGCGCGACAGCACTTCCTGGATCGCCTCCAGGTCGTGGCCGCGGGTTTCGATGCCGCTGCGCGCAAGCATCCAGCCCGCTGCCGCCAGTGGCAGCGCGATCAGCACGGCCGACAGCATGAAGTGGTCGAACAGGCCGGCCACGCCGAGTCCCGCGCCGAGGATGCCGCCGAACTTCGAACAGGCGGCGATCAGCCCGGCGCCGCTGCTGCGCAGGTGCACCGGATAGATTTCCGCCGCGTAGGGGATCAGCGTGGCGATCACGCCGCTGATGCTCAGCAGCAGCGCCACCGTGCCGAGCGTGGTGAGCATGGTGGAGCGCAGGTCGGCCAGGTCGATCGCGAAGAAGAACAGCAGGGCGCAGGTCGCCATGCCGGCGAACAGCACCAGTGTGCGGATGCTGCTCCAGCGCTGGTAGAACCACACGACGATGACGATGCCGGGCAACGCGAGGATCGCCGAGCGCGCCAGCAGCGCGCTGCTGGCCTGGGCGTCGATGCCCAGCTTGACCAGGTTCGCCGGCAACCACAGCAGGAAGCCGAAGTTCACCAGGCCCCAGCCGATCGCGCACATCGCCAGGCCCCAGGTGATGTGCGCATGCCGGCCGCGCAGCAGACGGCGCAAGCCGATCCGCGCCGGCTCCTTCGCCGCCGGCGCGGCTGCGGGCTGGTCGTGCGCCACGGGCAGATCCGTGGCCAGCGCCCCGCCGGAGAAGCGCTGCAGCACGGCGCGCGCCTGATCCTCCAGCCCGGCCAGCGCGAGGAAGCGCGGCGATTCGGGAATGTAGCGGTTGAGGAATACGATCAGCGCGCCGGTCGGCAGGTTGAGCAGCCACAGTGCGCGCCAGCTGAAGGCGGGCTCGAACAGCGTCGCCGCGCCCGAGGCCAGCAGATAGCCGGCCGAAGTGCCGACTCCGCCCAGGGCGACCAGCAGCCAGCCGCGGTGCGCGGTGGGGATCGTCTCGGCCATCAGGGTGAAGGTGATCGGCAGCATGCCGCCGGCGGCGGCGCCCATCATGAAACACATCACCAGGTTCCAGCCGAACGCCGGCATCGCGCCGCAGATCGCCGTGCCCATGAACATCAGCGCGGACAGCAGGATCGTCGCGCGGCGGCCGAACAGGTCGCCGAGGCGACCCCACACGATCGAGCCGACCGTGGTGCCGATCAGCGCCGACAGCGCCAGCCATCCCGCGACCGAACCGCTGATCCCGTACTCGGCCGACATGCCCGGCATGACGAAGCCGATCGTCGCCGGTTTCATCACGTCCACCGCCAGTGCGATGGTCAGCACGGCCACCAGTTTCCAGTGCTCGCGGTTGAGCGGCACGTGGTCGGCGACGTGGAACGGCAGCGGGCTGCGCCCGGCGTGCAGCGTGCGTCGCATCTGCTCCAGGCGCGGCATCAGGCCGTAACCGGCCAGCAGCACGCCGAGCGGTACCAGCGCCATGCCGACCAGCATCGCGTTGTCCATCGGCATGCCGGCGAGGTGGTAATGCATCGGCGCGGCCATCGCCAGCATCGGCAAGTGCGCCAGCACGCCCGCGACCACCGCCGCGCAGCCCAGCCAGAACGCCACGGGGTGATGGAAGGTGATGTCTCTTGGGCGCATGGGTGACCGCCGCGGCACGAGGCGGCCAGCTTAGCAGCGGCAAGGCGATGCCGGTGGTGGCGGTGGGCCGCCCGACGAACCGCCCGGCGCGGGTCTTCGTCGGTGCAAGTGCGCCCTGATCAGACGGGCGTCAGGCGTTCATTCGTCGTCGCTGCGAAACGCGCGGCGCAGCAGCAGGAAGGCGCCGATGGTGCCGGCGACGATCGCCACCGTGGCAGCCGGGTGGCGATTCACCTGGCGGCGCAGGCGACGGTAGTGGTAGTTCGCCTCGTCGGCGAAATCCTCGGCCGCATGCGCCAGCCGACGGCTGTAGGAATCGCCGCGCTGGCCGAAACGTGCGCGCAGTTCGCGGCTGCGGTCGTACAGGTGATGCGCGCGTTCGGCCGCGCCGTCGGCGTAGCGTCGCACGCGCTCGCCGGCTCGCTCGCCGGCGTCCTGCAACTGACGCTGGATCTCATCACGGTTGCGCATGACTGTTCTCCTCAGGCTGGCGTCACAGGCTGCCAGCGTCGCCGTGAGCAGGGCGTGGACAGCGGCGCGCGGCCGCGTCGCCCATTCAGCCAAGGACGTATTCGCCGCCCTGTCGCAGCGCGCGTTGCCAGGCGGGCCGTGCATGGATGCGGTGCAGGAACGCCAGCAGCGTCGGGTAGCGTTCATCCAGTCCGCCACGGGCAGCGAACGCTTCCAGCGGGAAGCTGAGCTGGATGTCGGCGACGCTGAACGCATCGCCGCCGAACCATGCGCTGTCGCCCAGTTCGCCTTCCAGATAATCCAGGTGCAGCTTCAACTGCGGGTCGACGAAGCTGCGCTGCACTTTGCGCGCGATGCCGTGTGCCACCGGCTTCACGAAGAACGGTGCCGATGCGCGTTCGACCTGGTTGAACACCAGCTTCAGCAGCAGCGGCGGCATCGCCGAGCCTTCGGCGTAGTGCAGCCAGTAGTTGCAGCGCAGGCGCGCTGGCGTGCCGTGCGCGGGAATCAGCGTGCCGGCGCCGTAGCGGTCGGCCAGGTATTCGATGATCGCGCCGGACTCGGCCAGGGTCAGTTCGCCGTCGGTGATCACTGGCGACTTGCCCAGCGCATGCACCGCGCGCAGTTCGGGTGGCGCCAGCAGGGTCTTAGGATCGCGTTGGTAGCGTTTGATCTCGTACGGCAGGCCGAGTTCTTCCAGCAGCCACAGGATGCGCTGCGAGCGCGAGTTGTTGAGATGGTGGACGGTGATCATCGTGAACTTCCCGCAGTCGGGAACGGCGTGTCCATGCGGATGAATTCACGCCGAATCGGTGCGCTGCACAAGCGCCGGATGATCCAGCCGAACAGAACGCTGAAGCCAACCGCCATGATTGCGCTGAAAACCTGGATGACCAGCAAGAAGCCATGCATGCCGCTGGCGAACTGTGCGGGGGCGTCAGGCGGCAGCTGCATGGCTTGTTGCATCGATCCCATTACCCACCACTGCAGCACCAGGCCAAGCAATTGGTAGACGATGGCGAAAGCCATCACGCCGATGAACAGCCGACGCCCCCAATTGCGGCGCAACAGCAGGCCGATGGCAGCAGCCAAGGTGATGATCGATAGCAGCAAGAACCCGCGGAACAGCCAGATCATGTGCGTAACCATCCAGTCCATCGGCACCGGCATGCCTGGTGGCAATGGCTGGGTCGCCACCTGTTGCTGCATGGCCGGCTGGAACACCAGCTGGAACATCAGGTTCTGCAGCAGGCCGATCAGAGTGCCGAAACCGGCGAGGCAGACGAAGATCCATCCCAGCACATTGACGAAGGTGGAACGTGCGACGGGAACGGGCGGTGGCGTTGACATCGACGATCCTCCATGAAGGAAGGATCAGCATGGCGGATCGGCCCGGGGCTGGCAACGCATGCATTGCAAGCTGCCCATGCTCATGGCCGCAGGTCGGGAGGCACTCTTGGATGGGCGAATCTCAGGGGGCGAGCGTGGCCGTCCGCGACAGCGTGGACACGCCATGCTCGTCGAAGGCTTCCACCGCCACGACGTATTTCACGCCCTTGTTCAACGAGCGCAGGGTCAGCCGCGTCGGCTGGTCGGCGAAGCGCTGGTAGGTCTCGTGCAGCCGGTCGGCGGCAAGTCCCCAGCGCACGTTGTAGCCCACCGCGCCGGGCACCGGCTTCCACGCGATCTCGGCATCGCGGGTGTCGGTCAGGCGACGCGCGGAGACCAGCACCGGCGCGGGCGGCGGCGGGCCGTCGGCGTTGCCGAACACGCGCAGGTCGGAGATCGCCAGCGTGTGCGCACCGACGTGGCCGTGCACGTAGCGCACGTAGCGGATGCGCGCCGGATGGTCGAGTTCGAGATAGGCGTTCGGTCGGTCGCGCGTTTCGTGCGAGAGGTCGGCCAGGGTGGTCCACTGCCGGCCGTCGACCGAGCCCTCGAGGCGGAACCGGGTGACGATGTCGGGCGCGTCGCCGTAGCGGCCGGACTGGTAGTCGGCGTAGTTCACCTGCACCGCGCGCACCGTGCGCAGGCCGCCGAGGTCGAGCGTGAGCGTCTGTCCGGCGGTGTTGTTCGCGGCGACCCAGAACGTGCGCGGATTCTCGTCGGTCACTTCGGACGGCGGATGCCCCGGCCGTTGCGACGAGGCCTGTGCGGCCTTGCGATACGACAGCAGCATCCAGCCGGTGAACGTGCTCTCGCCTTCATGCAGCGGATGATCGGGCATGCGCTGCGGGAAGTCGCCGAAGCGGGTATCGACCCACATCTGGCCGTCCGCATGGAAGCCGGCGGGAAACAAGTCGATGCGCCGCTCGAATCTCCAGTTCAGGCCCACCCACATGGTGCCGCTGTTCCACCAGTTGCCATGCGCGTCCTGGAAAGTGGAACCGTGGCCGGCGCCGACGGCGAAGCCGCCGGGCTTGTAGCCGACCGGATTGTACGGCGCATAGGTGAACGGTCCGAGCGGCTTGCTGCCGACGTACACGCCGGTGGCATACACGTTGTATTCGGTGCCGGGCGCGCCGTACTGCAGGTAGTAGCGGTCGCCATGCCGGTTCATCCAGGCGCCCTCGACGTAGGGCTGGATGCTGGTATCGGTATGGTCCTGGCCGAAGCGCTCCCAGCCGTGCGCGGCCGGATCGGCCTTGAGCAGGGCGACCGGCTTCGTGACGAAGCTCATCCGCTTGCCTTCGCCTTCGCCGGCGTGGTCGAGCGCCAGGTCGATCTGCGCGCCGTACAACGGAAAGACGTTGGATGAGTCCCAGTACAAATAGGTCTTGCCGTCCTCGTCGCGGAACAGGCCCGGATCCCATGGCCCGGGCGGCAGCTCGCCCGGCTTCATGTCGCTCTCGTGGCCGCCCCACACCGCGCCCGGCACCGCCGGCAGCAGGCGCGTCCAGAACTGCCAGTGGCCGTGCGCGGGATCGGTCGAGTACAGCAGCGGCTTCGGCTCCATCGCCGCCTGCATCAGGAACAGCTTGCCGTCGGCGACCAGGGTGGCCGGCGCCACCGGGCCGTCGAATGGCCATCTATCCGGCCGAACGAACTGCCAGTGCACGAGGTCGTTCGAATGCCAGTAGCCGTCGGCCAGCGTGAGGAACAGGTAATAGCCGTCGCCGTAGCGCACGATCGCGGGATCCGCACCGGTGCGGTACGAGATGCCCTCGTTCATCTGCTCGTAGTTGTAGCGATAGTCGAGGTCGAGCGGGTTGGCCCAGGTGCGTCCGCCCGCCGGCGTGGCGGCCATCCCGCCCGGGCCGGACAGGCTGGCTGCAAGCGCGACCAGGCAGAGCGTCCGCGGACGTCGTTGGCGTCGTGTCGATGGTTGGAGAATCGACGGCATCCACGGAGAATGCACCGCGATGGCCGCCGGCGCAACGCGTGGCGGCGGTTTCAGTAAATCTCGCCCACGCAGCAGCGCAGGCTGCCACCGGCCTTCTCGATTTCGCCCAGCCCCACCGCGCCGATCGCGAATCCATACCCGGACAGCGCCTCGCGCTGTTCGTCGGTCAACGCGGCGGCGGCGCAGGCGCTCATCCACACGCGGTCGTCGGACAAGGTGATCGCGTTGCCGGCGAAGGCCTGCTTCTGCGCCGGGGTGAGCCAGATCGCACGGTCGCCGTAAGCGTGGGCGATCGCCTGCGCGGCGGCCGGATCGCGGAAGCCGTCGGCGGCGATGATCACGGCGCGGCTGGCCAGCAGGGTCAGCACCACGTTGGTGTGGTATTCGGTTTCCGCCAACTCGAAGCAGTACGTCAGGCGCAGGTCGAACGCCTTGTGCATCGCCTGCGCGCCGGCCATGTCGCAGCGCTCGCTGAGGCCGCAGTAGCCGACGCCGCGGGCGCGGTCGATGATCAGCGACCCGGTCAGTTCGGCGACCAGGCCGTCGCAGCCGGACAGGTCGATCTCGTCATAGCCCAGCACCTCGCCGAAGAACGCGCGGATGTCGCTGCGCTCGGCCTCGCGCTGGCGCACGGGATGGCGCATGCGGCCCACGATCAGCCGGCCCGGCGCCGTGGCGAACACGTTGTTCGGAAACACCGCGTCGGGCGTCGCCGGGTTGCCCGGAAAGGTGATCACCGGCACGTCCGCGCGCAACGCCTGGGCCAGCGCGCCGTGCTGGGCCAGGGCCTTGAGCGGGTTGACCGTGAGGTTCATGTCCATGTAGCGGTTGTCGCGCGCCGATTCCTCCGCCAGCGCGAATTCGGCGGGCGCGACCAGGAACGCCGCCCGCGCGGTCGCCGCGGCTTCCGGCAGCGGCGCCAGCGCGGCGTAGGCTTCGAGGAAGTCGGTGGGCGAGGTGGTGATCATGGGACGGTTCCGTGTGCCGGCTGACCTTCAGAGGATATCCGCTGCCGTTCTTCGCGCGCACCTCCTCGACGTGCAGCCGCTGGCGCCGGCGCAGGGTCGGGAACATCTGCCACCCACAGCGCCACCACGGCCAGCGTGCCGATGCCGCCGAGCACGATGGCATTCATCGCCATCGCACGCCGCCGTGTGCAGCCGCAAAGTGCCGGCAGGTACGTTGTTCAGCTGCCAGACGGACGAATTTACATGCTCTTACGGTTTTGCCGACTAGCGTGGCGGCACGCTAGTCATCCGAGGCGAGTCTCATGGGCAGACAGGCGAAACGCGTCTATACCGATCAGGCCAGCATCCGGAAGCTTGAGTCGCTGGTCGATCAACTGCCGGCCAACGGCCATGTGGTGCTGTTGCTGAAGGACGGCAGCAGCTGCGACGGCGTGATCATCACGCGGCCGAACGTGCAGGTGTTCCGCGATGGCGACGAGCGCGAAGGCATCAACGCCACCGTACAGCTGGAACGGCCCGACGTGCCGGACTGGAGTCGACAGGTCTGGCTCGATCAGATCCTGCGGGTCGAACACCTGGACTCGTGCATGGCCAGCGAAAGCTGAGTTTTCGAGTCCTGCCGCGTCATCGGTGATGCAGTCGCGTGAAGCCGTCCTTGCTCCATGCTTCGCTGCCCACGCCGTGGTGTACGAAGAACAGACCATCCGGATCGTACTTGCGCTTCACCGCTGCAAGCTTCGCGTAATGGGAGCCCCAGAATCCCTGCTGCCAGTCACGCAGGAAATAGTCGCTCTCGGAAACGTACGAACCGGCGCCGGGCGCCACGGCGCGCAGTGCATCCATCGCCTTGTCGATCGTCGCTGCCTCGCGTCGTGCCTTGGCCAGTTCGGGGTGCGCGTTCGGCATGCCTGGAAAGGCGGGGTCGCCGCTGCTCGCGCAAATGGCCAACGCAAAAGCATCGAGCACCTGCGGATGGGTAGCGGTGTCGCGGGCGCGCTCGATCGCGTCGGCGGAACCGCCCGCCAGTCCCTTGTTGAAATGCAGTGAGAAGCCCCAGTGCCGCGAAGCGGCGAACAGGGCACCGACCAGCTTTGACTGCTGGCCCGGCTGCAACAGCGACGCCGGCAGCCACGCCGACTGATAGCCGTGGATGAACCAGCCGACCTGATCCTGGTCGCCGGCCCAGAGGACGTGATGGGCCGGCGCACCTTGTCGGTCGTCCGCCACGACGAACTGCGGCGCGTGGGCCCGGAAGAACTCCGCGTCCCACATATGCCGCGCCGGCAACGCCAACACCTGCACGGGTTTGGCAAAGCGGTAATCGCTGCTGGCGCGAACCCAATCGAAAAACGGTGCCCACACCTGCTCGGCCTGCTGCTGGGTCAGACCCTGGAACACCATCGACAGGTTCAGCGTGTTGTTGCTGCGGAACGACATCTGTTCGCCCCAGTGCGGGTTGAACAGCGCCCTGCGATAGAACTCCATCGCCTTGGCGATCAACGCGCGAAACGCGTCGTCGGACGCTGCCTTGATGGCGCCCGATACCCCGCCGAACATCGTCGGCAGCTCGAACGTGCGCAGGGTGAGCCGCGTGACGGTGCCCAGGCTGCCGCCGCCGCCCTTGATGCCCCAGAACAGGTCGGGGTGGGTGCAGGCATTGGCGATGCGCACTTCGCCGTCGGCGGTGACGATTTCCGCTTCCAGCAGGTTGGCGGCGGCCGTGCCCCAGTGCTTCGAGAAACTGCCGAAGCCGCCGCTCTGCACCAGGCCGGCGACGCCCACCGTGGTGCAGCCGCCGCCCTGCACGTAGCGGCCGCCCTTCGTGGTGACTGCGTCATAGGCGTCGCTCCACATCGCGCCGGCCTCGATCGTCACCGCCGGCTGCGGCGCCTCGGCGCAGCCCCGCGCGACAAAGGCGTCGTGCAGGGTCACCTTGTTCATGTGCCGCGGCCATATCAGCAGCGAATCCGGCGCGTCCGACGTGCCCTGGTAGCTGTGGCCGCCGCCCTTCACCACCAGCCGCAGGTGGTGTTGTCGCGCGAAGTGGGTCGCCGCCACCACGTCGGCGGTGTTCTCCGCCGCCACCGCGTAGGCGCTGGGCTGCGACGTCCACGCATCGGCCCAGCCGCTGGTCTGGGTCAGCGCGGGGTTGTCGCCCAGTGCGAAGGGATTGTCGAGATGTTTCAGCGCTTCCGCGCAAACGCTGTCGGAAGGCGGCGCGGAGCAGCGCGCGAAAGGCGATTCGAGCTTCAGCAGGCGGCCGCCGACGTCGCGCTTGAGTTGTTTCCACTTTGCCGGCAGCGGCCAGCCCGGATCGCCGGGTCGCACCCGCGAGCGGAACTTGGTTGCCATGACCGTGGCGGCGTCCCGCGCCGAGGCCATGGCGCCGCGCAGCAGCAGCGGCAACAGCGGCAGCGCTGCCATGGCTTTCAACAGTTCGCGTCTCTTCATCATGCTGCTCCGCATCGGTTTGCATGGGATCGTCATGAGCGGTTCGGAGAGGTCATGGCGGGCAGCCCATGATGGACCGATGAGGCGCGCCGCGCCGCACGAGCGTTTCGGCCAGGCGGATTGGCCGGCGCGGTTGCATGGCGACCGCGGATCGTTCCAAGCTAGCGGCCTGTTCCCCCAGGTAGGCCGCCGATGAATCGCGTTTTTTCCCGTTATGCCGTGATGGCCTTCTGCGCCGCCTGGATGCTTGCCGGCTGTTCGCAACAGGGAAGCGCGCCGACGGCCGAGCAGCAGCAGGCCCAGGCGCAGGCGGCCGATGCGGCGCGCAACCTCGACACTTATCGCCAGCTGCTGCGCATCGGCAACGACGAGATGGCGGTGTCGATGGGCAAGGACATCGTCAAGCGGTTTCCCGACAGCGACGCGGCGAAGGAAGTGCAGAAGACCTTGCCGGCGATCGAGAAGCGCTACACCGAGGCCAGCGAGAAGAGCCGGCTGGCCAGGTTGTGGCTGTACCAGGTGGCGCCGATGGCCGGCGGCACGCAGTCCACCGCCACCATCGAGAACAGCCAGCCGGCCAGCGGCGACCGCGTGCGGCTGGTGCTGCGCCGGCATACCAGCTGGGGCCAGAGCGCGTTCCTGTATGGCAGCAAGCCCGGTTTCGTCTGCCGCGGCAATTGCACCATCGCCACCACGGTCGACGGCAAGCCGGTGCGGATCAAGGCGTTCGCGCCGTCCACCGGCGAGCCGGCGCTGATGATCCGCGACGACCAGGCTTTCATCGCCATGCTGCGCAAGGCGAAGAAGATCGGCATGGACGTCACCCTGGTCGACGGCGAGAAGAAGCAGACCCTGGTCTACGAGGTGGGCGGTTTCGACCCGGCGAAGTGGGTTGCCGTGGGCAAGGGCGGCAAGAAGTAGCTTGTCAGCGCCGGGCGGCGTCAACCGAAACGGCGCCCATGCGTCTGGACAGGAGAGTCTCCATCGAGGACCGCATCATGTCCAAGTCACCCCTGATCCCTGCCGGCGCGTTGATGCTTGGCCTGCTGTGCGCCGGCTGTTCCAGCGTGCCTTATGCGCAGCGCATGAGCGAGCGCCAGGCCGCCTATGCGGCGGCGGCCGGCGCGCCGGTGCGCAGCTTCAACTTCTTCAGCCTGTACTCGTGGGAGCCGCTGAGCGATACCGAACTGGCCGTCTACACGCAGCCGAACAAGGCGTGGCTGCTGGATCTCGGCGGCTGCCAGGACCTGCTCTTCGTCAACAGCATCGGGCTCACCTCCAACATCAACCAGGTGATGGTGGGGTTCGACAAGGTGCTCACCGGACGCCACAACTTTCCCTGCACGATCACCCGGATTCGCCCGATCGACGTAAAGAGCCTGAAGCTCGCCCAGCAGAAGCAGCGGCAGATCGAGAGCGCGGCGCGCAGAGCGGACAAGCCGGCGGCATCGCAATGATGGGACTCAGTGCAGGAACAGCTTCTCGGTGATCTTCGCCAGCGGCTTTTCCAGCGCGCCCTGCAGCCGGGACGGCAGGTCCAGCGGCTTGAGCAGCATCTTCACCGTCATGCCGGCCGGGATGTGCCGGCGCAGCAGGCCCTGCGCGCGGTTGCTGATGCGACGGAACTCCGCCTCGTTGCCCAGGTGCTGCGGGTAGCACTGGTTGAACACGTGGCGCAGCGCGATGTCGCTGTCCTCGCTCTTGATCTCGTTGACCCGGCGCAGGATCGCGCGGAACACCTTGTAGCGGCCGAAGCCCTCGCGTTCGCGATACAGCCGGTAGTGCTGGTAGAAGTGCTTGTAGTGGCGCACCTCGTCGCCCTTGATGTGGTTGGTCAGCAGCTTCAGCACCGGCTCGTCGGTGATCTCGTTGAGCGCGCGGTACAGGCTGGCGGTGCCGGTCTCCACCACGCAGCGCGCGGCCAGTTCCAGTCCGCGGTCGGGTTCGAGCTGCTCGGCCGTGCACACCGCCCCGTACTCGTGCCAGAACGCTTGGAAACCCTTGTCCCAGTCGAATTCTGGCCAGACCTTGCGCACGTAGGCGGCCAGCGCGCGTCCGTGCTGCAGTTCCTCGTGCTGCCAGTGCTGGCTGAGCCAGCCCTGCAGCTCCTCATCATCGGCGAAATGGTCGATCAGGTTCTGCGTGTACAGGTCAGAACCGCTCTCGACGAACGACGAGCTGCACAGCAGGAAGAACAGGTCCTCGTCGTGGCGCACGCGGGCGACCTCGATGCGGTCGAGGTCGATGCTCTCCAGGGTCCAGGGCAGGGCGGTGGAATAGTTCAAGCGGATTTCCCGTGCGGCGATGGCCTCGTCAACTGACGGCCCGTCTTCAGGTGACAAGAAGATGACACAGGATACGGCCTGATCGCGGCAGCGGATTAACGCCGGCCGACTTGCCGTTCGACGCCGCCACCCCTCAACGCACCACCGTTACCGGCACGTGCGCGCGCGCCAGCACGTTGCCGGACACCGAGCCGAGCAGCCAGCGGGCGAGCGCGCCGCGTTCGGTATGGCCAATCACGATGTGGTCGACGCCGTGCTGCTCGATCTGGCTCAGCAGCACGTCGCCGGGGCTGCCGAGGGTCAGTTCGACATCGATCAGGTCGGCCGCATCCGGCATGATCGCGGTCAGTTCCTGCAGCAGCTCCTGCACGCGCTCGGTGCCGGTGTCGGCGATCATCAAGGCGCATGCGTCGGCGCCGCCCTCGGTGACCTGCAGCACCGACACCACGCGCACGCGGCCGTGGCTGCAACGGGCGAGTTCGACCGCGAACTGGAACGCGCGGCGGGAGGCCTCCGAGCCGTCATAACCGACCAGTGAATACTTGACCATGGTGTTCCTTTGCGTTGCTCCGGCATGGGCCGTGTCGAGTCCTGTGCGGGATGGCCCGATCGCCCGCCGCGCCGCGGCCGCCAAGCCGCCTTGTGCGCCGTTGGCAGTCTGCACGGCATTTTGTTACCGCGGCATCAACGGCGAGAACCTGAACGGACGGTCGTGCTCCTGCACGCGCTTGTCACGCTGCCCTGCACAACCTGCGATCTGCGCACCGCGGCTGCCGGTTCCTGCCGTGCACCCGCGACGCACGAACACCCACCCGCAGTAAGAAGGTTGAAGGAGACGACGATGATCAAGCGAACGTTTGGAATGGCTGCCCTGGTAATGGCTTGTGCGGGCGCAGTGACCGTGTTGCCGGCCGGCGGCGCGCAGGCCGCCGAGGCCTCGGTGAAATGCGATCTCGCATACAACCTGTCCGGTTGGTCGCTGATCTACAAGCATGCCGAGGGCAGCGGCACGATCACCTGCGACAACGGCCAGCGTGCGAACGTGAAGATCGGCGTGGTCGGCGGCGGCCTCACCGCCGGCAAGTACCACATCGACAACGGCAAGGGCGAGATCAGCAAGGTGCACGATATCGCCGATGTCTACGGCGACTACGTGCAGGCTGGCGCCGAGGCCGGCGTGGTGAAGAGTTCCTCCGCGCAGGTGCTGACCAAGGGCACCACCTCGCTGGCGCTCACCGGCACCGGCCAGGGCGTCAACCTGGGCGTCTCGGTGGGCAAGTTCACCATCAGCAGGCCTTGATGCTGGCGCAGGCATGATCGGGAAGGGCGCCGGATGGCGCCCTTCTTCATGGGTACGCGTAAACTGTGGCGGTTGTTCCCAGGCATCCCCACTGGAGATCCCGTCATGCGCCGCCTTTCCTGCCTGCTTGTGTTGACCCTGCTGTGTGCCCTGGTCGCCCCGGCGTTTGCCGCCACCCCGCAAGTGGGCGAGACCGCCCCGAGCTTCCGCCTGCAGGACCAGAACGGCCACTGGCGCACGCCGGCCGATTTCCACGGCCACTGGCTGGTGCTGTATTTCTACCCGAAGGATTTCACCCCCGGCTGCACCACCGAGGTCTGCACGTTCCGCGATGACATCGCGAAGCTGCGCAAGGCCGGTGCCGAAGTGGTCGGCGTGAGCCTGGACGACGTGAAGTCGCACGCCGAATTCGCCGAAAAATATCGCGTGCCGTTCCCGCTGCTGGCCGATTCGGACCGCAGCGTCGCCACCCGCTATGGCGTGCTGACCTCGCGCATGGGCATGCATTACGCCAAGCGCACCACCTTCCTGATCGACCCGCAAGGCAAGGTCGCGAAGGTCTACGTGGACGTCGATCCGGAAAAGAACTCGGCCCAGGTGCTGAACGACCTCGCCACGTTGAAGGCGGCGCCCTGATGCCGCTGGCGGTGCGCGCCGACCCCGCGTCGACGCGGCGCTTCTCGGCGTGGGCAGTCGGTCCGTGGGTGCTGCTGCTGTTCGCCGCGATGGGTTTCGTGCAGTACCTGCGGCATGCCGAATACGTGTACCTGGCTGCCGCCTTGCTGGTCATCGTGGCGTGCGCCGGCTGCATCCTGCGCCAGGCGTGGGCGCGGCCGACGATGCAGCTGCTGGCGGTGCTGCTGGCCGTGTGGGCGCTGGCCAGCGGCGTGCTGATGCTGCAGCAATGGAGCGATTTCGATACCGCCAGGCAGCATGCGCTGGCGCAGCCGCAATTGAGTGACGTCGCGCTGTGGATGATCGCGCGGGCCGAACGCACCTGGCAGGTCGGCCTGGCGCTCAAGGCCGCCGCGATCCCGTTGCTGTTGTGGCTGGCCTGGCAACTCGGCCGGCCGGCGGTGCGCGCGCAGTTCCGTCCGCGGCCGCGCTGAGCGGGCAGTTCAGCGGCGGTTGCGGCAATGTCGGCTATCGCTGGGCGAGTCCATCTTCCGGGAATCTCCATGCGCCTGCCGCGATTGCTGCTCCTGTTCGTCCTGCCACTCGCCGCGCCGTGGCTGCACGCGCAGGACCTGGCGACGACCTGCCACGCCAGCAGCAGCTATGACGTCACCCTGAAACCCGGCAGCCTGCTGTTCGATCGGCCGGCGCCGGCGCCGTTCCACGTCGAGCTGCAGCAGGGTGCGCTGCGCACCGACGGCGCCGCGGTGAAGTTGAATGCGGAAGACGAGGACCGGCTGGCCCTGTTCGAGCGCGACCTGCGCGCGCTGGCGCCGCGGGTGCGCACGGTGGCACGCAACGGCGTGGACATCGCCGCGCAGGCGCTGCGCGAAGAGGCCGGCGGCATGGGCCTGGGCGCCGATACCCGTGCCGAATTCAACCGTCGGCTGGACGCGCATGCGGCCGAGCTGAAGCGGCGCATCTCGGTCAGCCAGAGCACGCACGACTGGCAGGGCGACGCCGCCAACCAGGCGATGAACCAGATCGCCGGCGACCTGCTGCCGCTGCTGGCGGCCGACCTCGGACAGCAGGCTATCAATGCGGCACTGTCCGGCGACCTGCAGGCTGCCGCCAGCTTGCGCGATCGTGCCGCCGACCTCGCCACCGCATTGCAGCCGCGCCTGCAGTCGCGCCTGCAGGCCTTGCGTCCGCAGATCGAGGCGCTGTGCCCGTCGATCCAGCAACTCGCGGCGTTGCAGCAGGGGGTGCGCGGCAGCAACGGGCAACCGCTGAACCTGGTGCAGGTCGAGCAGTGAACGAGACTTGCCGCCAGCTGACTGCCGGACGGCGCCGCGCGCCGGGTTAATCCCCCGCTAAGCGGGGCAAGGCGAGGATGGCGCACCGATCGACCCGCCCGGAGGCGGCCATGCCGCGGCACCTGTTCGTATCCACCTGCAATGCCCTGATCCGGCGCAGCATCGACCTGCGCCGGCTCTATCGCCATGCCGCGACGGCATGCGAACCGGGCTTGCGCATGGTGCTGAACGACAACGTGCATACGCTGGACCTGCTGATCGCCGAGCTGCAGGCGCAGCTGCGCGACCGCGGCGGCGAGCCGTGCGAACACGGCAGCTGGCGCGGCACCGTGCACCGGCATCTCACCGGCTGGCTGATGCGTACCGTCGCGCGCCGCGACAACGCCTGGATCCGCGCGCTGGCGCATGGCGAGAGTGCGTTGCTGCACCGGTTCGAGCAGGCCATCGCGAACGCCCCGGCGGAGTCGGCGCTGCTGCTGCGCCGGCAATTGCCGCGTCTGCGCGGCATCCACCTGGACATGCATAGCCTGGCCGGCACCGCGCGCTATTGAACGGAGTGGTGATGCCCGCGACCGCACAGGACGTCCTCGATTTCTGGTTCGCCGAAGCAGGCGCCGCCCACTGGTTCGCCGCCGATGCCGCGTTCGATGCGCAGATCCACGAGCGCTTCGGCGCAGCCGTCAAGGCGGCTGCCGACGGCCGGCTGGACGACTGGGCGGGGACGCCGTCGGGCTGGCTCGCTTTGCTGATCGTGCTCGACCAGTTTCCGCGCAACCTGTACCGCAACGATCCACGCGCCTGGGCGGCGGACGCCAGCGCGCAGCGCGTGGCCTTGTCGGGCCTGGCTCGCGGTGATGACCGGCAACTGCCCGCCGTGCAGCGCGTGTTCGCCTACCTGCCGCTGGAACATGCCGAGGACACGGCGTTGCAGCAGCGTTCGGTGGAGTTGTTCGAGGCGCTGTGCGCGGAAGTGCCGACGGAACAGCGCAAACCATTCGAAGAATTTCTGGACTATGCTCGCCGCCACCGTGAGGTGATCGTGCGCTTCGGCCGCTTCCCTCATCGCAACGCCGCGCTCGGTCGTCCCAGTACGCCGGAAGAAACGCTTTACCTGGCCCAGCCGGGTGCCGGTTTCTGAAACGCGACGCGATCCGCGGGTTGCAGGGTTTCATCCAGGCCATTCCGACCAGACCATTCCAACCAGACCAGGGAGCAGGTCATGCGCATTCGTCTCGCCATTGCGTTGTTCGCGTTCAGTGCCGCCGTGCAGGCGTCCAGTACCTTGCGCGTGGGCAGCCAGGTGCTCACCGCCGGCGACAGCCGCGAGCGGGTGGTCGAGCTGCTGGGCAAGCCCACGTCGAAATCGCACGCGCACAAGTCGCGCAGCCACGGCAGTCGCCGCGGCGGCGTCCGCGTGGTGGACAACCACCAGGCGGGCGAGCAGTGGCGCTACCGCCGCGGCGACCACGTCACCGTGGTGACGATCGTCGACGGCCGGGTCAGCGAGATCGAGGACAACCGGCTGTGAGTTGCTTGGGCGGCGCCCGGGTCGTCGTACGATAAGACGGAACATTGCCGGAGGCCGCCTTGTGAGCATTTCCCCGCCCGCCGACCGTGCTCGTCCGGCGCGACGCAGCCTGTTGCGTTCGCGTACGGCCGGCGGCCCTGTCAGGGTCACCAATATCGAACTGTTCTTCGATCTGGTGTTCGTCTATGCGGTGACCCAGCTGTCGCACACGCTGCTGCACGGACTGAACGCCGTCGGCGCGCTGCAGGTGCTGTTGCTGTTCCTGGCGGTGTGGTGGGTATGGGTGTTCACCAGCTGGGTCACCAACTGGCTGGATCCGGAACGCCCGCTGGTACGCCTGCTGCTGCTGGCGCTGATGCTGGCCGGATTGCTGCTGTCGATGGCGCTGCCCGAGGCGTTCGGCGAACGCGGGTTGCTGTTTGCCGGTGCGTACGTGTTCATGCAGGTGGGTCGCACGCTGTTCGTGCTGTGGGCGCTGGGCGACGACGCGCCGGCGAATACCCGCAATTTCCAGCGCATCGCGGTGTGGCTGGCGGTTTCCGGCGCGCTGTGGCTGCTCGGTGGATGGCTGGACGGGAAGGAGCGCGCGCTGCTGTGGGTTGCTGCGCTGGCGCTGGAATACACCGGCCCGGCGCTGGCCTTCGCGGTGCCCGGCCTGGGCCGGTCGAGCACGGCGGACTGGGATATCGACGGCGGCCATCTGGCCGAACGCTGCAGCCTGTTCGTGATCATCGCACTGGGCGAGTCGGTGCTGGTCACCGGGTCGAGTTTTGCCGACGCCACCTGGCAGCCGCAGGCGGTGCTGGCTTTTGTCAGCGCCTTCGTCGGCAGCGTGGCGATGTGGTGGATCTACTTCGACCTCGGTGCCGAGCGCGGCAGCCACGCGATCCGGCATTCGGCCGATCCGGGCCGCAAGGCACGGGCCGCCTATACCTACCTGCACCTGCTGATCGTCGCCGGCATCATCGTCGGCGCGGTGGCCGATGAACTGACCTTGCGCGATGCGCGGCAGCGCGTCGATGCGATCAGCGGTGCAGTGCTTCTGGGCGGCCCGATGCTGTACCTGGCCGGCAATGCATGGTTCAAGAAGACCGTGAATGACACCCATCTGCCGCTGTCGCACCTGGTCGGCCTGGGTCTGCTCGCGGCGCTTGCCGCTGTCCTCATCCGGCAGCCGCTGAGTGTGTTCGCGCTTGGTCTGGCAACGAGTTCGGTCCTGCTGCTGGTGGCGGCCTGGGAGACCGTCTCGCTGCGGCACCTGCGCCGGCGGCTGCATGAATCGTCGTCCGCGTGACTGATGGCAGGGCATGACGGCCGGCCCCTGCGGCCGATGCGTGCGGCAAGGACAAAGTCGCCGCTTTCTGAATCCATTGAGGTGCAGCGGAACTCTTTCTGTCCACGCTGTTAGGCTTGCCCTCGATTTTTCCTCGTGAGGCGAAGCCATGCTCGACAAGTCCGGCAAGCCGGCGGCGGTCGCCGCGACCGCTCCCGATGTTTCCGCCTATACCGATCAGGCCGTGCAGGTCGGGTTGCACCTGATCGGCGCCCTGCTGGTGCTGCTGGTCGGCATGTGGGTGGCGCGCCGGTTGGCCAATTTCGCGCAGGCTGCGCTGGGCCGGGCCAATTTCGATTCCACGCTCAGCGGTTTCCTGCGCAACCTGCTCTACGGCGTGCTGGTCGCCTTGCTGGTGGTCACCGCGCTGGGTGTGCTGGGGGTGCCGTCGGCGCCCATGGTCGCCGCGCTCGGCACCGCCGGGCTGGCGATCGGCCTGGCCCTGCAGGACTCGCTCAGCAACCTGGCGTGGGGCGTGCTGCTGGTGGTGTTCCGGCCGTTCCGGGTCGGCGACTACGTCAGCGCCGGCGGCACCGAGGGCACCGTGCAGAGCATCAACCTGATGCACACCCAGCTGATCCTTCCGGACAACCGCGAGGCGATCCTGCCGAACGCGAAGATCGGCAGCGACGCCATCGTCAACTTCAACCGGCTGGGCACGCGGCGCTTCGAGCTGAAGCTCGGCATCGCCTACCGCGACGATGCCGACCAGGTGATGGCCACGATCATGCAACTGATGGCGTCGGACCCGCGCATCCTGAAAGAACCGGTCCCCGGCGTGTGGATCGAGAGCCTGGCCGGGCAGACGGTAAACCTGGTGCTGCGCGGCTGGACCCGCAGCGGCGACAGCTGGGGCGCGCAGACCGACCTGCTGCGCGCGATCAAGCAGAAGATCGACGCGCAGCAGATCAGCGTCCCCGTGGTGCCGCACGAAGTCACCCTGGTGGAGGGCGCACCGAAGGCCGGCTGAATCTACGGTACCGTCACCGCGTGGCGGTTGTCGCTGGACACCTTGTCGATCAGTTCGTTGTAGGGATCGATGCCGGCCAGCGCGGGCTTGCCGTCGACGGTCACGGTGATCGTGCTGTCGCCGTCGGGCAGCAGGCGCTTTTCCAGGTACAGCGGCTTGCCGTCCTCGCCGTTGCCCGGCGGAGCGGCGAACACGCCGACCTCGATCGGGATGTCCGGCTTCGCCGCGGTTTCCTTGCCGGTGCCGTCGACGTGGACCTTGCCGGCGTGCACCTGCAGGGTCACTTCGTACTTGCCGTTCGGCAGCTTCTTCGCGGTGGCGTCGGTGAGGCGGTTGTCGAACAGGGTGATCTTCCAGAAGAAGTCGTCCAGCAGCGGCTGCCACTTCGGGTCGAGCGCCTTGCCCAGCGCGCCCACGAATTCCTGCGAGGTGGTGTACGGCGGCTGCTGGAAACCCTTGTCGATCAGGAACTGCTTCAGTACCGCGTTCAGCACGCCTTCGCCGACGTAGTCCTGCAGCGCGTAGAACACCAGCGAGCCTTTCTTGTAGTGGATGTATTGCTGGTTCTCGACCTTCGCCAGCGGTTCCTCGGCCAGCTTTTCGGTGGCGCGTCCTGCCAGATAGCCGTCCAGTTCGTACTTCAGGAACTTGTGCATCTGGTTGGCGCCGTACTTCTGCTTCATCACCATCAGAGCGGAGTATTGCGCCAGCGATTCGCTGAGCATGGTCGAGCCCTGCATGTTCGCGCCGACCACCCGGTGCGCCCACCATTGGTGCGCCACTTCGTGCGCGGTGACGTAGTAGGGGTAGTCGATCCGGCTCTTGTCGCGCAGGTCGGCGATGAAGCCCAGTGCCTCGGAAAACGCGATGGTGTTGGGGAAGGACTGCGCGAAGCCGTAGTAGTTGGGCACTTCGGCGATGCGCAGCTGGCGGAACTGGTAGGGCGTGTAATGCGTGTCGTAGTACGCCAGCGCGTCCCGCGCACCCTCGATCATGCGGTCCACGTTCCAGGCGTGGGCGGGGTTGTAGTACACGGCGATGGTGGTGCCGTGGTCGTCCACGCGCTTCACCGCCCAGCGCGCCGACATCCACGCAGCGAAGTTCAGCATAGGGTGCTGCCCGCCGTCATGAAGCGTGGTGTAGTGGAAATAATGCCGGCCGCCGGCGATCCATTCCTTCTGCAGCACGCCGGGCGCCAGCGCGATCTGGTCGGCGGCGGTGGAGACCGTGGTGTCGAAGTCGATCCAGTCGGAGTCGTTGCTGATGTAGGTGTTGGCGCGCGCCTTCTGGTCGCCCAGCGGAGGCATGCGCGGCACGTCCAGCGGCAGGCCGTATTTGCGGCGGTCGTTGCGGTCGACGAGCTGGTTCTGCGGTTGGTAGCCGAACTGCGGCAGCACGCCGCTGTTGAAGAACGTGCCGTTGTGGGCGAGGAACTTGCCGTCGGGTTCGTTGGTGAAGCCCTTCGGCGCATAAGCGATGTCGAAGTCGAACGGCATCGACGCGCCCGGCGCCAGCGGCGTCCTCAATTTGTAGATGATGAAGCCGAGGCGCTTGTCGTCGCTCACCGTGTCGCGCGGCGCGAAATCCAGCGAATTCACCGTGAAGTCGGTGTCGAAGTTCACGTACAGCGTGTCGATCGGCGCCGTGGTCCTGTTGACCAGCGTGTAGTGGCCGTGGATCTCCAGCCGGCGCCGGTAGGGGTGGATGTCCACCTCAGTGCGTACCGAGGTGATGCGCGGCTGCGGTGCGTCGAGGTATTTCGCGTACCGCTTCTCGTAGTCGGCGCGCTCCCGTTTTTCCGCGGTGCCGCTGCGATAGTGGTTGAGCACGTTGGTGTTGTAGTAGATCCAGAGGCCGCTGCCCGCGAAGGCCAGCAGCGCCAGCCCCAGCGTGATATGCGACGGTCCGCGGAACCGCGCGCGTGCCTCGCGCCACCGCTCACGCCACGACTGCCCGGTGCCGCGCACCCAGAACAGCGCCGCCAGCACCAGCAGCGCGATGGCGCAGCTCGCCCAGTAGAAGTCGAACCACAGCGCGGCCTTGAGGAAATGGCCGAAGCCGTTGAGGTCCGAATACGGCGTGGAGGGCGCGGCGGCGTAGTTGTAGAGGTTGTGGTCCCAGTGCAGCAGCGGGAAAGCGATCTGGCAGACGAACCACAGCACGGTCAGCAGATAGCCGAGGAAGCGGTTGTTGGACATCACCTGCAGGAACAGCGCCAGCACCGCCAGCAGCGCGAACGGAATCGCCTGCAACGCCAAAGTGCCCAGGTACAGGCCCGGCTCGATGTGCGTATAGCCGTGGGCCAGCTGCCAGCCGATGCCGAACACCGCGCCGCAGGCGAGGAACGCCACGATCACCGCCAGCAAGGCGCCCAGTTTCGCCGCCAGCGGCACCCAGTCCCGCAGCGGGAATGCGTCGCTGACCTCGGCGCTGCGTTGCATGCGCTCGCGCCAGACCAGCTCGCCGGCGTAGAACATCACGATGATGTACAGCAGCCACTGCAGGGCGCCCTGTGACATCTCCAGCACGCTGTGCGTCACCGGCCAGGTGGCGGTGCCGTAGATGCGCCCGGACAGCGCCAGGCTGAAGGCGAGGTTGACCAGGCCGAACACCAGCATCACCAGGAACGGCACGCCGCGCAGCACGCTCCAGGTGTCGAACACCAGCAGGTGGCGCAGCTGGACCCATTGCGCGCGCCCATCAGTCGCCAGCCGCGCCGCCGGCAGCGTCGGCGCGGCGCCGGCGGTGGGGCGCAGGATCGGCGGCTCTGCGCGCCGCGTGCGCCGGTGCCACTGCAGGCCCTCGCGGTCGGTGCGGAACAGCGCGAACGCGGCGCCGGTGAGCACCACCGCGATGCCGGTCCACAGCAGCCGGTTGAACAGCAGCAGGCCGTCCAGCGCTGGCAACTGTCGGTTGAGCTGATCCGCCGACCAGTAGCGCGTGACAATCTGCAGGGTGCGGTTGCCGAATGGGTCGAGGATCGCGGCCAGTGCGTGGTGGTTGACGTCCTGGGTCAGCAGCTTGGCCACCGAGAGCAACACGATGAACGCGATCACGCCGATCAGCGTGGCCAGCAGCGAGCGGGTGGCGGTGGCGAGCAGGAACAGCAATGCCGCGATGAACAGCAGGTTCGGCAGCAGCATCACGCCGAACGCCCAGGCGTAGCCGCGCCAGTCCGGCGGCCCCAGCCGCGCCGCCTCGATCCACGGCATGCTGCCGCCCGCCGCCAGCCCCAGCGCGCACAGCAGCATGATCGCCACCATCACCAGATAGCCCGCCGCGAAGCGCCCGCCAAGATAGGCGCGCTTGCGCACCGGCGTGGCGAACATCAGCTCGGCGGTGCCATGGTCGAAGTCGCGCAGGGCCGCGCCGGCCACGAAGGCGGCCGCCAGCAGCAGGCACAGCGGCGCGAGGTTGTCGAGCAGCCGCACGATCACCAGCGGCGCGTTACGCAGCACGTTGCCGCTGGCGCCGCCGACGATCACCGCGTCGGTGCTGGCGAACGCGAAGGCCAGCGCAGCGAACACCGCGGCGATGATCCAGAACAGCGGCGCCTTCAGTTGCTGGCGCAGTTCGAAGTGGAGGATTTCGGAAAACATCGGTCGTCCTAGCCGGCGGCGGTCAGGCGGCTTGCACCGTCGCCTGCGCGCGCAGGCGGCCGAAGTAGACGTCTTCCAGGTCGGGTACGACGGGTTCGAAACCTTCTTCCGGCAGCGCGTCGGCCAGCACGTGCAGCAGGGTGCGGCCGCCGGCGAGGCGGGTGGACAGGATGTTCATGCGGGCGCGGTAGCCGTCCAGTTCGGCCTTGTCGATCGTGCGTCGCCACACGCGGCCGTCCAGCGAACGGATCGCCTCGACCGGCTCGCCGCTGAGCAGCACCTGGCCCTGGCCGATGATCGCCATGCGCGAGCACAGGTCGGTGACGTCCTCGACGATGTGGGTAGACAGGATCACCACCACCCGCTCGCCGATCTCGGCCAGCAGGTTGAGGAAGCGGTTGCGTTCTTCCGGGTCGAGACCCGCGGTGGGTTCGTCGACGATCACCAGGCGCGGGTCGCCGATCAGCGCCTGCGCGATGCCGAAGCGCTGGCGCATGCCGCCGGAGTAAGTGCCGAGCTTGCGCTTGCGCACGTCCCACAGGTTCACCTGGCGCAGCAGCGACTCGACCAGCTCGCGCCGCTCGCCCTTCACCGTGACGCCCTTGAGCACGGCGAAGTGCTCCAGCATCGCCTCGGCCGAGACCTTCGGGTACACGCCGAACTCCTGCGGCAGGTAGCCGAGCAGGCGGCGGGTGGCCTGCTTGTCGGCGAGCAGGTCCATCTCGTCCAGCTTGATCGTGCCTGCGTCCGGGTCCTGCAGCGTGGCGATGGTGCGCATCAGCGACGACTTGCCCGCGCCGTTCGGGCCGAGCAGGCCGAACATGCCGTTGGGAATGTCCAGCGACACGCCACGCAGCGCCTTCACGCCGTTGGCGTAGGTTTTCGACAGGTCGCGTATCGTCAGCATGGGTGTCTTCCGGCGCCGCCCGCGCGGCCTGAGCATGCGGATCAGCCTAAGGCATGGATCGGGGCTGCGCGTGCGCTCAAGGTCATGCATACGCATGCGCATGGTGGCCGGAAAATCGGCGGAATCACCCGATCCGGGCATACGGATCGGGCGTGCCTTCGTTATGATTGAGGTCTTGTATGCGACCGCCATCCCCGAGCGGCACGCCATCGCCAGCAGGAGTCACCATGGCCGACCTCAAAGAAGCCCGCGTTCCCGATATCGGCCACGCAGACGTTCCCGTCATCGAAGTGCTGGTCAAGGCCGGCGACCGGGTGGAGAAGGAACAGAGCCTGATCACGCTGGAATCGGACAAGGCGACCATGGAAGTGCCCGCGCCGTTCGCCGGCACGGTGAAGGAAGTGAAGCTGAAGGTCGGCGACGAGGTTTCCGAGGGCGCGGTGATCGCCATCATCGAAACCGACGGCGCAGCAGTCTCCGCGCCCCCCTCTCCCGCTCCGGGAGAGGGCAGGGGTGAGGGTGCGCCCGAAGCGGTGAAGCCGCCCGCTCCAACCCCGCCTCCCGCCGAGCCGAAGCCTATGCCGATCGCCGGCCAGGGCGTGCAGCCGGGCAACGTGCCCGAAGGCGACGTGCCGCCGCAGGTACGCCCGCCGATGGATGCCCGCATCGTGATGCCCGGCGACGCGCCGTACGCGAGCCCGGCGATCCGCGCGTTCGCGCGCGAGCTGGGCGTGGACATCCAGCAGGTGAAGGGCAGCGGCCGCGGCGGCCGCATCCAGCGCGAGGACGTCAGCGCCTACGTGAAGCACGCGCTCGCCTCCGGCGCGCGCCCGGTGGCCGGCGCCGCCGCTTCGGTGGGCGGGTTGAACCTGCTGCCGTGGCCGAAGGTCGACTTCGCCAAGTTCGGCGAGATCGAGGAGAAGCCGCTGTCGCGCATCCAGAAGATCTCCGGCGCGAACCTGGCGCGCAACTGGGTGATGATCCCGCATGTCACCCAGCACGAGGACGCCGACATCACCGAGATGGAGGCATTCCGCAAGCAGCTGGGCGCCGAGAACAAGGACCTGAAGATCAGCCCGCTGGTGTTTCAGATCAAAGCGGTGGTGGCCGCGCTGAAGGCGTTCCCGCAGTTCAACGCCTCGCTCGACGAATCCGGCGAGAAGCTGATCCTGAAGAAATACTTCCATATCGGCATCGCGGTGGACACGCCCGACGGCCTGGTGGTGCCGGTGCTGCGCGATTGCGACAAGAAAGGCCTGCTCGACCTGGCGCGCGAGCTGGGCGAGATATCGAAGAAGGCGCGCGACAAGAAGCTCGGCCCGGCGGAGATGTCCGGCGGCTGCTTCTCGATCAGCTCGCTCGGCGGCATCGGCGGCACCTACTTCACGCCGATCGTCAACGCGCCGGAAGTGGCCATCCTCGGCGTCTCCAAGTCGGTGATGAAGCCGCTGTGGAACGGCAAGGAATTCGCGCCGCGGCTGGTGCTTCCCTTGTCGCTCAGCTATGACCATCGGGTGATCGACGGCGCGCTCGCCGCGCGCTTCGCCAGCTTCCTCGCCAACCAGCTCGGCGACATCCGCCGGCTGCTGCTCTGACGGAGGCGATGACGATGGCGAACACGATCGAAATCAAGGTTCCCGACATCGGCGGCCACGACAACGTGCCGGTGATCGAAGTGCTGGTGAAAGCCGGCGACACCGTGGCGAAGGAGCAGAGCCTGATCACGCTGGAGTCGGACAAGGCGACCATGGAGATTCCCTCCAGCGCCGCCGGCGTGATCAAGGAGCTGAAGCTCAAGGTGGGCGACGAGGTTTCCGAGGGTGCGGTGATCGCCGTGCTGGAAGTGGCGGGTGATGCCGCGACGCCGGAAGCCGAGGCGCCCAAGCCGGCTGCGCCGGCAGCATCCACGCCGGCCGCCGTTCCGGCGGCTACCCCTCCCCAACCCTCCCCTGCCAGTAGGGCAGGGAGTGCGCCGGCGCCGCAGGCCGCGGGTGCCTCCGGCCGCAAGGCCGATATCGAATGCAAGCTGGTCGTGCTCGGCTCCGGTCCCGGCGGCTATACCGCCGCGTTCCGCGCCGCCGACCTCGGCGTCGACACCGTGCTGGTGGAACGCTACGCCAGCCTCGGCGGCGTCTGCCTCAACGTGGGCTGCATCCCGTCCAAGGCGCTGCTGCACGCCGCGGCGGTGATCGACGAGGCCGAGGCGATGGCCGCGCACGGCGTCAGCTTCGGTGCGCCCAAGATCGACATCGACAAGCTGCGCAGCTTCAAGGGCAAGGTGGTCGGTCAGCTCACCGGCGGCCTCGCCACGATGGCGAAGCAGCGCAAGGTGCGCACGCTCGAAGGCAGCGGCGCCTTCGTGTCGCCGAATGAAATGGAAGTCCAGACGAAGGATGGCGTGAAGCTGGTCCGTTTCGAGCACGCGATCATCGCGGCCGGCTCGCAATCGGTGAAGTTGCCATCGTTCCCGTGGGACGACGAGCGCATCGTCGACTCCACCGGCGCGCTGGAGCTGCGCGACGTGCCGAAGCAACTGCTGGTGGTCGGCGGCGGCATCATCGGCCTGGAAATGGCCACCGTGTATGCCGCACTGGGCAGCGAAGTGACCGTGGTCGAGTTCATGGACCAGCTCATCCCCGGCGCCGACGCCGACCTGATCCGGCCGCTGGCCAAGCGCCTGGGCGGCAAGCTCAAGGGCGTGCACCTGAAGACCAAGGTGGTCGAGGCGAAGGCGACGAAGAAAGGCATCGAGGTCAGCTACGAAGGCGACAGCATCCCCGCGACCACGCTGTTCGACCGCGTGCTGGTGTCGGTGGGCCGTTCGCCGAACGGCGGCAAGATCGGCGCGGACAAGGCCGGCATTGCGGTCACCGAGCGCGGCTTCATCAACGTCGATTCGCAGATGCGCACCAACGTGCCGCACATCTTCGCCATCGGCGATCTGGTCGGCCAGCCGATGCTGGCGCACAAGGCCACGCACGAGGCGAAGGTCGCCGCGGAAGTGGTGGCCGGCATGAAGAGCCACTTCGACGCGCGGGTGATCCCGTCGGTCGCCTACACCGATCCGGAAATCGCCTGGGTCGGCGTGACCGAGCGCGAGGCGAAGGAGAAGGGCCTGAAGGTCGGCGTGGGCAAGTTCCCGTGGGCCGCCAGCGGCCGCGCGATCGGCATCGACCGCACCGAGGGCTTCACCAAGCTGATCTTCGACGAGGAAACCCACCGCATCGTCGGCGGCGGCATCGTCGGCGTGCATGCCGGCGACCTGATCTCCGAACTCGCCCTGGCGATCGAGATGGGCAGCGAGGCCGCCGACATCGGCCTCACCATCCACCCGCATCCCACGCTCAGCGAGTCGATCGGCATGGCGGCGGAAGCGTACGAAGGCACGATCACCGATCTGTACATGCCGAAGAAGAAGTGAACGCCGCGCTGCGCTCCGTCGCGGCACACGCACGACGAGGAGGTGGCCATGTCGCTGAAGGTATGTCTTGCCGGCGCCACCGGCTGGGCCGGCTCCGAGCTGGCGCGCGGTATCGCCGCCAGCGCGGATCTGGAGCTGGTCGCCGCGGTATCGCGTCGGCATGCCGGCCGGCCGCTGGGCGCAGCGCTGGGTGATGCCGGCATCGTCACGCCGGTGTTCGCCACGGCGGGCGAGGCACTGGCCACGCCCTGCGACGTGTTCGTCGAATACACCCATCCCGACACCGCCAAGGCGAACATCCTCGCCGCGCTGGCGCATGGCGCGCACGTGGTGGTCGGCACGTCGGGCCTCACCGACGAGGATTACGCGCAGATCGACGCGGCCGCCCGCGAACACCAGCGTGGCGTGCTGGCCTGCGGCAATTTCGCGCTCACCGCGGTGCTGCTGATCAAGTTCGCCGAGATGGCGGCGAAGCTCATCTCGCAGTGGGAGATCATCGACTACGCCAGCGCGGGCAAACCGGATGCGCCCAGCGGCACCGTGCGCGAGCTGGCCGGGCGCATGGGCCGGGTGCGCCAGCCGCAGTTGGAGGTGCCGCTGGAGCGGACCGTCGGCATGCGTGAGACGCGCGGCGGCACGCTGGCTGGCAGCCAGGTGCATGCGCTGCGCCTGCCGGGTTTCGTGATCGGCGCCGAGGCGATCTTCGGCATGCCGGACCAGACCCTGACGATCCGCCACAACGCCGGCAGCAGCGCGAAGCCCTACGTGGACGGTGCGTTGCTGGCGATCCGCAAGGTGTCCGGCCTGGTTGGCGTGCATCGCGGGCTGGATGCGGTGCTGGAGCTGTAGCGAAGGGTCTTGGTAGGGCGGACAGTGTCCGCCGGCTTTTCAAGAGAACTGGCAAGAGCGGCGGACAGTGTCCGCCCTGCGCGGCTGTGCCTGCACGCTGCGTGCAAGAAGCAGGCGTCAGCCCATATTCCCCTCGGCATGCCGCTGCCACAGCCCCAGCAGCCACGATGCGCCGAGGCAGCCGGCCAGCGCCAGCAGCCAGCGGGTGGTCGGTGCGTGCGGGGTCGGCAGGAGCGTGACGAACGACGGCAGCCACGCGTCGCCGTAGATCGCCACCACCACGCCAGTGACGACGGCCAGGACAATGGCCAGCGCCAGCATCAGCGCGAATTCGAAACGCGTACCGGATGCCGCTCGCCGATCCGGGCGGGCGGCAACCTGCGCGGCCAGCTGTCGCGCGAAGTCCGCCGGCAACGCATCCGGCAACGGTTCGCGCAGGGCCCGCGCGAGCAGGCGGTAGCGCCGGCTGCGCGCGTCGTCGCCGGCCGGGTCGAGCTGCAGGCGCTCGCGCCGCATGGCGTTCTCCTGCGCCAGCCATTCGCGCTCGTGCGCGGCGTCGTCGAAGGGAGGGATGGGGTCGTCGATGTGCTGGATCATGCTGCAACTCCGGTTCGCGCCTCGAGCGCGCCGCGCAGGCGCAAACGTGAGCGGAACAAGTGGCTCTTGATGGTGCCGCTGGCCATCCCGGTGATCCGCGCGATCTCCGGGATGGTCGTCTCCTCGAGGTAATACAACGTCAGCAGCGTGCGCTGCAACGGCGGCAACTGCTCGATCGCCGCGTGCAGGTGCCGCTGGGTCTCCTCGTCCGCGCAGGCCGCCTCCAGGTCGAAGCCGTCGCCGATGTTTTCCACCAGCGCGCCGTCGTTGTCGTCGTCGCCATGATCGACCAGCGGGATGCGCTTGTGCTGCAGGTGGCGCAAGGCGATGGTGTAGGCGACGCGGCCGATCCACGATTTCAGCGCGCTCTCGTAACGGTACTGGTGCAGGCACTGGTGCACACGCAGGAAGGTGTCCTGGCACAGCTCGCGCGCGTCCTCCGGGTTGCGCACCATGCGCTGGATGATGTGCCAGCACAGTCCCTGGTACTCGCGCACGAGCCGTTCGAACGCGCCCGGCCGGTTGGCCAGCACGGCGTCGACCAGCTCGCGGTCGGGGCTGCGGGTGTCATCCATGGCGCAAGGGATACGCGCAAGCGGGCAACGGTTGCAAGCATGTGGCTGCAACCGTTGCCCGGCCGCCGGTATCCATGCCCACGAAGGTTCCGCATTCCGCGTCCGCCACAAGGAGAAATACATGAACTTCGGCATACTGATTCCGATCTCGCTGTTCGTCTGCATCACCTATGCCATCAAGGTGTGCGTGGATGCGATGGTGCGCCGGCACATGGTCAATGCCGGCGGCTCGGAGGAATTGGTCAATTCGTTGCTGCGCGACGAGGAGCTGCGCCGGCGCCATTCCTCGCTGCGCTGGGGCATCGTGATGCTGTCGGTGGCGCTCGGCTTCGGCCTGATCCAGTGGTTCGGCTGGCAGGAGGTCACGCCCGGCATGGTTGCCGTGCTGGCCGGCGCTACCGGCCTGGGCAACCTGGCGTCCTTCGCGATCTCGCGAAAGCTCGGCTGAAGCTGGTTCAATAGCGGGTATCTGCCGCGTCGTCGGCATACCCGCGAGTGAGCCGGCCGCATGAACGAACAACTGCTGTTCAACCTGGTGGACCTGGCCGGCACGTTCGCGTTCGCGATCAGCGGCGCGACCGCGGCACGTCGCTGCAATCTCGACCTGTTCGGCATCCTGGCGGTCGCCTTCATCACCGCCTGCGGTGGCGGCATCGCGCGCGACCTGTGCATCGGCGCGATCCCGCCGGCGGGACTGTCCGACTGGCGTTACCTGCTCACCGCGATGGTCGCCGCCTTGCTCACGATCGTGGCGTACCGGTGGGTGGAGCGGCTGACCTACCCGGTGCGCCTGTTCGACGCGATGGGGCTGGGCCTGTTCGCGGTGTACGGCGCGCACAAGGCACTGCTGTTCGGCCACAACGCCGAGGTGGCGATCCTGCTCGGCATGGTGACCGCGATCGGCGGCGGCATGGCGCGCGACGTGCTGCTGGCGCGCGTGTCGGTCGTATTGCAGAAGGAAATCTATGCGCTGGCCGCGTTCGCCGGCGCCGCGCTGACGGTGATCGGCGAGCGTTACCACTGGCCGGCGGTGTGGGCGACCTGGCTGCCGATCCTGTTCTGTTTCGGGCTGCGCTTCCTGTCGCTGCATTATCACTGGAACCTGCCGCGCTTTGGCCGCGACCGCCAGGTGTGACGCGCCGCGCCGCGGTCAGTCGAACAGGTCCGTCTGCGCCTGGTAGCTATCCTGCTCGACGAAGCCGGCCAGGCCCACACCCACCAGGCGGTAGCGGCTGTCGGCGGGGCGCTCGACCCGTTCGCGCAATGCGCAGGCGATGTCGGCCAGTGCGTTCGCCGACAATGGCCGCTGTGCCGGGGTGAGGCTGCGCGTCAGCGTGTGGAAGTCCGCGGTCTTCAGTTTCAGCACGACGGTGCGCGCCACCCGCCCGTGCTCACGCTGGTGGCCGGCCCAGGCCTTGTCGGCGAGCCGGCGGATGTGCGGTTCGAGTTCGTCGAGCCGCAGGTCGTGCTCGAACGTGTCCTCGGCGGAGACCTGCAGGGTGAGGCGCTCCGGCTGCACCGGATGCTCGTCGATGCCGTGCGCCAGTTCGTGCAGGCGCCGGCCCCAGCGGCCGAAGCGCTGCTCCAGTTCCGCCTGCGCGAACGCGCGCAGTTCGCCCACGGTGGCGATGCCGAGCACGGCCAGCTTCGCCTCCATCACCTTGCCCACGCCGGGCAGGCGGCCGACCGGCAACGGGGTGAGGAACGCCTCGACCTGCTGCGGGCGCACCACGAACAGGCCGTCGGGCTTGCGGAAATCCGAGGCGATCTTGGCCAGGAACTTGTTCGGCGCCACGCCGGCCGACGCGGTGAGTTGCGTCTCCTCGCGGATCGCCGCGCGGATCGCCTCGGCGGTGGCGGTGGCCGAGGGCAGCCCGCTCAGCGTGCTGGTGACGTCGAGGTAGGCCTCGTCCAGCGACAGCGGCTCGATCAGCTCGGTGTGCCGCGCGAAGATCTCGCGCACCTGCCGCGACACCGCCTTGTAGCGCACGAAATCCGGCGGCACGAAGATCAGCTGCGGGCACAGCCGCTCGGCGCGGATCGCCGGCATCGCCGAGCGCACGCCGAACACGCGCGCCTCGTAGCTGGCCGCGCACACCACCGAGCGCGCGCCGCGCCAGGCCACCGCCACCGGCTTGCCGCGCAGCGAGGGGTCGTCGCGCTGCTCCACCGACGCGTAGAACGCGTCCATGTCGACGTGGAGAATCTTGCGCGGAGCGGAGGACAAGCGCGTGGCCGGGCCAGTGGGGACCGGGCCATTCTAGCGAGCGCCACGCACGGTGCCGAACCGGGTTCAGCGATGCCGGCGCAGGCGCCACTCGAACACGGCCAGCGCGGCGCCGGCCAGCACGAACGGCAGCGCGGTGTAGGTCAGCCGGTAGCACAGGATCGCGGCGAGCAGGTCGGCGCGCGCCTGCGGCGGAAACGACGCCAGCATGATCGTCTCGAACACGCCCAGCCCGCCCGGCGCATGGCTGACGATGCCCGCAAGCACGGCGGCCACGTAGATCGGCAGAAAATCCACGAACGGCGGCGCGGACGCCGCCGGCAGCAGCACGTACAGCGCGCCGAGCGCGGCCAGCATCTCCACCCCGCCGACCAGCATCTGCGCGGCGGCGATGCGCGCGCTCGGCAGCGCCAAGGTCCAGCGCCCCAGCGCGAGCGTGCGCAGGCGCATGAGCCAGACGACCAGGGCGACCAGCAACAGCAGCAACGCCGCGCCCGGCCAGCGTCCCCAGCCCTGCGTGATCGCCGGTTGCCAGCACAGCGCGCCGGTGATCACCACGGTGAAACCCAGTCCCACGCCGAACCCGGCCAGCGCCACGATGCGCGCGATGTCGCTGGCGCCGAGTCCGGCCGTGGCATAGATGCGGTAGCGCAGCGCGGTGCCGGTGATCGCATGGAAGCCCAGCGTGTTCGAGATGCCCTGGGTGACCGCGCCGGCGAAGGCGGCCAGCTTCGCCGGGATGCGCTCGCGCACCACCGTACGTGCCGCCAGCACATCGAACATCGCCAGCATCGTCAGGCTGAGCAGCGCCGCGCCGGCCGAACCCGCGATGCGCCAACCCGGCAACTGCGACCAGGCCGTCGCCACGTCGCGCCAGGCGAGGTGGGTGACGTAGCGATGCAGCAGCCACAGCGCCAGCCCGAACGCCGCCAGCGAGCCCAGCCACGACAGCAGGTGCAGCCAGCGCACGGACGACCCCGGCGGAGCGTGCGGGTTCGACATGCTCAGCGGGCGTCCGCCAGCGTAGCCGGCGACAGTCGGGCGGCCACGTCCCGTGCCAGGCGCTCGGCTGCCGCCGGGTGGGCGGCCAGGTGCAGGAACGGTTCGATTAGCTCCAGCTCCATCACCAGGAAACGCCCGCCGCTGACCACGCCGTCGACGCGCACGTAGGCGTGGCCGGCATGGCCGATCGCGGCCACTGCCGCCAGCGCACGGTCGGCCGCAGCCAGGATGGCGGCATCGGGTTGCGCCGGCTCGGCGCTGCCGCCGTACTCGCCCTGCACGCGGTAGTCGCCGGCGGCCGGGCGCTTGATCACCGCATGGCTGAATTCGCCGGCGAAATACAGCAGCGACCATTCGCCGTCGCTGACCACCTCCGGCACGAACGGCTGCACCAGGTAGTTGCAGTCGCGCGGCAGTTGCGCCACCGCGGCGGCGAACGCCGCGTCGCCGATCGTGCCGCGCAGCGTGTGCCAGGCGCTGCCGCTGATGCTCGGCTTGATCACCACCGACTGTCCCGGCATCGCCGCCAGCACGCCGGGCAGCGCGGCCGTACTGGCCAACCGGGTGGGAATGATCGCCACGCCGTGTTGGGCGAGTTCGAGCAGGTAGCGCTTGTCGCTGTTCCAGCGCAGCAGCGCGCTGTCGTTGATGGTGGGGATGCCGAGGCGATCGAGCCGGTCCAGCCAGTCGAGGAAGGCCGCGTGGTGCTTGAAATAGTCCCAGATGGTGCGGATCAGCACCGCGTCGAACGCCGACCAGTCCACTGCCGGGTCGTTCCACACGCAGACCACGGGCGGGACACCCAGGCGCTCCAGCGAAGCGGCGAGGTGCGCGTCGTCGGGCTGGATCGACGGATGGTCGGCGGACGTGGCGATGGCGAGCCGGTGACTGGGCATGATGGTCTGCAGGCATGGGTGGGGCTGGCCTGCGACGATATCGCATGCGCGGCATCGCTGGAGATGCATGCGCCACATGTCATGCGGTACTGGTGGAAACCCCTGCCGCAATGGCAAGGTAGGCGGATGCTGACCGAACCCGCCAATGCCTATGCCCGTCGCCTGAGTACCTGGGACGCCGCGATGATCGTCATCGGCGGCGTGATCGGGGCGGGCATCTTCCTCACGCCGGCCACGGTGGCGCGCAACACGTCGTCGGGCACCGAGGTGCTGATCCTGTGGGCGATCGGCGGCCTGCTGACCCTGGCCGGCGTGCTGTGCTACGCCGAACTGGGCGCGCGGCGGCCGCAGGCCGGCGGCATCTACGTCTATCTGCGCGAGGCGTTCGGGCTGCTGCCGGCGTTCCTGTTCGGCTGGACCATGGCGCTGATCAACTACCCCGGCAGCGTGGCGGCGGTGGCGACGATGTTCGCCGAGTACCTGTGCGCCGCGCTCGGGCTGTCGCCGCTGCTGTACGTGAAGCCGGTGGCGGTGGGCGCGATCGTGTTCATCGTGGGCGTGAACCTGTTCGGCATCCGCGCCGGCGCGTGGATGCAGAACGTGTTCACCGTGCTGAAGCTGGCCGCGATCGCCTTGCTGGTGATCGCCGGGCTGGTACTGGCGCGCGGCCAGCTGGGACCGGTGCTGGTGGTGGACGCGGCACCGCCCGTGTCGCCGTGGTCGTTCGTCGGCGCGCTGCTGCCGGTGCTGTTTACCTACGGCGGCTTCCACTACCTCAACGACCTCGCCGGCGAAGTGCGCAATCCGCAACGCACGCTGCCGCGCGCGCTGGGCATGGGCATGGCCGGCGTGGTGATCTGCTACCTGCTGGCCAACTTCGCCTATCTGGCCGGGCTGGGCCACGCCGGCCTCGCCGCCAGCCAGGCGCCGGCGGCGGACCTGATGCGCCGGCTGTTCGGCGAGCATGGCGCCACGGTGATCGCGGTGGGCATCGCCTGCTCCACCTTCGGCTACTGCAGCATCGCGATCGCCGGCGGCGCGCGGGTGCTGCAGACGATGGGCGCGGACGGCGTGTTCTTCCGCGCCGCGGGCCACGTCGACCTGCGCACGCGCGCGCCGCAGATCGCGCTGGCCCTGCTCGGCGCCTGGGCGGTGGTGCTGACCCTGTCCGGCAGCTTCAACCAGCTGCTCAACTACACCACGGTGGGCGAGTGGCTGGGCCACGTGTTCGGCATCGGCACGCTGTTCTGGTACCGCAAGCATTTCATCGATCAGCCGGCGCCGTACCAGGTGCCGTTCTACCCGCTGCTGCCGCTGGTCTTCGTGATCACCGTGTTCGGCGTGATCGTGGCCAGCGCGATCCACGCGCCGGGCGACGCCGGCATGAGCCTGCTGATCATTGCGCTCGGCGTGCCGGTGTATTACGGCTGGCGCTGGCTGGAAGGGCGCAGGGCGGTCTGAACGGCATCGTCCGGACATGTGTTGCCGCACATAGCCTGCGGTTGTGGAACCTGCACCCATTGGCAGTGGCATGTCACCGGCACAACCGATACGGTGGTCGGTGCGTTGCCCGATTTTTCACCCACGCGGAATCACGACAGCCAGGGGACACACCATGCCCACCATGACTGCCCACCGACGACGGTCCGCGATCGATCTGTTGTCCAGCCGCCGCAACGGTGCTGCTCCGTTGTCGCTGGCGGCCCGCCAGGCGGTGGCCGGCGATCGGCACTTCCGCGGCCGTCAAGCGCTGGGGGAAATCGTCACATGATCCAACTGCAACTGGATGCCGTGGAAACCCTGGCCTTCGGCGGCGTGGTGCTGTTCGCTGGTTACGCCTTGTGCCGGCTGATCCCCGTGCTGGGCCGCTACAACATTCCCGAGCCGGTGGTCGGTGGCCTGGTGATGGCCTTGATCGCGCTGGTGGCGTATCGCTTCGATACCACCCTGGTCGCGTTCGACACCAGTTTGCAGCAACCGCTGATGGTGGCGTTCTTCACCACGGTGGGCGTCAATGCCAGCCTGGCGCTGTTGCGCGTCAGCGGCCGCCAGGTGATGGTTTTTCTGGCGCTGGCCAGCGTATTCGCGGTACTGCAGAACCTGCTGGGCATCAGCGTTGCGAGCGCGTTCGGCCTGCATCCGCTGTTCGGCGTGCTGGCCGGTTCCACCACGCTGACCGGCGGCCCGGCGACCGGGCTGGCGTTTGCGCCGCTGTTCGAGCAGGCCGGTGTGGCGGGCGCGGAGTCGATCGCGATCAGCTCGGCGATGGCCGGCATCATCTGCGGCGGCGTGATCGGCGGCCCGGTGATCACCCTGCTGATCCGGCGCTTCAAACTTCGCCCCGAAAGCGGTGTCGCGGGCGTGTCCGGTGGTGGGGCTGCCACGTTGCAGGCCGAGGAACCGCAAGACGACGCCGGGCGCGAGTTCGCCGCGCTCAAGAGCATCGTGATCATCCTGATCGCGATGTGGGCCGGCTCCTGGGTCGGGCAGGGTTTCGCGGCGCTGGGGCTGACCCTGCCGGCGTACATCGGCGCGATGCTGGTGGGCGCGCTGATCCGCAATATCGACGACTACACCGGCTGGATCGGCTTGTCCGTGCGCAGCACCGACGTGATCGGCAATGTCGCCCTGGCGATGTTCCTTGCGGTGGCGCTGATGAACCTGCGCCTGTGGGAACTCGCGGGTCTGGCGCTGCCGCTGATGGTCAATCTCGCCCTGCAGATCGTGCTGGTGGTGCTGTTCTGCATCCCGGTGTTTCGCCTGATGGGCCGCGACTATGATGCGGCGGTCATGGGCGGCGGTTTCATCGGCTTCATGCTGGGCACCACCGCCAATGCGATGGCGGTGATGCGCACGCTGGTGGAGCGCTACGGCGCGGCGCCGCGGGCGTTCCTGGTGGCACCGCTGGTCGGCGCGTTCTTCATCGATTTCACCAATGCGCTGATCATCACCGGGTTCCTGAATCTCTGGGAATGAACGGCCGGACCATAACTGCAGGTTAATCCATGCCGACATAAAGCGATGTGGCAACGGAGGGCTTGCCCGCTAGGCTAGGCGCATGCCCGACAGCGCCCACATTCGCCCCTCGCGTCATGCGTTTTTCCGGCCGGCGCCGATGCTGTTCGTGACGGCGATGATGCCGAAGGCCGTTGCGTACGGCATGCACGCGCGGTGCGCCGACCCGGGGCGCGAAGACAGCGTGCGTTCGCCACAACGATGACCGCGCAGACGCCACCCGAATCCGCGGGGCCTTCCGTGACGACGACGATCGATCCGGTGCCGGCGACGTTCGTGCCCGACGAGCGCACGATGGATGTCACCGTGCTGGGTGCGGGCGTGGTCGGCGTGGCCACCGCCTACGCGGCGGCGCGCCGCGGCCTGTCGGTACGCCTGGTCGATCGCGCGAGCGGTCCTGCACTGGGCACCTCGTTCGCCAACGGCGCGCAGCTGAGCTATGTCTACACCGACGCGCTGGGCAGCCCGGCGCTGTGGAAACACTTGCCGCAGCTTTTGCTGGGACTCGACCCGGTGTTCCGCATGCATTGGCTGTTCGATCCGGATTCGCTGAAGTGGGGGCTGGCGTTTCTGCGCAACACGACGGCATCGCGCTTTCGCGAGAACACCCTGGCCGTGCTCGAGCTGGCGATGGAATCGAAGTCGGCGATGGACGCGCTGCTGCAGCGGCATCGCATCGAGTTCAGCCATTCGGCGCCCGGCAAGATGCACCTGTACCACGACGCCGGCGCGCTGCGCCGGGCGGAGGCGATCGCCGCCATCAAGCAGCGGCATGGCGTGGTGCAGCAGGTGCTGTCGCCGCGCGAGGCGGCGGCGGTCGAGCCGGCGCTGGAAGGCGTCACGGGCCTGGTCGGGGTGATGCATTCGCCGCAGGAGGAAGTGGGCGATCCGCATCGCTTCTGCGTCGAGCTGCTGCGCGTGCTGCGCGAGCGTTACGGCGTGCAAGCGTGTTTCGAAACCGATATCGATGATCTTGTGCGCGAGCCGGATGCGATCACGCTCGCCACCCGCGACGGCCGCCGGTTGCGCTCGCGGCAGCTGGTGGTGTGCGCAGGAGTGGAGTCGACGCGGCTGGCGCACAGGCTGGGTATCCGCATGCCGCTGATGCCGATGAAGGGATATTCCTTCACCACCCGCTGCGGTCCGCACACGCCGGTCACCAGCATCACCGACACCACGCGCAAGCTGGTGTTCTGCCGCCTCGGCGACCAGCTGCGGGTGGCCGGCCTGGCCGAACTGGGCGTGCGCGATATCGCGGTGGATCCCGAGCGCAGCGACCTGCTGGTGGCCCTGGCGCGCGAATCGCTGCCCGCCGCCGCGAACTATGACGCCATCGAAAGCCGCTGGGCCGGGTTGCGCCCGATGACACCGTCATCGATGCCGATCATGCGCCAGGTGCAGGACGGCATCGTGTTCAACGTCGGCCATGGCATGCTGGGGTGGACGCTCGCCATGGGCGCGGGCGAGCGGGCTGCCGCGCTGCTGGCGCAGCGCTGACTACACGGTACCGCCGCGTGCGTTGCGAAAAATCCGTGGACGCTCGCGCGCATGCATCGCGATGGCTGCGCTTCACCTTCGCGCGCCATACTCGGCCTTTCAACGAAGGTCGCGGATCATGAAACGGATCGTCTTCGCCGGTTGCCTGAGCCTGCTCGCATTGGGCGGTTGTCATGCGGATGCGCCGGTGGCGTCGATCGACCTGGCCGCGCCCGCGTCGACGGCGCCTGTCACGCTGGATCACGTGCGCCGCGATGGCGCACCGCAGGCGGTCGCCGGTTTCACCCTGCAGCGCTACACCTTCGAAGCGGCCGCCGCGCCGACGCTGACGGTGACACCGGCGCGTGCATGGTCCGCTGGCGACGAGCTGCGCGTGCAGGTGCAGAACGCGATGCCGTGGGCGGTCACGCTGACCGTCGACATCGACGGCGCGAGCCCGGACCAGTACCTGCGCGCGCAGGTCGGCCTCCCGGCCGGCCCGGCGCAGATGCTGGTGATTCCCCTGCACGCAGCGAGCCCACGCGCCATGGGCATGCAGGCTGCGCCGCCGATGCCGTTCGACGACCACGGCCGGGCCATCCTGTTCGCCACCACGGTGGAAGGCACGCTCGATCCGCCTGCGGTGCGCACGCTGCGGTTCGGCATCCCGGCGCCGCAGGCTGCGCAGGCCCTGCTGCTGGGACGCGTCGAGGCGGTATCCGGCCAGGCCCTGCAGCAAGCTGCCTACAGCGGCATCGTCGACCGTTACGGCCAGGCCAGCCGCGCCCGCTGGCCGGAGAAAATCGATTCCGATGCGGCCTTGCGCGCCGTGCATGCTAACGAACGGGCAGCACTCGAGAAGGCGAAGGCAGCGCCGCAAGGGATGGATGCATACGGCGGACGTCTGGACGTCCAAAGTCTTGCCAGGACCGGCTGGTTCCACGCGCAGAAGCAGGGTGGCCGCTGGCAACTGGTGACACCCGACGGCCACGCGTTCTTCTCGCTCGGCGTCAACGCCGTGACGGCCGACGGCGGGCGCAGCTATGTCGAGGGCCGCGAGTTCATGTTCCGGGACCTGCCGCCGGACAGCGGCGAGTGGGCGGCGTTCTACGGCCGTGGCGACAATCGCAGCGGGGACCAGGGCGCCAGCCAGGGCATCGGTTACAACCACGGCCGCTGGTTCGATTTCTATGCGGCGAACCTGTATCGCGTCGATGGCAAACACTGGCTGGCCGCGTGGCGCGCACGCACGTTGCAGCGGCTGCGGGCCTGGGGTTTCAACACCATCGGCAACTGGAGCGACGACGCGCTGGGCCAGGCGCACCGGCTGCCGTATACGCGCTCGATCAACATCGCCGGCGACTACGCCAACGTCGCCAGCGGCTACGACTACTGGGGTCGCATGCCCGATCCGTTCGACCCGCGTTTCGCGCGGGCCGCCGAGCAGGCAGTGACCAAGGCGAGCGCCGGCGTGCGCGACGATCCCTGGCTGCTCGGCTACTTCGCCGACAACGAACTGGCCTGGGCCGGCACCGGCCCGCAAGGCCGCTGGGGTCTGGCGCTGGGCACGCTGGCCGGCGACACGAAGAGCCCGGCCAAGCAGGCCTTCATCGCGCTTCTGCGCCAGCAGTACGCGGCGCCGGAAACACTGGCCGCGGCGTGGGGCATCGCACTCACCTCATGGGATGCGCTGAACGTCACCGGCTTCGCTGCGCCCGCGCCGAACGAAGCGCACCCGGCGATCGCCCGCGACTACAGCGCCTGGCTGCGGCGCTACGCCGACACCTATTTCCGCACCGTGGCCGAAGCCATCCGCCGCCACGACCCGCACCACCTGTTCCTCGGCGGCCGCTTCGCCGTGAATACCCCCGAAGCCGTCGCCGCCTGCGCCGAGTACTGCGACGTGGTTAGCTTCAACGTCTACGCCGACCTGCCCCAGCACGGCTTCGACGCCACCGCGATGCACGCGCTGGACAAACCGGTGCTGATCAGCGAATTCCACTTCGGTTCGGACGACCGCGGCCCGTTCGGCAAGGGCGTGGTTTCAGTGTGGAACGAACAGCAGCGTGGCGAGGCCTACGCAAAGTTCATCGCCGCCGCGGCAAGCGATCCGAACATCGTCGGCGCGCATTGGTTCCAGTACACCGACCAGCCGGTGACCGGCCGCCTGCTCGATGGCGAGAACAGCCATATCGGATTGGTGGGGATTACGGATATTCCGTTTGGTGGTTTTGTCGAGGCTGTGCGTGATGCGAACTTGCGCGTCAGAAGTCAGTGAACAATGTGTGCTCGCGTGAATGAAATGTCAGCCGCCCATCATGGTTTCAAACATGGCGTGATTGATGGCGGTGGCCTTGCCATCTGCAAGCAACCACGCGAGCGCCACGCAGTTCAGTGTGGCGGTAACCCAGAAGACGAACTGGAATTCAGCCTTTCTGGATTTGTGGTGAAAGACATCTTGTGCGAACAAGGCGCCGGGCCATCCACCCAAAAGCCCGGCAAAGTGCAGCGTGCTTTCCTGAGTGCGCCAGCGGTTGTTTACAGCAGCAGACTTATCGATGCCATACATGGCAAAGGTGAGGACACTCATTGCGCCATAGATAAGCAGGATGATTGTCGGGATCCTGGAGAGAAACCAGCCGATCACCAATGCTACGAGAAATAATGTAGCAATGGCCTTTCTCGGCCAGCCGCTGCGCCGGCTGATGCGCTTTTCTTGTTGCGGAGTGACGAGTCGAATGGCTGCGGCATTGAAGCGGCCTCGCCCATCCTTTCGCGGCTCGTAGGAAATGAGTTGGCCCGAGACTGGACGCGGTGATGGGCGCTCAAACGCCTTGATGTGGACAAAGGCTCGATCGCCACCACCGTTGGGTGTCACGAAGCCAAAGCCCTTATCGTCATTCCAGTCGGTAATACGCCCAACGTATCGCATGTTGTCCTTGTGGCTAGCGCTTGCCAGACCCCGCGTCGAGGATTACGCATCGGGATGGTCGATGTTTCTTGATGACTCCGTCAAGCGGACAAATCTGGATATTTCACAAAGAGTGTCGCGAATCAGCCTTTCCGGTCACCACGCTCCCGCCGCCGATGCTCACCCTCGGCGATTGCCTTGAAGCGGTTCATCGTCTGCAGCCACAAAGGATCGTGGCTGGCATCGCTCTCGTGCGTGGCCTCGTTCTCGCTCTTCGTATCGGGCACGCGGTTGAACGGAATGCGCATCGGCGCGGCGTCGTGTTCCAGCGCGAGCTGCATGCTGCCGAAGTAGAGTTTGTTGTAGCCGAACTTCGCGTTGATGCGGTCGACCAATGCATCAATACGGCCGGCGTCGACGCGACCGGTGTCTTGCGTGGACGCGAACAGCGAGCCGCTGCTTTGCGTGCGTGGCACCAGGCGCATCAGGGTCACGCTGACCGAGAGCGGGGTGGCGTTCACCGGGCCGGGCAGTGGGCGGCGGCGATTGCCGCTGTCGAGCATGCCGTTGAGCAGGCGCAGCAGTTCGCGGCTGTCGTCGGTGGGGTCGAAGGCGAGGTCGCGTTCCCAGCGCTGGTCGTGGCCGATGAAGCGGATGCGTACGGCCATGGCGCCACCGAGCATTTCCTCGCGGCGCATGCGCATCGCCGCCTTCACCAGCAGCTTCTTCAGTACGGCGCGGGCGCCGGCGGGCGTGCGCAGTTCCGGGCCCAGCACGTGCGAGTGGCCGATCGAGCCGCGTTCGGTGGGCGCGCTGGGCAGCCAGGCGCCACGTAGCAGGCCCCACATGCACTCGCCTTCGATGCCGCCCCAGGCGCGGCGCAGCACCAGCTTCGAGGCGGCGGTGAGCTGGGCCACGCTGGTGATGCCGGCTTCGTGCAGGCGCGCTTCCATCGACGGGCCGATGCCGCACAGGTCGCGCAAAGCCAGCCTGTGAAGTGCATGTGGCAGGTCGGCCAGTTCGATCACGGTGAGGCCGTCGGGCTTCTTCATGTCCGAGGCGGTCTTGGCCAGGAAATCGTTCGGCGCGATGCCGATCGAGCAGCGGATCGCGCCGCCGGGCGCGGCCAGCGCGATCTCGTGCTTCACTTGCCGCGCGATTTCCTCGGCGACCTCGCGCCGACGCTGGCGGCCGACCAGTTCGCAGGCCACTTCGTCGATCGAGCCGACCCGGCCTACCGGAATCGCGTGGTTGATCGCCTCCATCAGCCGGTGATGCCAGGCCACGTAGCGTTCCGGCCGCGCGACGCGGATCTGGATGTCGGGGCAGCGCCGCCGTGCCTCGCGCACCATGGTGCCGGTGCCCACGCCGAACGCCTTGGCCTCGTAGCTGGCGGCGATCAGGCTGGTGGTTTCGGCCGCCACCGGCGCCACGCCGACCGGACGGCCGCGCAGGCCCGGCTCCTCGTGCTGCTCGACCGAGGCGAAGTAGCTGTTGAAGTCGACGAACAGGCTGCGCAGGCTCATCACGTGTCTCGCATGGCGGTTCGATGATATAGCGCGGGCGGATCTCGCCGCGGGAGACGGCGGCGCGGCCATCGGTTAGGCTGGCGCCACCGCCGGGGAGAGCGGACGGCATGGGGATGCCGCCGGGCGGTTTTCCTTCCACTGACTAGGGGGTTGTATGGGTACTTCTTCGTTGGCCGCGCTGGCCAGCATGGGGCTGTTCGGGATCCTGGTGATGATCGTCGTGGGCATCCTGGTCGCGGCGCTGGTGCTGAGCGTGTCGTTCCGCCTGGTGGTCGGCTACATGCCGTCCTACGTGCGCGCGATCGGCGCTCTGGTGCTGACCTGGATCGCGGTGGCCATTGCGATGGTGGTCGTGGGCATGGTGACGCACGGGGCCGCCGGCGGGCTGTTGTCGCTGATCGTGAATTTCCTGGTCGGCGCGGCCGTGGTGAACTATTTGCTGCTGGCGCAGAACGGCAGCCAGATCGGCTACGGCAAGGCGTGCATGGTGCAGCTGGTCTACAGCGTGATCGGCATCGTGCTGGGAGCGATCATCCTCGGCATCATGGCGGTGTTCTTCGGCAGCATGCTGGCGCACGCGTGAGTCGCGCGAGGGGCGGGCAACCCGCCCCTCGCGTTTTCGTGGATTCTCACGCCAGGCTGGTGGCGACGCCGAAACTGATCGCCATGATCACCGCCACCGCCATGCAGGCGCTGCCGGGGCGGATGCGGCGGGCGTCGATGCGCGGCACCAGCCGCCACAGCAGGACGCTGCCGATCAGCATGTCCAGCACCAGCATCCAGCGCAGCAGGCCGGAGCTCAGCAGCGCGCCGTAGGGCGGATGCAGGTGGCCTTCGTACGCGGCCACGCCGACCACCAGCAGCAGGCCGAGCATGGTCCACAGCAGGCAGGCGAGATAGATGCGGTTGAACACCACCGCGCAGCGCTCGGTCCAGCGCAATACGGACCAGCCGATCAGGGCGAACACCAGCGCAGCCATGCTGCTGTACAGCACCCACCAGAGCAGGCTGCTGATGACGGTAAGCAGGGTGGTCATGTGACTTGCTTGAATCCCAGTTTGCGCAGCAGCTTGGCCATCAGCCAGGCCGGGCCGATCAGCAGGTAGGAAAGATCGGTGAGGAAGCTGGGTTTGCGTCCCTCGAACTTGTGCCCGATGAACTGGCCGATCCAGGCGACCACGAACACGCCGACCGCGAGGTAGCACAGTTGCGCGGCGCCGAGTCGCCCGTACAGAAGGTTGGTGAGCAGGCCGAGCAGCGCAAACACGATCAGCAGACCGACCGCCAGCCGGTGCGAGCGCCGCCAGTACCAGTAGAACGCCAGCACCATCACCAGCACGGCCCAGGCGCCGGGGCGGGCGAATGCGGCCGGTACCGGAATCGCCCACAGCAGGGCGATCACCGACCACACGATCGGCGGCACGCAGAACCAGTGGAACACCTGATTGATCGGGTTCTGATGGTCGCCGCTGTAGCTGTCGAGCCAGTCCTGCATGGTGCGCATGGCATTCCCCCGGTTGGAAGTTCAGTCGAGCCGGATACCGGCCAGCCGCTGCAAGGCCTCGGCGTACTTGGCGGCGGTGCGGGCGATCACCTCGTCCGGAATCACCGGGCCAGGCGCGGTCTTGTTCCAGTCCTGCGTCTCCAGCCAGTCGCGCACGAACTGCTTGTCGTAGCTGGGCGGGCTGATCCCAGTGCGGTATTCGTCGGCCGGCCAGAAGCGCGAGGAGTCCGGTGTCAGCATCTCGTCCATCACGTACAGCTTGCCGTTGGCGTCGGTGCCGAATTCGAACTTGGTGTCGGCGATGATGATGCCGCGTTCGGCCGCATAGGCGGCCGCCCACTGGTAGATCGCCAGCGTGGCGTCGCGCACCTGGTTGGCCAGGTCGGCGCCGACCGCGTCCACCACCGCGTCGAAGCTGACGTTCTGGTCGTGGTCGCCCACCGCGGCCTTGGTCGACGGCGTGAAGATCGGTGCGGGCAGCTGCTGCGCCTGCTTGAGGCCGGCGGGCAAGGCGATGCCGCACAGCGAGCCGGTCGCCTGGTAATCCTTCCAGCCGGAGCCGATCAGATAGCCGCGCGCGATCGCCTCCACCGGCACCGGCTTCAGCCGCCGCGTCACCACCGCGCGCTTCTCGTACAGCTTGAGGTCGGTGCCGGGCGGCAGCACCTCGGCCAGCGGCACGTCGAGCAGGTGGTTCGGTACCAGGTGCGCGGTCTTGCCAAACCAGAAATTGGAGATCTGGGTGAGCATCTCGCCCTTGCCGGGGATCGGGTTGGGCATCACCACGTCGAACGCCGACAGCCTGTCGGTGGCCACCATCAGCAGCCGATCGTCGGACAACGCGTAGACATCGCGCACCTTGCCGCGATGGATCAGCTCAAGGCCGGGCAGGTTCGATTGCGGCAGGGTGGTGGGCACGGCAGCGGGTTCCACGTGGCGGGGAAGCGCCCATTCTAGCCGCTGCGACCGGGGTGCCGGAAACGCGGCCTCGGGGAATCCGGGCGCGCTGCTAGAATTGGCGACCTTTGGCCCCATTGGTTGCCGATGCGAATCCTATTGCCCGCGGCGCTCTGCCTGCTCGCCGTCCTCCCGATCCGTGCGCAGACCCCAACCCCGCCGACCCGGCTGGGCCTGTGCGCCGCCTGCCACGGGGCCAGCGGCCACGCCAGCATGCCCGGCGTGCCGCACCTGGCCGGCCAGCGGCTGGACTACCTGCGCGACGCGCTGAAACAGTATCGCGACGGCCGGCGCAACATCCCGGTGATGCGCGCCGCGATCGGCCCGGTCAGCGACGCCGAACTCGACGCGCTGGCGCGCTGGTACAGCGTGCAGTCGCCGCAGCCGCAGGGGCAGCCATGAGTTTTACCTACACGTTGTGGTTCGCGTTCTTCGGCCTGCTCATCGGCCACATGCCCGGTGCCATCACCGGCGCGGTGCTGGGCTTCATTTTCGACAACATGCGCTACAGCCAGCGCAAGCGCGCCACGCCGGAAGCCGGCGGCTTCGTCGGTCCGCTGTTCACCTTGCTCGGTGCGGTGGCGAAGTCCGATGGCCGCGTGTCGGAGCAGGAGATCGCGATCGCCGAACGCCTGATGACGCGGATGAGCCTGGATGTCGAGCAGCGCAAGCAGGCGGTGGCCAGCTTCAACGTCGGCAAGCAGCCGGAATTCGACGTCACCCAGACCATCACCGCACTGCGCAACTGGGTCGGCCTGCGCCGCGACCATGGGTTCCCGGTGCTCGACGTGGTGATCGAGACCGTGCTGGCCGAGGGCAACCCGCCGCCGGAGAAGATGGCGATCCTGCGCCAGCTGGCGTTCGCGCTGCGGATCAGCGACATGGAGCTGATGGCGCTGATGGCGATGAAGGGCTACGCCTGGAACGCCGCTGCCGGCGGGTCGCGCGGTTATGGCCACGCTTACGGCACCGGCGGCGGCTATGTGCCGCCGCAGCGCGCGCCGCAGGGGCCGGACCCGTACGCGGTGCTCGGCATCGACCGCAACGCCGACGACCGCGCGGTGAAGCGCGCCTATCGCAAGCTGATCTCCGAACACCACCCCGATCGCCTCGGCGACCTGCCCGAAGACATGCGCAAGCGCGCCGAGTCGCGCGCCAGCGAGATCAACGCCGCGTACGACCGGATCAAGGAAGCACGCGGCTTCAAATAGACGAAATGTGCTCCCTCCCCTGCAAGGCAGGGGAGGGTTGGGGAGGGGTTGCTCTTCCCATCAAAGTCAAAAGCACCCCCTCCCGGCCTCCCCCTGCTCGCAGGGGGAGGAGCAAAGCGGCAGCGTCAGGTGTTGTGTCATGGCAGACTTGACATGGCTTTCGCGCTTTCGCGACTCCTCACCCGCCCCTCATCCCGGCATTTGAAATGACCAAGCAATCTCCGATCATCGCCCCATCCATCCTCGCCGCCGATTTCGCGCGGCTCGGCGAGGACACCGCCGCGGCGCTGGCCGCCGGCGCCGATTGGGTGCACTTCGACGTGATGGACAACCATTACGTGCCGAACCTCACGATCGGGCCGATGGTGCTGCAGTCGCTGCGCAAGTACGGCATCACCGCGCCGGTCGACGTGCACCTGATGGTGAAGCCGGTCGACCGCATCGTGCCGGACTTCGCCAAGGCCGGCGCCAGCCTGATCAGCTTCCATCCGGAGGCGAGCGAGCATATCGACCGCACGCTGGGCCTGATCAAGGAATCGGGCTGCCAGGCCGGGCTGGTGTTCAACCCGGCTACGCCGCTGGATTACCTCGACTACGTGATGGACAAGCTCGACCTGATCCTGATCATGTCGGTGAACCCGGGCTTCGGCGGGCAGAAGTTCATCCCCGGTGCGCTGGAGAAACTGCGCCAGGCGCGAGCGCGCATCGACGCGAGCGGCCGCGCGATCCGCCTGGAAATCGACGGCGGCGTCACCGCGCAGAACATCGGCGCGATCGCCGCGGCCGGCGCCGACACCTTCGTGGCCGGCTCGGCAATCTTCCACGCAGCGGACTACCGCGCCGAGATCGCTGCCATGCGCAAGGCGATCGGCTGAGCACCGGCCTTCGGCGGCATTCGCCGCAAACCATCCACGCATAAAAGTCCCGACGCAGTGAACGGCTGCGCCGGGACAAACGTCGTCGGAGACGTGTGAGGAAACACCATCGATTGGTGTGCCGGCACGACCGCTTCACAGGGAGGATCAACTGCCGTGCCGACACGTTCCACGGCAAGAGGAACGGTACCAATCAGTACTACTGACCGGGGTGGTCCGGTTTGGTTCCCGGCAGAATTATGAACGGGCGGAAGCCGCCGTCCTGTCCGGTTCATGGCCGAAAAAATCCCCTCGCGAGGAGGGGAAAATAACCACCATGCGGGACGGAATGCGGGTAGTGGAGCGGCTACAGGGGCTGCCACTCGGGATCCGTTTGCTCTTGCCCCGCATCCGGCACGATTCCTTTCGTGCCGGATGCACGATGGCCTTCCACGGCGAATGGATTGAACGAGGACGGGTCGAAACAGGGCGGGTACATGGCGTCCACCTCAAAGGCTGAGCAGCAGTCCGAGCAGGAGCGCTCCGATCGCCAGCACGGCGCGCAGCGGCTCGAAACCGTGCAGTTCGGCGTTGGGATCGCGTTCGGGGGATTCGATGGGCGGCATGGTGGACTCCGGTTGATTGTCTGGTGCACATCAAACCGCCGCCACGGGCGCAGGCGCCGGCGGAATCGGGCCGGCCGGCTGCCGGCATGTGGCGAAACGCGGGCAAGTGCGCCGCATGGCTTGCGTACGCGCGGCCTGCATAGCACGCTGCGCGCACAACTACAGGGAGCGCGCCATGGGCCGCAGCATTGCCATCGTCGAAGACGAACCGTTGATTCGTGCCAACTACGTGGAGGCGCTGAACCGCTTCGGCTACGACGCGCGCGGCTACGGTTCGCGCCAGGAAGCGTCCAGCGCGTTCGCGATGCGCCTGCCCGAACTGGTGATCATCGACATCGGCCTGGGCGACGAACCGGAAGGCGGCTTCGACCTGTGCCGCGAGCTGCGCGCGAAGTCGGCCACGCTGCCGTTGATCTTCCTCACCGCGCGCGACTCGGATTTCGACGTGATTTCGGGGCTGAGGCTGGGCGCCGACGACTACCTCAGCAAGGACACCAGCCTGCACCAGCTGGCCGCGCGCATCGCGGCGCTGTTCCGCCGCATCGAGTCGCTGAAGGTGCCGGCGTCCAGCGAGACGGTGATCGAGCACGGCCCGCTGAAGCTGGAGTCCGAACGCATGCGGATCACCTGGAACGGCGAGGAAATCCCGCTCACCGTCACCGAGTTCTGGATGGTGCACACGCTGATCCGCTTCCCCGGCCACGTGAAGAATCGCGACCAGCTGATGCGCGAGGCCGAGCTGGTGGTGGACGACGCCACCATCACCTCGCACATCAAGCGCATCCGCAAGAAGTTCATCGCGGTGGCGCCAGAGTTCGATGCGATCGAGACCGTGCACGGCGTCGGCTACCGGTGGAAGCCGTGAGCCGGCGCATCGGATTGGCGTTGCTGCTGTGCGCGTTCGCGGCGCTGGCGCAGGCGGCGAGTGCCAGCAAGGGCGACGACGTGCTGGCGCGCGGCGCCCGCGACGGCAACGCACCGGCCTGGGCGATCAGCGTCGCCACGCCAGCCGGCTGGACGCGCGACTGCTGCACCTATGCGCGCGCGATCGGCGTCAACGCCGTGCTGTACCAGGGCGAATGGAGCGGCAAGCCGCAGCGGGTGATGGTGCTCAACGTGTGGCCGCGCCAATTACCCGCCCTGGCCGACGAGGTGCAGGCCGACCGCAAGCGCTACCTGCAACACGACCCGGCCGGCAAGGTATCCGGCTTTGCCGTGCGGCACCCGGCCATGCCGTGCGAGGCCTCGGTCTACCGGGGCAGCGACCGCATCGACGACGTGCTGGTGTTCTGCGACCCCGGCGCGGCCAGCGGCGTGCGGCTGAGCTGGTCGATGGCGTTCGACGCCGCCGATCCGTCGCGCCGTGCACTGCTCGACGACTTCATGCGCGTGGTGGTGGCCTCGCGCTATACGCAATGAGCGTCATCGGCGGTGACACCTCGTGCTCATGGCACCCAGGTGGCGTAAGCATGATTTTGTGTTGCAAGCCGTGGCGTGAAAAAGAATAGATCCTCATACCGATGCAATGACCGGGGTGCGGCAAGGAGAGATTATCGTGAGCGTGCAAGCATGGAGGATGCCGACACGAACGCAAGCCGCTGGATTCTGGCTACGAACGCGGTTGCTGGCGCTCCTGAGGAGCGCGCGTAACTGGCACAGTCCGCGTGCGCGGCGCTGGCTGGCTGACGAAGCGCTGGCGACGGCACCCATTCGCGCGCAACTGCGTACATCGCTCTGGGCGGATAGCAGTCCTGAAGAATTCGTGCTGACGGCCGGCAAGGTGCATAACCTGAGGATTGCGGCCAAGGCATTTCATGGCTTGGTCGTACCTGCTGGTGAGCGGCTCAGCTTCTGGCGTCAACTCGGTCGCCCCACTACAGCCCATGGCTATGTGCGTGGTCGGGAGGTTCGCGCCGGTTGCGTGGTGCCGACCTTGGCCGGCGGTATCTGCCAGATTTCCAATGCGCTGGCGACCTGTGCCGTTCGCGCCGGGTTCGAGCTGGTGGAACGGCACGCACACAGCGTACGCGTCGAATCCACGGCAGAGGAGGGCGACGGGATCGATGCCACGGTGTTCTGGAACTATGTGGATCTGCAGATTCGTGCACCTGTCGCATGGCGGCTGGAATTGAAACTGACGTCTGACGAACTGGTGTTGACCATACGCGCGCAGGAAGTGGCGTGCCGGCATCTGGGCACGGACTGCGCTCTGCCGCCGCGGACATCAAGAGTGACCGGGAATGTTCAGGTGGCGCGCAGCTGCATGAGCTGTGAGGAAGTACGGTGTTTTCGGCATCATCCGTCGTTGCGTGGAAGCCAGGCGCGTAGTGCTTGGTTGCTGGACGGCTGGACGCAGGAATTCCATGACTGGTTGAGCACCCAGGATGGTGCGGCTGATCGCCTGATACCGGTAGCGACGCGACAGTTGCCCGGCTGGTTCCTGCGCCGGAGGTTGGTCGGCGACGGCAAAGAATGGAGTTCGCTAGTTTCGGGTGTGAACGCACATGTCACCCGGTTTGGCTGGGTAAGCTTGCGTCGGGCGTGGTGGTTGCGACGTCATGCGCGCGATGCCGGTCGGCGCCAGGCCAGCGTGCTCGACGGCCAGCGCTGGCTGGCCGAGGCCTATGCGCGCCGGCTGCGTCCGGAGCATACGCATCTGGTTATCGACCAAGGGTTGTTGCCCTACTTGCAGCAACTCGGAGTGCTGGGTGGCCGGACCTACGATGTGCTGGCGCACGCCCTTCCGATGGATGAGATTCAGCGCCGTCTCGATCAGGCCGGTGGTTCCAGAGTGATGGGCAAACATGGAGATGCCGCGCTGAAGGATTTCCGGACTGCAACAGACCTGATACGGGACGAGATGGAGGCCATGCAGGGGGCGCGCAAGGTGATGACTGCGCATGCGGGAGTGGCGGGATACTGGCGCCAACGTGGCGGAGTTGATGTGCGGCAACTGCCCTGGGCCATGCCCGCACCGGCTGTTTCACATATGCCGCGTGCGATGGGAGCCATGCCGTTGGTGGTATTTCCCGCCAGTGCGTTGGCGCGGAAAGGTGCCTACGAACTGGCCGAGGCACTGCGTGGCCTGTCTTGTCGCCTGCGCGTGCTTGGATCCGTCTCCGCCGATACTGCGCTATGGCAGGGAGTGGCTGTGGAATACGGGAACTACACGGATGACTGGTTGGCCAAGGCTGATGCGGTGGTACTGCCTGCACATGTGGAACATGCGCCACGCGCACTCTTGACAGCGTTGGCCGCTGGCATTCCAGTCATCGCGACTCCAGCCTGCGGCCTACCGGACATGGCTGGTGTGCAACTCGTGCCTGCGGGCGAAGTCGGCGCATTGCGTGCGGCGTTGCAGACCTTGCTGGACAGGGCGAGCGAAGAAAGTGATTGATATGCAGAGGGTCGACATTTTGCGTGAATTGACTGACCTTCGGTCGCGGCTCAACACCATTCCGGCCTGCCGATGACCCTGCGCCGCAAGCTGCTGCTGGTCGCGTTGTGCACGCTGGCGTTGCCGGTCGCCGGCTGGCTGTACGTGCGGCAGATGGAAACGCTGCTGCGCGAGGGCCAGGCGCAGGCGTTGCTGGCGTCGGCGAATGCGGTGGCGCGCAGCTTGGTGGTGACCGGTGCGATAGCGCCGACCTCGGGCCGGGGCTGGTACGTGCAGCAGGCGTCGTCACCGATCACCGTCGATGGCTATGGCGATGACTGGGCGCCGCTGACGCCGTGGAGCCAGTCGCTGGGCGCGCGCGGCAAGTTGCTGCTGGCCGCGGACGACGACGGGTTGTACCTGTATGCCGACGTGCGCACCACCCGGCGTACGCGCGCCGACGCCGACGACGCGAACGCGCTGGCCGCCGATCACCTGATCCTGGCGCTGGGCAACGCGAACGGCCGGCGGCGCTACCTGCTGGCCAGCGCCGCGCCGGGGCCGCTCATGGCGCGGCCGCTCGATCCCCCGGTGGATGGCCTGCCCGAGCTGATCGCCGCGCAATGGCAGGAGGACGGCAGCGGCTATCGGGTCGAGCTGCGCCTGCCGCGCGGTCTGCAACTGCGCATGCTCGGCGTCGGCGTGTACGACGCGGCGGCTGGCGGCGACCGACTGGCCGCCGATACGCGGCACCTGCTCAGCTACTCGGACAAGCTTTCCGGCGAACTGGCGCAGCTGGTGCCCGACCGCGTGCAGGCGCGCGTGCTGGCGCCGCAGGGTTGGCTGCTGGCACGCAGCGGCCGCCTGAACACGATGCCCGGCAGCGACGGCCAGCCGGGCTGGTTCGCCGCGCTGGTCTATCGCTCGTTGCTGGCGACCCGGCTGGAGGATGCGAGCCTGTGGGCGCAGGACGTGCCGCGGCTGGATACCCGCGAAGTCGCCGCGGCGGGCATCGGCAAGCCGGTGTCGGTCTGGCGCAGCGGCGAGGAGCGCGGCAGCGTGGTGCTGGCCGCCGCGGTACCGATCGAACATGCCGGCCAGGTCGACGGCGTGCTGCTGCTGGAACAGGCCAGCCGCACCGTGCCGCTGCTGGCCAACCGCGCGCTGTTCGGCCTGCTGCTGACCAGCTTCGGCGTGCTGCTGGTGGCCGGTGGCATCCTGCTGCTGTTCGCCACGCGGCTCAGCCTGCGGCTGGGTCGCCTGCGCAACGCGGCCGAGCGCGCGCAGCTCAACGATGGACGTCTGGACGTCTTGTTCGAGCAAGGAAAATTCCCGATGACCGACGCGCCGGACGAGATCGGCGACCTGGCGCGAAGCTTCGAGCGGCTGTTCGAGGTGGTCGGCAGCTACACCGACTACCTGCGCACGCTGGCCTCGAAACTCTCGCACGAACTCAACACGCCGCTGGCGATCGTGAAATCCTCGCTGGACAACCTCGAACATGCCGCGCTACCGGCCGAGGCGCAGCCGTACCTGGCCCGCGCCCGCGACGGCGTGGCCCGGCTCGGCGCCCTGGTGCGCGCGATGAGCGAGTCGAGCCGGATGGAGCGCGCGATCAGCGCAGCCGAACCCGAGGATGTCGACCTGCGCGAGGTGGTGCGCGGCTGCGCGGATGCCTACCGCCCGCTGATCGGCGCGCGCCGGCTCGACGGCGTGCTGCCCGACGCGCCCGTGTACCTGCATTGCGCGCCCGAGCTGATCGCACAGGCGCTGGACAAGCTGCTCGACAACGCGCTGTCGTTCACGCCGCCCGAGGGCTGGCTGCGGCTCACCTTGCGCGGTGCGCCGGATGGCGCCGAGATCGAACTGGCCAACCAGGGCCCGCCGCTGCCCGCGGCGATGCAGGGCCGGCTGTTCGATTCGCTGGTCAGCCTGCGCGACAAGGCCACTCCCGGCGACGCCCCGCACCTGGGCCTGGGCCTGTACGTGGTGCGGCTGGTGGCCGAACGCCACGGCGGCGTGGCCAGTGCGCGCAACCTCGACGACGGCAGCGGCGTGGCGTTCTCGCTGCGCCTGCACGGCATGCCGCGCCAGCGGTTGAGTGGCTGAGCCCGCGCTTCGCCTACAATGGCCGCTTCCTCGTTTGGCCATCCGGATTTTCCCACGTGATCTCCCGAGACGAATTCGACGCGCTGGTTGCCCAGGGGCATACGCGCATTCCGCTGGTGCGCGAGGTGTTTTCCGACCTCGACACGCCGCTGTCGGTGTACCTAAAACTGGCCGACGGCCCGTACACCTTCCTGTTCGAATCGGTCGAGGGCGGCGCCACCTGGGGGCGCTATTCGATCATCGGGCTGCCGGCGAAGCGGGTGTTCCGCCTGCGCGGGCACGAACTGGAGGTGGAGGATTCGGGCGAGGTCACCGAACGCCGCCATCTGGACGATCCGCTGGCCGAGATCGAGACGCTGCGCCAGCAGTACGACGTGCCGCGGCTGCCGCAGCTGCCCGCGTTCTCGGGCGGCCTGGTCGGCTATTTCGGCTTCGAGACGATCGGCTACATCGAGCCGCGCCTCGCACAGTGGGATCGTGCGGATGAGCTGGGCACGCCCGACGTGCTGCTGATGCTGGCCGAGGAAGTGGCGGTGTTCGACAACCTCAAGGGCCGGCTGTACCTGATCGTGCATGCCGACCCGGCGCAGCCGCAGGCCTATGCCGAGGCCCGGCGCCGGCTCGATGCGCTGGTCTACCGGTTGCGCCAGGGCGGCGCGTCGTATCCGCAGCTCACCCAGTCGATCGCGCTGGACGAGGGCGACTTCAAGTCCTCGTTCACCAAGCCCGAGTTCGAGGCGATGGTCGAGCGGGCGAAGGAATACATCCGCGCCGGCGACATCTTCCAGGTGGTGCCGTCGCAGCGGCTCAGCGTGGGCTTCAACGCGCGCCCGGTGGACGTGTACCGCGCGCTGCGTGCGCTGAACCCGTCGCCGTACATGTACTTCGTCGACCTGGGCGAGACCCAGATCGTGGGCTCCTCGCCGGAGATCCTGGCGCGGCTGAAGGACAGCAAGGTGGTGGTGCGCCCGCTCGCCGGCACGCGCAAGCGCGGCGCCACGGAAGAAGAGGACCAGGCGCTGGAAGCCGAGCTGCTGGCCGATCCGAAGGAACGCGCCGAGCACGTGATGCTGATCGACCTGGGCCGCAACGACCTCGGCCGGATCAGCAAGACCGGCAGCGTGGAAGTGAGCGACTCGTTCGTGGTGGAACGCTACTCACACGTGATGCACATCGTGTCGCAGGTGCAGGGCACCGTGCGCGACGGGCTCAGCTACATGGACGTGCTGAAGGCCACCTTCCCGGCCGGCACGCTCAGCGGCGCGCCGAAGGTGCGCGCGCTGGAGATCATCCAGGAACTGGAACCGACCAAGCGCAACATCTACGGCGGCGCGATCGGCTGGATCGGCTGGTGGGGCGACGCCGACACCGCCATCGCGATCCGTACGGCGGTGATCCACGGCGGCCGCCTGCACGTGCAGGCCGGCGCCGGCATCGTCTACGACTCCGACCCCGCCGCCGAGTGGGAGGAGACGATGAACAAGGGCCGCGCACTGTTCCGCGCGGTGGCGCAGGCGGCAAAGGGGCTTTAGTTCCGGCCGGCCTCGATCAGGGGGCGCTCGGAATTCCGTGCGCGGCGCGCATCGGATGGTGCGCGAGCCTCGCCGCATAGAGTGCGGCACCGTAATGGGGCATATGTAGCGGGGGCCGCATGTCGAAATGCGGGCTGGCGGCGAAAAGCCCCTCCCGCAGCGGCGCCAGCAGCAGTTCGCCGGCATTGAAAGCGCCGCCGGACCAGGAAACCGGCACGGGCTCGTCGGCTTCGAAGTGCAGCGCCAGCCGCAAGGTGGCGCAGATGCGGGCCAGCTCCTGACCGGCGTCACGGAAGATGTTCGCGGCGACGGCATCGCCGGCCCGCGCGGCTTCGGCCACCTGACACGACAGCTGGGCCAGTTCGCCACGGGCATAGGTCTTGCCGCCGTAGACGTGAGCGCAGATGTCCAGGTCGTTGTCGAGCTGGAAGTGCGCATTGAGGATGGCATGCAGCGGACCCTTGGGCAGGCGCCCGTCGCTCATGCGCGAGTAGGCGTTGAGGCCGCGCATGGCGATCCAGTAGGCCGAGCCTTCGTCGGAAAACGCTTCGCCCCACCCACCGGCGCGCGCCGCGATGCCGCGGCGCTGGCCATAGCCGATCGAGCCGGTGCCGGCCACGATGTTGATGCCGTCCGCACAGGCCAGCGAGCCGGCCCAGCCGCAGACCATGTCGTTGTCGCAAGCGTAGCGGTGGTGGCCCAGGATCGCCGCAGGGCAAGCTTGCAGCTGTGCCGTGGCGTGGCTGTCCTCGCCGTAGGCGGGCAGTCCGAAGAAGGCATAACCGATGTCGGCCAGCGTCAGCTTGGCTGCGCCGAGCACGTTGGCCACGCCTTCGGCCAAGACAGCATGCACGCCGTCCAGACCGACATGGGGATGGTAAGTCGTGCCGAGCTCAGCCTCGCCAAGCAAGTGGCCGTCGCTGTCGATCAGGGCGAAGCGCGTCTTCGTTCCGCCGCCGTCCACGCCAAGGTAGGCCACCGGATTCATGCGTTCGACACGTACAGGCGTACGCCCTGGACGACGCGGTTCACCACGCCCGCGGGATTGGGATTGTCGGGGTCAACGCCCATGGCGCGCGCGCGGAGGAAGGCATGGATCTGCGCGATGGCGACGTAGGGCCACAGCAAGTCCAGATCGACGGCGTCGGCCATCGCGGGCACTGCGATGCCGTCGGCGCCCGACGCCGCGCGCGGCTGTGCGCTCACCTCGACGATGCGCGCCGCGCACCCGTCGCGCCGCAGTTCGTCCACCAGGTCCAGATCGTAGCGGCGGGTAAGTTCGTCGTTGGACACGAAAACCATCACCAGGGTGCGCCCGGTGATGAAGGTCTTGGGGCCGTGGCGGAAGCCCAGCGGCGAGTCGAAACAGGTCGCCACCGCGCCGTTGGTCAGTTCACCCAGTTTCAGCGATGCCTCACGGGCCAGACCCTGCAATGCGCCGCTGCCCAGATAGACGACGCGGTCGTACTGGCCGAGCGCCAGCGCGTGCAGCAGCGGCAGCGATTCCCCGATAACCCGCTCGGTGGCGTCGGCGATGGCGCCGATGCGGCCATCCATGGTGCCGGCCGGCAGTAGCGCGGCCACGACGGCGTACATCATGCAGCTGAAGCTGGATGTCATGGCGAAACCGGCGTCATGGGTCTCGGCCGGCATGAGCAGGGTCATGGCCTCGGCGACCGGCACGCTGCCCAACGCGCCTGCGGCATTGCAGATCACCACCAGATGACGCACTTCGTGCACGAGGGATTCGGCGAGTTCCACCGCGGCCAGGCTTTCGGGGCTGTTGCCGGAACGGCCGAAGGAGACCAGCAGCAGGGGCTGTTGCGGGTCCAGATACAAATGCGGGGCACACACGATGTCGGTGGTCGGCACCGCGTCCACGCGCGCGGCCAGCTGGCGGTCCAGCAGCGGCGCCACGCACTGGCCGATATAGGAGGAGCTGCCGGCGCCGGTCAGGATCACCCGCGCGGCAGGGTTGTTGATCAGGGGCGCGGCAAAGGCCTGGATCTCCGCGTGCAGCCTGGCCACCAAGGCATGGGTCTGCTGCAGCAGCTGCGGCTGCTGCTCGATTTCGCGCGCGGTCCAGATCGCGCCGGTGGCGATCAGCTCGGGCTCGGTCACGCCCAGGTACTTAGTGGGTGTCATGGTCATGGCATGCATGGTGATAATCGTCGAGTGCGGCACGGATGTGTGCCATGGTCAGGGACAGCGGATCGCGCGTCGCGATGCCGGTGCGCAAGGCGTGCAGCGCATGCGGCAGAAACTGGCTGATCAGCGGGATCGGCGGCGGGTTCGCACGCAGGTTGTCGAACAGGCGTTGGCAGGCCTGTTCGATCACCGGGTCGGGCCAGTAGTAGCGGATGCGGTCGCTGAGGCTGTACTGCAGGTCCACGGTCAGCGCATGGCCTTGGCTGTGGTAGTAGCGCTGCCAGTAACCGGGCTGCTCGCGCATGCGCGCCAGCACCACGTCGCGCAGGTGCGCGCGTCGGGTCTCGTCGATCCACTCCTGCTCGATCGCGTCCAGCGCCCACAGCGCCTCGCGCAGGGCGAAGGTCAGGCCGGGGCCGACCTTGAGGATGGCGAAATGATCGCGCACCAGCGCGCCCAGCGCGTCGCGGGTCTGGTAGTCGGTCGAATGCGCCTCGAACACCATGCCCGGCACGTCGGTGATGGCGCGGCTGAGGCCGTGCGCCTTCTGCGGCTCATAGTCCACCACGCTGTGGTGGTCGAACTCCACGCCCGGTTGCACCACCGAGGCAATCACCCGCTGCCACGCCGCATCCAACCCCGCCGCCATGAAGGCCTGGCGGTGCGCTTCGATCGTGGCCAGCGCGGCCTGCGGCGTGGTGACGGCCAGGCCATCGATGGACTCGGTGGCACCGCCCGGCACCGGCACTTCGGTGCCGATCACGTACACCGGCGCCTCGCCGTCGGCCCGGGCATGGGCGGCTTCCGCCGCGCGGCACAGGCGCACCGCGCGGCGCACGATCTCCGCTTCCGGCAACGGCTGGGGGTCGCCGCTGCAGGCCATCGAGCAGTCCAGGTGGATCTTGCGAAAGCCGGCGGCCACATAGGCGGCCACCATCACCTCGGCCTTGTCCATCGCCGCGGCTGCGTCCAGCGACGTCCATGGGTTGGGGCCCAGGTGGTCGCCGCCCAGCGCGATGCGCGCGCGCTCGAAGCCGACGCGGTCGGCAATGGCGTGGACGAAGTCGACGAAGTCGGCCGGCGTCATGCCGGTATAGCCGCCGTCCTGGTTGACCTGGTTGCAGGTCGCCTCGAACAGCACGAGCGCCTGCCCGGTGCGTTGCGCGTGGCGCAGGCTGGCCTCGATGACGATGGGATGCGCCGAACAGATCGAGGTCACGCCACTGGCGTGTCCCTGCCTGTGTCGGGCGATGAGGTCGAGCAGGACTTGCATGGGAACGGGGTCCGTCAGGAAAGGGGAGTGGGAGTGGGAGTGGCGGGATCGCGCTCGGGCTCGAGCACCAGCAGCAGCGAGGCGACCAGGGCCAGGATCAGGCCGAGCACTTTCAGCGGGCCCGGCACGACGCTGGCGAATATCAGTGCCAGCGCGGCGGTCACCAACGGTGCGCCGGCGTTGGTCAGTGGCGCGACCACGATCGCCTTGCCGTAACGGAAGGCGTAGACCAGGGTCAGCGCGCCGATGGCGTTGAGCACCTGGATCGCCGCGGTCATCCATGGTCCATCGAGGCCGGTGTTGATCGGTTGCGTCCAGTCGGTCATGGCCAGGGCCACCGGCGCCAGCAGCAGTGCGCCCAGGGTCATGTAGAAGAAGATGCTCTCGGCGCGCACCGTGTGGTTGGCCAGGCGCATGAAGTAAGCCTGCACGCCCCAGGCCAGCATGATCAGCAGCGACTGCAGGAACCAGCCCAGGCCGCCGGTGGCGCCGTGGCCGAATGACAGGTCCAGCATCGGTAGCGCCACCAGCGCCAGCACGATGCCCAGTGTGCCTGTCCAGCCGGTGCGCTCGCGCAGCAGGAGGAACGACAAGACAATGGTGACCACCGGCGACAGCGAGATGATCGGGAACACGAAGTAGGCCGGCCCGATGGTCAGGGTGTGGAACAGCAGCATCTGCCCTCCGGCACCGAGCATGCCGATGGTCAGTCCGTAGATCACCGCGCGCGGCGAACGTTCCAGGACCCAGCCGCTGCGCCAGAGGATGTACAGCGCCGGCGGAATCATCGTCATCGCCCACACGCAGTACACCAGCGTCTCGGGGAAGCCGTGCTCGGACGACAACGGCGACAATGCGCCCCACACGCCCCACAGCACGACGGTCGCCACCGCGTAGGTCAGCCACGGACGGCGCCGTGGCGTGGCGCCGGCAGCGATCATCGACGCGCTCATGCGCGCGTCGCCAGCGGGGTGGCCTGCAGCAGCACGAAGCGCTTGAACGCCACCCGTATCGTCGCGTCGCCCGAGTCCACCTCGCCCAGGTCGACCTCGTTGAACAGGTCGCGCACACGATGGCGGCCGGCGCCCAGTCCGCGCAGTTGTACCGGGCCGTCGAAGGTCTTGGCGTAGAAGGCGTAGTACATCGCCTCGTCCTTGGCGATGGCGTGCGCCTCGGGCTTGTCGAAGCCGATGTCGTACAGCGTGCCCAGGTATTCGCCCTTGGGCAGCATGTGCTGCTTGTACAGCGCCACCCACTTGCGCCAGAGCGCCTCCTTCTCGGCGGTGAGCCGATAGCCGCCCGGCGGCAGGGGCTCGGCGGGGTGGTCCGTATCCTTCGGCCAGGTGAACTTGGAAGAGACCACCGCGCCGATGCCGACCGTGGAAGCGAAGTCGTCGCCGTCGTCGGACAGTTCGACGTGGTCGCCGGCATAACTGCTGCGGGAGCCCATCAGCGCCTTCATGGTCTTGCCCTTGCTGCGCACCTGCCATGAAGACAACGGATCGGACGCGGGGTACTGGTCGGTGGCCGGCAGGTTGTGGAAGGCGAAGACGGTGCCGCAGGGGCACAGCTCGACCACCGCCTGCGGGTTGGCCTCGTGTGCGGCCTGATGGATGGCGTGCCAGAACGTGGCCAGGCCCTCGACCGAATCGGTGGGATGCGCATGCTTGTGTGCGGGGTTGTAGCAGGGCGCCACGGCGTTGAGATGTTGGCCATCGAACTTGATGCCCTCGAAGCCCCAGTCGCCGATCACCTTCTTCACCAGGGCCACGTAGTAATCGATGGTGGGCTGGTAAGCCGGGCACTGGGTCAGCGCATTCCACCAGGTGATGGTCTGGTAAGCGCCGTTCTTGTCCAGCAGCAACATGTCGACGTGGTCGTGCAGCACGTCGCTGCCCGGGTCGGCGGCTAGCGGTGCTATCCACAGGCGTGGATGCATGCCCTGGCTGCGCACCTTCGCGGTGAAGTCGCGCATGTCGGCTTCGCCGCGCGGGAACTTGTGCGTGTCGATCCGCCAGTCGCCCTCGTTGGTCTGCCAGCCATCGTCCAGCACCACCCACCCGAAGCCCAGTTCGCGGGCCTTGGGCACGGTGTCCATGATCTGCTTGATGTTGAAGTCGCGCCCGTAGCCCCACGTGCACCACACCGGCGCGAAGGCCGATTCCGGCGCTTGCGGCGCCACGATGCCTTCGGCTTCCATGTATTGCTTGTACTGCCGCAGTGGCGCGAAGTAATCGCCGGTATGCACGGCCAGCAGAGTGCGCTCGGTGACCAGGGTCTGGCCCGGGGCGAGGGTGGACGCCTGCGGCGACTCGACCGCGATGTGCGCGCCGCCGGTGGTCTTGCGCACCGGCAGGTCCAGCAGGCGTGCCACCGGTTCCACGTGGCCGACCGCCAGGCCGACATCGCGGCGCCAGATATCGGCCATCGGGATGCCGCCGCCGTAATCGGACGAATCCATCGCCAACGTATTGCGCTGATCGAAGCCGGCAGCGAGCGGCCGTAGCCAGTCGCGGCGGTCGGTATGGGTCGCGCCGGCGAAACTCCAGAATCCGCCGGGAGCGTCGGCCAGTTCATGGCCGGCGTTGCGCCAGCCGGCGACCTGCAAGGCGGCGGCACCGTGGTTGCGGTAGCGGGTCTGCAGCACGGCGAAGCCGGGCAGGTTGTCGAAGAAGGTCACCGCCACTTCCTTCTCGAGGTTGCGGCTGGAGCGTCCGGTGGTGACCGACTGGTGGCCAGTGCCGTGGCGCGCGTCCGTGATCGGCTGTTCCTTGTGGCCGGTGATGGCGAAGTCCTCGACTGCGCCGTCGGTCAACAGCAAGCTTTCGCTGGGCTGGTAGGGCGTCAGCGGCTTGCCGTGGGCCACCAGGCGGGTATGCAGCTTGCGATCGAAGGCAATCGCCAGGACTGCATCCCGGACCACGGCACCGTCAGCGTCGTTACCGCTGTCGCGCTTGTTGCCGCGGAGCGGAGCCGCCAGCGCCATCGGCAGGGAGGCCCAGGCCACGCCACCCACCACGCTGCCGGCAAAGAGCTTCAATACGGTGCGTCGTCCAATCGGGGGCATGATGGGCTCCAGTCGAGGTGTTGTTCCGATTCTGCGTCAGTTTCGGGTATTGCTGCAAGCGTTTCGTTTCGATATGGTACGAAATAGTTTCGTTATATTACTGGTGATACAATGAGCATGCTTCTTCGTCGTCTGCTGATGGGCCTTGTCGCCGCGGCGATCTCACTTTCCGCTGCCGCCACTTCGCCTGCGTCGAAAACGGTGGACACCGCCGTCGTTGCGAACAGCTATTCCATGGCGGACTTCACCCATGTGCGCAAGTACGACGTCCACGTGCACGCCAACAACCCGGACACGGCGTTCCTCGAGCAGGCTCGCGCGGACGGTTTCGAATTGCTGTCGATCAACGTCGACTATCCGGACTTCCCCGGCCTGGAACGGCAGCACGCCATCGCACTGACCCTTGCAGCGAAGGATCCGCAGCACTTCCACTGGGCCACCACGTTCTCCATGAAGGGTTTCGGTACGCCGGGCTGGACCGAACGGGTCAACGCGGGCCTGGCCCGGGATGTGGCCAAGGGCGCGCTCGCGGTGAAGATATGGAAGAACGTGGGATTGGTGGAGAAGAACGCCGACGGCAAGCTGATCATGCTCGACGATTCGGGACTGGCGCCCGTGGCCGAGCAGGTCCGCGCGCTCGGCGTGGCCCTGATCGACCACCAGGGGGAGCCGCGCAACTGCTGGCTGCCGCTCGACCAGATGACCACCGACAACGACCGCGAGTACTTCAGCAAGCATCCGGAGTACTACATGTACCTGCACCCGGATCAGCCGAGCTACGAAGAGCTGATGCGCGAGCGTGACCGCTTCGTCGCCGCGCATCCGAAGTTGCGCTTCGTCGGTGCGCACCTGGCCAGCCTGGAGTACGACGTCGGCCGGATCGCCGCGTTCCTCGACCGCTTCCCCAACGCCACCGTCGACATGGCCGCACGCATGAGCCAGGTGCAATACCAGTCGGTGCGCGACCGCGAGAAGGTGCGGAACTTCTTCATCCGTTACCAGGACCGGGTGATGTACGGCACCGACCTGACGTTCGCGCCGGATGCCGACCCCGCGGAATTCAGGCGCGAGGCGCACCGGGTGTGGAGTTCCGACTGGCGTTACCTGGCGACTGGCGAATCCCAACGGGTGGACATGATCGACGCCGATGTACCGGGTCTCGCGCTGCCGCGCGCGGTGGTGGACAAGATCTACTACGCCAACGCCGTGCGCGTCTTCGCTGCGCCCAGGCCGGGGCCGGCCGACTGAAGGGCTTACGCCATCTGCAACTCGAAACCGAGTTGCTGGCTGGCCTGGATGATTTCCTCCGGCGCGCCCGTGTCCGTGATCAGCATGTTCAATGCGGTAACGGGAATGATGCGATGCAGGCAGATCTTGCCGAATTTCGAGCTGTCCGTGATGGCAATGACCAGGCGTGCGGTTTCCACCATCTTGCGGTTGAGCAGCGCCTCGGGCTCGTAATGGGTGGTGATGCCGCGCTCCAGGTCGAATCCATCCACGCCGAGGAACAGCTTGTCCACGTGCAGCGCGTCCAGCGCTTCGACAGTCAGCCCTCCATAGAACGCCATGTTGCGGCGTCGCAACTCACCGCCGAGCATGACGATGGTGATGTTGTTCTTGGGAGCGAGCGCGGTCAGCACGCCGTAATCGTTGGTGACCACGGTGATATCGATGTCCTGAACCGCTTCGGCCAACTGGATGGCCGTGGTACCCGAGTCGATGACGACCGTGTCTCCGGGTTTGATCAGTGCGGCGGCGCGTACGCCAATGCGGCGCTTCTCATCCAGGTGGGTGGTGCATTTCGCTTCGTAGTTGGGCTCGACCGAAGCGCCGTTCATCACGTTACTGTCGATTGCCCCGCCATAGGCCCGCGCCATGACTCCGCGTTCGGCCAGATAACGCAGATCTTTGCGCACGGTCTGCGCGCTCACGCCGAAGCGATGAGCAAGACTGGTGACCTGGACGCTGCCATGCTGGCGGACGAGTTCGCTGATCTGGAGGCGTCGTTGGCTGGTGTCGCGGGTGGTGGTCATGGGGGATTCCTGCGGGTATCCAAATTATGCCGTATTTCGTTGTATTTCGCTATTGATGTATAACGAAACATGATATAGGCTCGGTTTCGTTGTTTAGTCAGCAGGTCCGCCGCCTAGCCCTGGAGGAGAGAGCCAGTGAACACCGCGCCCCTACACCGAAACACGCTGTTTTACGGAGTTGCGTTTGCCCTGCTGATGCCTGCGACAGCCCTGTCCCAGGCCACCTCAGGCAGCGCGCCCGCGACGCAAGAGTCCCAGACAACACAACAGTCGCAGCCAACGCAAGAATCGCAGACGTCACCGTCGGATAAAACGGCGCAGGCGCGCGACAACGTGACCGATATGGGAGCCGTGGTGGTCACCGGCGTGCGCGCCAGCCTGGCGCGCTCGACCGACCTCAAGCGCGACGCCAGCACCGTGCAGGATTCGATCAGCGCGCTCGAGCTGGGCAAGTTCCCCGACGACAACGTGGCCGACTCGCTCAGCCACATCACCGGCGTGTCCATTTCGCGTACCGCCGGTGGCGAAGGGCAAAGAGTCAGCGTACGTGGCCTGGGCCCGGAGTTCACGCTGACCACCTTCAACGGACGCATCCTGGCCACCGACGGCGCCGGCCGCGATTTTGCCTTCGACGTATTGCCGGCCGACGTGATCAGTGGCGCCGACGTGATCAAGGGCGCCCAGGCCTCACTGACCGAAGGGGCCATCGGCGGCCTGGTCAATCTGCGCTCGGCCAGTCCGTTCGACCAGAAGGGCCAGCACGGCATCGTGCGCCTGGAAGGCGATCGCAACCTGATGTCCGAACTCAACGGAAGCAAGCTCTCGGCCACCTACAGCAACACCTTCGCCAACGACACCATGGGCGTGTTGCTGGGCGTGGTCTACGCCCACCGCAAGGATCGCACCGACGTCGCCGGCAACGACGGCGGCTGGACCCGCAACCCGGATCCCAATGATCCCAACTGGTGGGGCAACGCCTGGGGCGGCAACATCGATCCCAACGGCAACGGTCAACTGGATCCGGACGAATACGGCCTGATCGCCCCGGGCCAGTTCCGCGTCGGCTCGATCATGGAGGACAAGAAGCGCAGCGCCTTCTCCGGCAAGTTCGAGTGGCATCCGAGCGACAACGTGCGCATCGTGCTGGACGGCCTGAAAACCCGCCTCGACTCGCCGCAAGTGGCCTACCAGCAATCCTACTATCCGCTGTTCGCACCGGGCCGCTGGTCCGACGTCACCGTGCAGAACGGCATCGTCACCGGCTTCACCATGAACAACCCGGATCCGGAACTGCGGCTCAATCCGGAACTGCTGAACCAGACCGAATACCGCGTGGTCGACACCGACCTCTACGGCCTCAACGGCGAGTGGAAGGTCACCCCCGACCTGACCCTGACCGGCGACCTGTACCGCTCCACCTCGAAGCGCCACTCCGGCGGCCAGGACACCTACGCCGTTCTGCGCATGAACCTGCCGAACACCGCCCGCATCACCCTGGGCCCGAATGCGGTGCCCAATGTCGACGTCCAGTTCGACGACGGCCGCGACCTTGTCAACGGCCTCGCCAACGGCCAGTTCACCGAGTCGGACTTCAACACGCACTACATGGAGCTGCGCGGCGACAACATCGAGGACAAGATCACCGGCGGCACGGTGGCCGGCAACTTGTTGGTCGGCCGCTGGGGCGTGGACCACCTGCGCTTCGGCGTGACCCGCACCGACCGCAGGAAGTCACGCGACCTGATCAACAACACCCTCAACGGCGGCGCCGACTACTACTCCGGAAACAATGCCATCAACGTGGCCGACCTGGGCGACGGCGTGATCTCGCACAGCTTCCACCTGCCGCACTTCATGGATGACGTGAACAGCAGCTTCCCGCGCAGCTTCGTGGCCTTCGACGTGCCCAACTACCTGGCCCGGCTGCAGGCCTACGACGGCCACCTGCGTCCGGACGGCACGCCGTACGAGTACGCCCTGGCCGGCCCGAAATGGAACCCGCTGCAGAGCTACCGGGTTCGCGAGAAGACCGATGCCTTCTACGTGCAGGCGGACATGTCGGGCGACCGCTGGGACGGAGACATCGGCGTGCGACTGGTGAAGACGAATACCAGGGCCCAGGCTTGGGACGCCAAGATCCTGAACATCACCAAGAACGGCGCGTTCAACTACACCGCGACGTACGCCGACCCGACGCCGGTCGTCCAGGACGCCGACTACACCTTCCTGCTGCCTTCGGCGAATTTCACCTGGCACTTCACCGACCAGCTGCAACTGCGCCTGGGTGCGGCCAAGACCATGGCCCGCCCGCCGGTCGACCAACTGGCGCCGACCAACACCACCGCGAGCGTGTCGTGGGGCGAGTTCACCCAGGTCTACGGCGGCAATGCGCACCTGAAGCCCTATAGCGCGGCGCAGGGAGACATGTCGCTGGAGTGGTACTTCGCCGACCATTCCATCGCCAACGTGGCCGTGTTCTACAAGCGTATCAAGAACCAGATCACCACCAGCTGGGAGCCTGGGCAGGACATCGGTGTGCCGGGTTACCTGTTCAACATCATGCGTCCGATCAACGGCGATTACGCCAAGGTCAAAGGCCTCGAGGCCGGTCTGCAGCACTTCTGGGAAAGCGGTTTCGGCGTGAGTGCCCAGTACACCCGCAACTTGTCGCGCAGCTGGGTGAATGGCGAGGAGCGCCCGCTCGAGGGCATCGCCCCGGCGACCTATTCGCTGGGCGCGATGTACGAGAAGAGCAAGTGGTCGCTGGGCGCCAACGCGGTCCGCACCGATGGCTTCGTCACGGCGGTCAACGTGATCGGTACCGGCTACAACACCCGGGCCGACGCGATCACCTGGTTGACCGCGCACGTGACCTACGAAATCAACGACATGTTCAGCGTCAGCCTCCAAGGACAAAACCTGCTGGACGATGCGCAGACCTACAGCATCAACGGCAACCCGCTGCTGTCGCAGGGCTATTTCCGATATGGCCGGTCTTTCAATCTGGGGGCAAGCCTGCGGTTCTAGAACGCTGATGTGAACCGGTGGCTCCCGCGCGGAGGGGCGCGGGATATGCAGGCGGTCGTGAGGTCGAGCCGGATCACCGTGTTGCCCTGGGTGTTGCACCAGGACGATGCCGCGGTTGTACCTTGCACCGGATCAGGTACGCCGGCCCGGCTTGGCTGCCGGTTCCGGCGCGTCGCGCCAGCCGCCGGGCGCAAGTTTTTGCAGGGTTTCGCTGCGACTTGGTACGTTATATCGTTGCGCTTCCGATCTTTTCACCCAGACGTGTCCGCATGAACAACACAGGGTTCGAGTGCTTGCAGAGACCGTCGAACCGATGGTTGTGATGATCCGGCGAGCGCCGTCGGTGTCGCGCGCGACGGGGTCATCCATGCGGCATCTGCTTGCTGCCGTTGCTGCATTGTCGATCGCCGGTTGCGCGGTGGGTCCGGATTTCCACAAGCCGGCCGCGCCGGCCGTCGGCAGCCTGAGCGCCGGTGCGCTGCCGACCACGACAGGCGTTGCGAACATCGCGGGCGGACAAGTCCAGCACTTCGTTTCCGGCGGCGATATTCCGGCCGACTGGTGGACGCTGTTCCATTCGCCGGCACTGAATGCGCTGATCGAACAGTCGCTGGCCCACAACCCCGACCTCAAGGCAGCGCAGGCTGCGCTGGCGGTGGCCAGGGAAAGTACGAAGGCTGGGCGCGGTGCCTATTACCCCAACGTCACGGCCGGCCTGTCGGCGAGCCGCCAGCAGGATCCGCCCGGCGCGCTGGCGCCGGTGCCCAGCAACAACGCCTTTCTGTACAACCTGTTCACGCCGCAGGTCAGCGTCTCGTATGTACCCGATGTGTTCGGCCTGAACCGGCGCACGGTGGAGTCGCTCAAGGCGCAGCAGCAGGCGGTGCGCTTCCAGATGATCGCCGCCCGCATCACGCTGAGCAGCAACGTGGTGGCCGCGGCGGTGCAGCAGGCTTCGTTGCGGGCGCAGATCGCCGCGACCCGCGAACTGGTCGGCATCAACACCCACATGGTGGAGATCCTCAAGTACCAGTTGGACAAGGGCTATGCCGGCCGACTCGATCTGGCGGCGCAGGAATCGCAGTTGGCCCAGGCCAAGGCCGCGCTGCCGCCCTTGCTGACCCAGCTCGCGCAACAGGACCATCTGCTGGCGGTGCTGGCCGGCCGCTTTCCCGGCGAGGCGCCGGCGGAGGAGTTCGACCTTGCCAGCCTGCATTTGCCGCAGCAGCTTCCGCTGAGCCTGCCGTCCACGCTGGTGGCGCAGCGTCCCGACGTGCGCCAGGCCGAGGCGAACATGCATGCGGCCAGTGCGCAGGTCGGGGTGGCCATTGCGAACCGGCTGCCGAACATTTCATTGACCGCGAACGCGGGCAGCACCGCGCTGGCGATCAACCAGCTGTTCAAATCCGGCACGGGCTTCTGGAGCCTGGGCGCGGATCTGGCCACGCCGATCTTCCAGGGCGGCAGCCTGCTGCACCAGGAGCGTGCCGCCAGGGCAGCCTATGTCGAGGCAAGCGAGCAATATCGCAGCACGGTGCTGACCGCGTTCCAGAACGTGGCCGACACCCTGGCCGCGCTGCAGCACGATGCGGAGGGACTGCAGGCCGCCGCCACCGCCGCGGATGCGGCGAAGCTCACCTTGGATCTGTCGCAGCGCCAGTACAAGGACGGCTATGCCGGCTACTTGTCGCTGCTCAGCGCCGAGCAGGGCTATCAGCAGGCGCGCATCGCGCTGGTGCAGGCGCAGGCAAGTCGTTACGCCGACACCGCGGCGCTGTTCCAGGCGCTGGGTGGCGGCTGGTGGCACGACGCGGACAACGGGCCGGCCGATGCCGCGCCGGCGCCGCCGCGGCTCTCCGATCCGAATCACGCCAGGACAAACCGGGACAGCGATGAAAAGTAGATCATCTTCTGCAACGCGCCTTGTGCCGCGACGTCGTGCAGCGTTCGTGCTCGCACTGAGCGCGCTGCTTGGCGTGGCCGGCTGTTCCTCGAAAGCGGAGCCGCCGCAAGCGGCTGCCGACACGCCGCAGAACGTGACGATGACGCCGGCACAGCGCCAGCACATCCATCTGCTCACGCTTGCGCCGGCCAGCTTTCATCGCGCGATCGAAACCACCGGCGTGGTGGATTTCGACAACGACCAGGCGACCAGCGTGCTGGCGCCGTTCTCCGGGCCGGTGGCGCGACTGCTGGTGGCACCGGGCGACAAGGTGCATCAGGGGCAGCCGCTGGCGCTGGTGGATTCACCGGATTTCTCTGCCGCGATCAGCGTGTATCGCAAGGCTTTGATCAGCGCGCGGAACGCACGCCGGCTGGCCGATGCGGACAAGGACCTGGTACAGCACGAGGGTGTTTCGCGGCGCGAGGCCGAGCAGGCGCAGACCGATGCCGCCAGTGCCGAGGCCGATCGGGATGCCGCGCTGCAGGCGCTGGTGGCGCTGGATGTCGATGCCGGCACGATCAAGGCGATCCAGGCGGGCCGCGCTGTGGCGCGCGCGCAGGGCATCATTCGCGCGCCGATCGCCGGCACCGTGGTGGAAAAGCTGATTACGCCGGGGCAGCTGCTGCAGGCGGGCACCACGCCGTGTTTCACCGTGGCGGATCTGTCGAAAGTGTGGGTGATGGCGCAGGTGTCGGCCGCCGAGCTGGCGACGATTCGCGTGGGCGACCCGGCACAGGTCGACAGCGGTATGCCGGGCGTCGAGCTGCCGGGTACGGTGGACAATATCTCCGCGGTGGTGAACCCGGATACCCGCGCGGTTGCCGCACGCATCGTGGTGGTGAATCCCGGTGGCGTGCTGCGCAAGCAGATGTACGTGCGCGTGAGGATCCAGTTGCGCCAGGCCGGCCAGGGTCTGCTGATGCCGGTGTCGGCGATGCTGCGCGACGACGAGAACCTGCCGTTCGTGTATGTCGTCCAGCACGATGGCAGCTTCGCGCGGCGACGCGTGACCCTGGGTCCGCGCAACGGCGATCAGTACGAAGTCAGCGACGGGCTCAAGCCCGGCGACCAGATCGTGGTCGATGGCGGCCTCTTCGTGCAGTTCATGCAGAACCAATGAGCGACCATCTGCCGCCCATGCCGCCGCGCGCGGCATCGCTGATGAACCGGCTCGTCGGTGCCTCGCTGGCGCAGCGCTTTCTGGTCGCGCTGCTGATGCTGGTGCTGGTCGGCGCCGGCGTGCATGCGCTGCACCGCCTGCCGGTGGACGCCTATCCGGACCTGTCGCCGCCCAGCGTCGAGATCGTCACGCAGTGGCCCGGGCACACCGCCGAGGAAGTGGAGCGGCTGATCACGGTGCCGGCCGAGCAGGGCATGACCGGCATTCCGAAAACCGACAACACCCGTTCGATTTCGTTGTACGGGCTGTCGGTGGTGACGCTCACGTTCGACAACGGCACCGACAACTATTTCGCGCGCCAGGAAGTGTTCAACCGGCTTGGCGATCTCGATCTTCCCGACGGGGTGAAGCCGTCGGTGTCGCCGCTGTCGTCGCCGTCGGGGCTGATCTATCGCTACGTGCTGCAAAGCTCCGATCGCTCGCCGATGGAGCTGAAGACGTTCGAGGATTGGGTGGTCGAGCCCCAATACCGCGCCGTGGCTGGCGTGGCCGACGATTCCGGTTTCGGTGGCGGCAGCATGCAGTACCAGGTGCTGCTCGATCCGGCGAAGATCGCCGGGGTCGGGCTCACCGCGCAGCAGGTGCAGGCCGCGCTGGCCGCCAACAACGGCAATGCCGGTGGAGGCTTCTACTCGCAGGGTGGGCAGTTCTATTACGTGCGCGGCGTCGGCCGGCTGCAGACGCTGGAGGACATCGGCAACGTGGTGCTGGCGGTGCACGACGGCAACCCGGTGCTGATCAAGGATGTCGGTCGCGTGGTCATCGGCATCGCGCCGCGGCTGGGCCAGTTCGGTTTCGAGAAGCAGGACGACGCGGTGGAGGGCGTGATCTCGCTGCGCACCGGCGAGAAGACCCAGGACGTGCTGCAGCGGGTCGAGGCGAAGACGAAGGAACTCAACGAGCAGATCCTGCCGAAGGACATCAAGGTCCATCCGTTCTACGACCGCAGCGACCTCGTCGCGGTAACCACCCAGGTGGTCAAGGACAACCTGCTGCGCGGCATGTTGCTGGTGGTGGTGGTGCTGATCTTCTTCCTGTACGACGTGCGTGCCGGACTGATCGTCGCGGTCACCATCCCGCTGTCGCTGCTGGTCGCCTTCATCGGCCTGGATCTGCAGGGCGCCTCGGCCAACCTGTTGTCGATCGGTGCGATCGACTTCGGCATCCTGGTCGATGCGGCGGTGGTGATGGTGGAGAACATTTACCGCCAGCTCGCCGATCGCGAAGGAACGCAGTTCAACGTCATCGAGGTGATCCGCGATGCCGCCGCGGAGGTCGACCGTCCGCTGTTCTATGCGGTGGCGGTGATCGTGGTGAGCTTCCTGCCGATCTATGTGCTGTCCGGCCCGTCGGGCACGCTGTTCAAGCCGATGGCGGACACCATGGTGTTTGCGCTGGTCGGTTCGCTGGTGATCACCCTGACCCTGTTGCCGGTGCTGTGTTCGTGGTTCATGCGCCATGGCGTGCGCGAGCGGCGCAACCGCGCGTTCGAGGCGATCAAGTCGGTCTACGTCAAGGGCCTGGATTTCTGCCTGGCCCGTGTGTGGTTGACCACGATTGTCTCGGCCTTGTTGTTGGGTCTTTCGCTGCTGCTGATCCCGCGCATCGGCGCGGAGTTTCATGCCGCACCTGGACGAAGGCGCGCTGTGGGTGCGCGCGACCATGCCGTACACCATCTCGTTCGACGAATCGGCGAAGATCACGCCGCAGATCCGCGACATCCTGCGTTCGTTCCCCCAGGTCACCACGGTGGCCTCGGAGCTGGGCCGGCCCGACGACGGTACCGATTCGACCGGCTTCTTCAATGTCGAGTTCTATGTCGGCCTGAAACCGTATTCGCAGTGGACGGGCGCGTACCGGACCAAGGCCGAGCTGACCGCGGCGATCAACAGGAAGCTGCAGGCGTTTCCCGGCATCACCTTCAACTACACCCAGCCGGCCGAGGACGCGGTGGACGAGGCGGAGACCGGCTTGAAGAGCGCGCTGGCGGTGAAGGTGTTCGGTGCGGATCTGAACACGCTGCAGCAGAAGGGCAAGGCGATCAAGCATGTGCTGGAGCAGGTGCGCGGCGTCCATGACGTGACCCTGGTGCAGGAACTCGGCCAGCCCAGTCTGAGCATCAGGATCAATCGCGCCGCGATCGCCCGCTACGGCTTGAACGTGGACGACATCAACGGCCTGATCCAGACCGCGATCGGCGGCGATGTGGCGACCCAAGTGATCCAGGGCGAGAAGCAGTTCGATCTGGTCGTGCGCCTGGATCACCAGTACCGCGACAACCCCCAGGAAATCGGCAACATCCTCGTAGCGACGCCGGGCGGCCAGCAATTGCCGCTGAAGGAATTCGCCGACATCCGGGTGACCAACGGCGCCTCCTTCATCTACCGGCAGGACAACTCGCGCTACATCGGCGTGCAGTTCTCGGTGGAAGGGCGCGACCTCGCCGGCGCGGTGGAGGATGCGATCGGCCAGGTCAATGCGAAGGTGAAGCTGGCGCAGGGTTACCGGCTGGACTGGGGCGGCGAATACAAGGAATACACCGCTTCGCGCGCGCAATTGAACCTGATCGTGCCGCTGACGGTGGGGCTGATCTTCCTGCTGCTGTTCACCCTGTACAGTAACTTCAAGTTTCCCTTCATCACCGTGCTCGGCGTGGTGCTGTCGGCGCCGGCCGGCGGCATCATCGCGCTGTGGCTGACCGGCACGCCATTCTCGGTGTCGTCCGGCATCGGTTTCCTGGCGCTGTTCGGCGTCTCGGTGCAGACCGCGGTGGTGTACATTTCCTACGTCAACGAGCTGCGCCGCAACGGTGTCGGCGTGGCCGAGGCGATCCGCGAAGGCGCGATCCTGCGCCTGCGCCCGATCATGATGACCGCGTTGGTGGCGGCGTTGGGCCTGCTGCCGGCGGCATTGGCCACCGGCGTGGGCACCGACACCCAGCGGCCATTCGCGCTGGTCATCGTCAGCGGCCTGTTCACCCGGTTGTTGATCAGCATCTTCCTGATGCCGGCGCTGTACGCGATCGTGGCGCGGCCGGACGACCGGCTGGAAGTGTGACCCTGGTGAAGCCGTGCCGGGGCACGCCGCGCTAACGCCAGAATCGCGACGACCACAGCACGATGGCGCTCAGTGCCAGCACGACCGCCCACGCCTTCTCGCGGCAACAGCGCAAAGATCGCGCGGTCGCCGGAAGCGTCGTCGGGCGGCAGCGCCATCGACGGGTCCATCTGCGGCATCCATGCGTACTTGTTGTCCCCCAGCGCGATGAAGACGAAGACGCCGCAGGCAAACAGCATCCAGGCCGTCAGTTTCGCGACGAATCTGATCTTTCCCGCCGCCTTCATCGCAGCAGGACGCTGAAACGGGGCCAGAATTTCACGATGTAGTCCCATGACTCATGTTTTTCCTGATCTGCAACCATGCCCTGGCGCACCTTGACAGCCGGCTGTGCTGGCCATGTATTTCGATGATCGGCTGGAAGTGTGACAGCGCCGCAGCGGATTGCGGCATGAAGCCCGGCGCGGCATGGTTTATGGTGGACAACCCACCTGCTTCCGGACGAGGGACGACCATGCGCCTCGATGATGGCCGCATACGCCGCATCAGCGGTTTCATCCACCACGGCGGCCTTGGCGTGCTGGTTTCGCTGGCCTGCGCCACGGCGGCTTTCGCAAGAAGCCCGGCGCCAAGCTGGCCCGATACACCGGCCGGTCGGCAGGCGGCTGCGGCGGCGTTGCAGGCGCTGAATGCGGATCTGCTTGGCCACCCGAGCGCCACCCTGACGCTGGAGCGCTGGTGCGGCGCGCATCATCTGGCATCGCCGGCGCGGGTCGTTGCCCGGCGCGTGCGTGGCCTGGCAAAGCCGTTGCCGTCCGGGTTCCGCGAGCTGTTGGCGATCGATGCGGACGAGCCGGTGAGGTATCGGCGCGTGCAGCTGGCGTGTGGCGATCACGTTCTGTCCGAAGCGGACAACTGGTACCTGCCGAACCGCCTGAGCGCGGCGATGAACCGCCAGCTCGACGACACCGATACGCCGTTCGGCAAGGTGGTGCAGCCGCTGCATTTCCGGCGCCGGACGTTGAGCGCCGAGCTGCTGTGGTCGCCGCTGCCGGCGGGCGGGGCGACGCCGGCTGCCGCGGTGCCGGGGGCCGGCACGCTGGTCATTCCGCACGCGGTGCTGCAGCATCGCGCGCTGCTCTACGATTCGGCCAACCGGCCGTTCAGCGCCCTGGTCGAGACCTATACCGATCAGGTGCTCGCGTTTTCGCCGGGCGGTTCGACGGCCGGTGCTCGATCCGCCCCACCCGGGCGTCCTGCCGCTTTCCGGACAGCGGCCGGGCAATGAGCCGCGGCCGCCACTGGCCGCCGACCCGTCCGCGGAAACGGTCAATCGGTGAGCGGCGTGCCGCGCTCGACGATCTGCGCCAGGTTGTAGAGGATGCGCAGGTCCTGGTCGTCCAGCGTGTCGCCCTGCATGCCGCGGAAGTGGTGATGGAACGCGCGCACCGCGGCGGCGCGATCTTCCAGCGGGTAGCCGACCAGGCCCAGCGCCATCCACGGATCGAAGCCGGCCGGCGGATCGATCAGTTCGCCCTGCGGCCACAAGCCGAAGCCGGCGGCGGCCAGCTGCGGCCACGGGAACAGCGGGCCCGGATCGTCCTTGCGCGTGGGCGCGAAATCCTCATGGCCGACAATCTGCGTGCGCGGGATGTGCAGGCGGTCGGTGAGGTCGGCGAGCAGGCGCAGCAGGCTGTCGATCTGCGGTTGCGCGAACGGCGTGGTGCCGTCGTTGTCCAGCTCGATACCGATCGAGGCGGAGTTGATGTCGGTGATCGTGCCCCAGTGCCCCGGGCCGCCATGCCACGCGCGCAACTGGTCGGACACCAGCTGGTAGATGTGGCCGTCGGCGCCGATCAGGTAATGCGAGCTCACCGGGCCGCCGCTGTTCTTCGTGCGCAGCGTGTCCAGGCTTTCCTGCGCCGAGTGCTGGTTGGTGAAGTGCAGCACGATCAGCACCGGCCGGCGGATGTCGTGGTTCGGCGACGGCACCCAGGTGGCCAGCGGATTGCGCGGCGGCAGCGGTGCGCAGGCGGCGAGCAGCGCAACCAGCAAGAGCAAGGACGCGCGGCGCAACAGGCGGGTCGGCGCAAGCGGATTTCTCATCGGGATCACTGCAGGTAAGGCTGGGCGATCGCCAGCGCGGTGCGGTATGGCTCCGGATCGTTGCGGTTGCTGAGCAGGATCACGGTGAGGTGCCGCTGCGGCCAGCGCACGATCACATTGCGGAAGCCGATGCTCTCGCCGGAATGCCACACGGTGTCGCCGGTGATGCGCCAGCCGTAGCCGTAGCTTGCCTCGTACGGTTCGCCGGTGACCTTCACGTGCGGGCTGAAGGCGAGCTTGCGCGAGGCGTCGCTGAGCAGGCGGTCGTCGTACAGCGCGGCGTCCCACTTCGCCAGGTCGTCGATCGAGGAATAGATGCCGCCGTCGCCACGGGTGGCGCTGGTGACGCTCTGATCGGTGCGCGTCCAGCTGCCGTTTTCCTCGCTGTAGCCGTAGGCGCGATCCGCCACGTCGGGGCCGCCGCGCTCATACAGCAATGTGTGGTCCATGTGCAGCGGCTGGAAGATGCGCTGCTGCAGGTAGAGCGGCAGGCTGATGCCCGACGCGCGCTCCACCACCAGGCCGAGCAGCACGTAGCCCGAGTTGCTGTAGCGGTACGCGGTGCCCGGCGCGAAGTAGGTCTTCGGCGTGGCGGACAGCAGGCGCAGCACGTCGTTGTCGCTGACCTGCTCGGTGGTGCCGGGAGGAATCAGGTCTTCGTAGTCGACCAGGCCGCCGGTGTGCGTGAGCAACTGGCGCAGCGTGACGGTGGCCGCCGTTTCCGGCAGCGAAGGCAGCCAGCGGCGCACCGGATCGTCGAGGTTGAGCCGGCCGTTTTCGGCCAGCAGCAGGATGGCCGCGGCCGTGAACTGCTTGCTCACCGAGGCGAGCCGGTAGTTGGTGGCCGGCGTGGTCTTGTCGTCGTCCTCGAGGTTGGCCAGGCCGTAGCTGCGGCGCACGATCGGCTTGCCGTCCTTGAGTACCAGCAGCGAGGCGCCGGGGACGTCGCCGGTGTAGCGCTGCATCAGTGCGTCGATCGGGTCGACCGGCTTGGTGTCGCTGGCACAGCCGCCGAGCAGCACGGTCAGTGCGAGGCAGGCAAGCAGTTTTGACATGGCGGAGTCCCCCCTGTTCGTGGTGCCGTCATTGCACCGGCACGTCGTAGAGCGTATGCGGCGTCGGTTCCGGCGAGAGGGTGTAGTGCCACCACTCCATCGGATAGTTGCGGAAGCCTTCGCGCTGCATCGCGTCGCGCAACAGCAGGCGGTTCGCGTGTTGCTGCGCGGTGACGTCGGGCGTGTCGGTATGCGCGCGCACGTCGAAGAAGTCGAAATCGGTGCCCATGTCCAGCGGCTTGCAGTGGCTGCCGTCGGCGGCGCATTGCTGCAGGGTGAGGTCGATGGTGGCGCCGCGGCTGTGGCCGGAACTCTTCGCGATGTAGCCGTTCAACAGGGTCGACTTGTCCAGCCTGGGATAGTGTTGCGGCTTGGTGCGCTGGTCGCCCAGGTCGTGCGCCCAGCGCATGAAGTGCGCCACCGCGCGGGCGGGACGATAGCAGTCCCAGATCTTCAGGCGCCGGTGCTGCGCGCGCAGCTCGTGCTCGACCTTCGCCAGCGCTTCGGCGACCGGCCGCAGCAGCAGGCATTTCGGCGCGCGATAGCCGTCCGCCGGCGTGCCCATGAAATTGTCGCTACCGGCGTACTTGATGTCCTCGGCCATGTCCGGCACCAGGCTGCGGATGTCGACCAGGTTCGCCGCGGCGGCGGTCTTCGCCGGCGACAGGGTGGGCGGTTGCTCCTCGGCATGGGCGTGGCCGGTGACGCCGAGGGCGATGAGCAAGCCGAACAGGAGCAGGGGACGGCAGGTCGAGGTCATCATCAATGGCAATCCCCACTGCGCTGGAAATCCAGATCTTCGTAGTCGGAGCTGAAGTCGCCTTGCGGGTCGAGCTTGGCCATGCGCAGGGTGATCGGCTGGCTGGCGGTGGCCGCGTGGAAATCCAGCCAGGCATCCAGCTCGCCGCCGTCCCAGTGCACGAGGTAGCGGTCGCCAAGACGCATCACCGTGCCGGCCAGCGTGGGCGATTTCGCGGCGGCGAAATGCATCTTTCCATCGCGCGGGCACAGGGTGATGTCGCCGAACCACGGGTCACGATACTGCCCGCTCCAGCGCGCCAGTTCGGCCGCGCTGGCTGGTCGCTGCGCCGAGGTGTCCGGGGCGGACGAGGACGGCGACCGCTGCTTCGCCTTCTGTTCCAGCGCGTCGGCGTACCAGCGCACGTCGCGGCTGTCGCCGGGTGCGGTGAAGTGCTTCATCAGTGCCTCGCCGAGCACGGTGCGCGCGTCGTCCGCCTCGCCGTTGATCATGAACACGAAGCCGCTCTTGCGGTCCGGTAGCAGGGCCAGCATCGAGTACATGCCGTTCAGCGTGCCGGTGTGCCACACGCTCCACTGACCGTCGACGTCGGCCATGCGCCAGCCGTAGCCGTAGGCCATCACGTGTGTGTTGTCCCATGCACGGCGCTGTTCGGAAACCGGGATCAGCATGTGCGGCGCCTGCAGCACGCCGCGCTGCACCGGCGACAGCCACTTCAGCTGCGCCGTGGTGGGCACCAGCCAGTTGCGGGCCCAGCTCAGCATGTCGGTGAGGTCGCAGCGGATGCCGCCGGCGGCGGCCGAGGTGATCGCGGGGATCGCCGCGTCTTCGGGGATCGGCACGTTGCGGCCGCCGTCGCGGCGATGCGGCGTGGCCACGTCGCCCACCGTGTCGCGGTTCCACGCGCCGACCTGGCAGCGGTCCAGGTGCAGCGGCTCGAATACTTCGCGCCGCATCAGCGTCTCGTAGGGCGCGCCGCCCGCGGCGGCGGCTACTTCGCCGGCGACCACGTAGAGCAGGTTGTCGTACTGGTATTGCGAGCGGAAGCTGTAGCCGGGCTTGATGAAGGCCAGGCCGTGGATGATGTCGGCGCGGGTGAACGCGTTCGGCTCCGGCCACAGCATCAGGTCGCCGCCGCCTTCGGGTAGGCCGCTGGAATGGGTGAGCAGGTCGGCCACGCGCATGTTCGCGGTGACCCACGGATCGTGCATGCGGAACTGCGGCAGGTACTTCGTCACCGGATCGTCCCAGCGCAGCTTGCCCTGGTCGACCAGCCGGCCGAGCAGGGCGGTGGTCATCGCCTTGCTGTTGGAGGCGATCTTGAACAGCGTCTGCGGAGTGATCTTCTGGCCCGAGCCGGCAATGGTTTCGCCCACGGTGCGTGTGTAGACGACCTGCCCGTTCTCGATCACGCCCACGGCGATGCCGGGCAGGTGGTAGCGGGCGACGGTGGCGTCGACGATCTTGTCGTAGGGATTGGCGGTTTGAGCGGTGGCGACCGGGGCGGCGAGCAGGAGCAGGAGGGCAAGAGCACCCCTCCCCAACCCTCCCCTGCATGGCAGGGGAGAGAGCGAAAGCGAGCCGCTCGCGTCAGTGCTGGGCATGGCGCTCGACCTCGCCCCACACGCGCAGCAGGTTGCCGCCCCATAGCTTGGCGATGTCGGCGTCGCTGAAACCGGCGCGGCGCAGCGCGGCGGTGACGTTGCGGGTTTCGCTGGCGTCCTTCCAGCCGGTGATGCCGCCGCCGCCGTCGAAGTCGGAGGCGATCCCGACGTGGTCGATGCCGGCGATCTTCACCATGTGGCGGATCTGCTTCACGTAATCGTCCAGGGTGGCCAGCGGGTATTTCTTCTGGATCTCGGCCATGCCGGCTTCCATCTCCGGCCGGTAGTCGTCGCTGTCGCTGTCGTATTCCTTCTCACCGGCCTGTTTGGCGATGGCGTTCTGCAGTTTCTTTTCCGCGGCCTCGCGGCCCGGATCCTTCTTCAGGAATTCCTTGTAGGCCACGGCATCGACCACGCCACCCTTGGCGGCGATCGCGCGCAGCAGGTCGTCGGGCAGGTTACGCGGGTGGTCGAGCACGGCGCGTGCGCCGGAATGCGAGGCGATGATCGGCGTGCTGGACACCTTGAGCGCATCGCGCACGCAGTTGTCCGAGGCGTGGGAGATGTCGACCATCATGCCGAGCTGGTTGGCGCGTTTCACCACGGCGCGGCCGAAGTCGCTCATGCCCTTGTCGCCGGCGCTGTTCATCGCCGGCTCGCCATGCTCGGTGTCGGGCAGCGAACTGGTGCACAGGTCGTTGTTGCCGACGTGGACCAGGCCGACGGAGCGCGCGCCGCGATCGAACGCGGCGTCGAGGCGGTGGATGTCGTGGCCGAGCGAGTAGGCGTTCTCGATCTCGATCGTCGCCGAGAGCAGGCCGGCCTTGTGGTTGGCCATCAGCTGCTCGGGCGTGGTGGCCAGGCGGATGCGGTCGGGGTACATCATCAGCATGCGGCCGATGCCGTCGTATTTCTGGCTGGCCTGTTTCACCGCCTTGGCGTAGCCGGCGGCGTCGAGCTTGTGCTGCGGCACCCAGATCACGAAGAACGCCGCGTTCAGGCCGCCGCGCTCCATCTTGCCCAGGTCGACCAGCAGGCGGGTGTCGTGCCCGACGTCGAAGCGGGGCTCGCCCATGTAGTCGAAGGGGATGTCGACGTGGGTGTCGATGGTGACCGGCGGATCCTGCTGCGCTTGCGCGGGCAGCGCGCCGGCGAAGCTCAGAGCGGCGAAGATGGCAAGGCGGGCAGTCGTTTTCATGGCGTTTCCCAGTTCCGGGCCGGCTGTTCGCCGGCGATCATTTCCTCGAAGTGCTGGCGCCGCCGCACCACGGCGTAGCGGCCCCGCTGCAGCAGTACCTCGGCGGCCAGCGGCCGCGAGTTGTAGGTGGAGGCCATCGACGTACCGTACGCGCCGGTGGCCTTGATCAGCAACAGGTCGCCCGCCGCGCATTCGGGCAGTTCGCGGGCGCGGGCGAAGGTGTCGCCGGTCTCGCAGACCGGGCCGACGATATCGTAGGTGGTCATCGGGCGCGGCTCGTCCGCCACCGGCACGATGTCGTGCCAGGCGTCGTACAGGCTGGGCCGCTGCAGGTCGTTCATCGCCGCGTCGAGCACCAGGAAGTTGCGCTCGATGCCGGGCTTGACGCGGATCACCCGGGTCAGCAGCACGCCGGCTTCGGCGACCAGGTAGCGGCCCGGTTCCAGCAGCAGCTTGCCGTGGTAGTCGGCCAGCGCTTCGCGGATCACGCCGACGTAATCGGCCGCGGCCACCGGCTGGTCCACGCCGGCGCGATAGCGGACGCCCAGTCCACCGCCGACGTCGATGCTGTTGATCGGGTGGCCGGCCTGCTCGAGTTCGCGCCAGAACGCGGCGACCCGCTGCAGCGCGAGCCGGAACGGTTCGACGCTGAGGATCTGCGAGCCGATGTGCACGTGCAGGCCGTCGAGCTGCACGTGGGAGAGCTGGCCGCGTTCGGCGAACCAGCGGCGCGCCTCGTCGATGCTGACGCCGAACTTGTTCTCCGACTTGCCGGTGGAGATCTTCGCGTGGGTCTGCGCGTCCACGTCGGGGTTGATGCGCACGGCGGCGCGCGCGATCACTTCCTGCGCGCGGGCCACGCGCTGCAGGGTGTGCAGCTCGTCCAGCGATTCGACGTTGAAGCGCATGATGCCGACGTTCAGCGCGCCGGCGATCTCGTCGGCGCTCTTGCCCACACCGGAGAACACGATGCGTTCGGCCGGCATGCCGGCGTTGAGGGCGCGGCGCAGTTCGCCGACCGAGACGATGTCGGCGCCGACGCCGGCTTGCGCCATCAACTGCAGGATGGCGAGGTTCGGATTGGCCTTGACCGCGAAGCAGATGGTGGCATCGAGCCCGGCCAGTGCGGCCTGCAGCTCATCGATGCGCTGCCTGATCGCGCTGGCGGAATAGGCGTGGAATGGGGTGGGGATGCGTTCGGCCAGTTGCTGCAGATCGACGCCGTCGAACATGCCATGGGCATTATCCGTTTCCCGGGTAGTTTCCTGCGCTGCCGGGCGACTTGTCGTCTGCGTGGACATGGGCTCGTTATCAGTAGTTGGTGCAGTGGTACCGGAAAAAAGAGCGGCCCGCCACCCGGGCGGGCCGCGATCGGGGAGGACGATCAGAAGTTGATGGACATGGTCAGCTGGGTGAAGCGCGGTGACTGGAAGCCCAGCGGTTGGCGGAATGTATCGCTGGTGGAATTGGAGATGGACGTCTGCAGGTCCTGGTCAACCGCCGTGGTGTGCTTCTGGTTGAGCAGGTTGTAGACAGCCAGCTTCACGCGGAACTCGCCGCCGTCGAACGGCTGGATATAGCTGAGGCCGGCGTTGAGCGTGAAGGTCCACGGCAGGCGGCCGTACTTGCCGCGCGGCGAGCGCTCGTAGACGCGATCCTCGGATGCCGGCGCATCGCAGTTCTGCACGCAGATGAAGTAGCTGTGGTAGTTGGTGGCGTCGTAGGGGTTGCCCACGCCGAAGCCGGTGATCGGGCCGCCGGAGGCCGCGTTGACGTCGGCGCCAAGCTGCCAGTGCGGGGTGAGCGCATAGGTGCCGCGCAGCTTGAACTGGTGGCGGCGGTCGTTCGGCAGGTAGCCGTTACCGCCCAGATTGACCCATGGGTCATCAAAGTTCTCGGTGCGGCCGGTGTCGTCGAAATCGGTGTCCGAGTTGACCGGACCTTCCGCATTGCCGCGGTTCCACGACATCGTGTACGAGGCGTTCATCGACCACTTCTCGTCCCACGCGCGATTCAGCTGCAGCTCGACAGCGGCGTAGGTGCGCTTCGGCTTCACCCAGCCGCGCTGGCCCAGGTAGTTGCCGTCGGCGTCATACATCGCCCAGCCTTCCTTCGATGTGTCGACGGTGAGATAGCCATCGGCGGTGCCGTCGCAGTTGGTGTCGCCCCACACGGTGACCTTCTTGCCCGGGTTGGCCATCACCCAGCCGATATAGCCGTCTTCACCACACTGGGCGGTGGCGCTGATCTCCATGTCGTCGATCGCGTTATGCAGGCGCCGATAGGTGGCGCTGGCGCCCCACGACCACTGCGAGTTGATCAGCTGCTGGAAGCCCAGGATCGCCTCGTCCTGGTAGACGGGGTCCATGTCGTGGTCGACTTCGGAACGCAGGTCGCCCACCGTGCCATCACCCTGCGAGTCGTCGACGCCGCCGATCTGTGGCCCGAGTTTCGGGATGGCGTACTCGACGCCGTTGAGGGTCTGGTAGTCCCAGCCGTCGAACGCATAGTAGGTGCGCTCGTCGAGCAGGCCGCCGGCCTGCTTGATGTTGATCACGTTGGCCACCGGCAGGTAGTAGCGGCCGAGGTTGCCGAATATCTTGGTGCTGCCGTCGCCCTTCATGTCCCAGGAGAAGCCCAGCCGTGGCGCGATCTGGCGGCTCATCTTGATGTAGCTGTTGCCCGCGGCATCCTGGTTGTCGAAGCTGTCGTTGCGCACGCCGGCGTTGAGCACCAGGTTGGGCGTCACCTGCCAGTTGTCTTCGATGTAGTAGGCGGCGTTTTTGGTGGTGAAGGTGCCGGAGATCTCGTAGCGGCGCGCACGCACGTAGGCGTCGTAACCCGCAGGCATTACGCCGCCACCGGAGATGGTGTCGCCGGGGTCAGCGGTGTAGAGGTTGTAGTAGTAGGCGCCCGGCCCGGCGTAGTGGCGATTGTAGTCGGAGGTGTCGTTCTCGTGGTCGTAGCCGAAGCGCAGCAGGTGGTCGCCCAAGGTCCACTCGAAGTCGGCGCGCGCCTGCTTGCGGGTGTCGTTGCGCTCGTACACGGTGGAGCTGCTGGTGCAGCCCAACTGCACGCCCGGGTCGTGGATCTGCATGAACGCGTTGTTTGCCGAGACGTAGTTGCAGTCGATGTCCAGCTGCGAGCGGGTGAACGCCTCGCGCTCGTTGCGGCCGTACATCAGCTTCATCGACAGGTCGTTGGTGAGATAGCTGGTCCAGGTCAGCGCCCAGTTCTTGCCGCCGGTATCGGTGAAGACCTTGTTGGTCTTGGTGCCGATGGTGCTGGTGTCGAAGTCGTAGCTGTAGACGTCGCCGGTGTTCTTGTTCTTGTCCGAGAACGCCATCAGCTGCAGCACGTTGCTGTCGGTGATGTTCCAGTCGACCGTGGTGCCCCAGAAGCCCGTATCCGAGTTGTTGGAGGTCAGCGTGGTGCCGGCGTTGTTGGTGTTGCGCGGGCTGCTGCCACGGGCTTCGTACATGGCGAAGATGAACAGCTTGTCCTTGACGATCGGGCCGGATGCCCAGACGTTCGTCTTCACCAGCGAGTCCTGGTCTCGGCTGGCGGTAAGGTAGCGATGGCCGTCGGCGTCGTACTGGTCGTCGGCGCGCGAGTGCCAGTTGCCGGGCTCCAGGGTGATCTCCATGCCGCCCTTGAGTTCGTTCGTGCCTGAGCGCGCCACGGCGTTGACCACGCCGCCCGTGGTGCGGCCGAACTCGACCGAGTAGCCGCCGGTCTTGACCTGGAACTGGTCGTAGAAGGCGAACGGTGCCTCGGAGAAGCCGTTGCGGTTGTAGAAGTCGGTGACGTTGAGGCCGTTGACGTAGAACGCGTTCTCCGCGATCGACGAACCGCCGAAGGAGATGCCGCCGAAGCCGGCATTGCCCTTGACCACACCCGGCGCCAGCAGGGCGACCGAGGTGACGTTCTGGTCGACCGGCAGGCGCACCAGGTCGGCGCGCGAGACGATGGTGGCCGATTCGGTGGAGCTCACGTCGATCACCGGCAACACCGAGCCGGTGACGTTAATCGTGGCCAGGCTGGTTGCGCCCGCTGCGCCCAGGTCCACCGTCGTGGTGGTGCCCAGTGCCACCGTGACGTTGCGCGTCGGGCCGACCTGCTGGCCGCTGCTGCTTGCGCTGATGGTGTACTGGCCCACCGGCAGGAACGGGAAGCGGTAGTTGCCGTCGCTGTCGGCCGTGATCGTACGGGTCAGGCCGGTGGCCGGATTGATCACGACCACGGTGGCGCCAGCCTGGGTGCGGCCGGCCACCGAGCCGTCGTTGTTGGCCGCGTATGCCTGCGGCCCGCCGAAGGCGGCAAGCGCCAGTCCGAGCGCCGTGCCGAGTACGGTTCTGCGCAATGTCCGGGTGTTGCTCATTTCCCCATCTCCCCCATCGACGCCGTCGATGCCATGTTTATGAAAAGCTGCCGGTAGTTATTTGCCGCTGCGTCCGTGCGTCGCTGGCAGGACCTGCCAGTCGAAGTCGTAACCCAATTGATCGAAATAGATGTTGCCGCCGCGCCATTCGGCCTCGCCGCGTTGCGAGTCCACGTCGTCGGAGCGGAAGTGCTGCTTGGGCGGCTGGAAGCGGCGGCCGAAGTCGTCGTTGAACGCGATGCGGTAGTTGTCGAGCCCGCCCAGGTAGAACCACTCCAGCGCCTTGTCGTCGCCCGGGCCGGGTTGCAGGCGGCCGGTGGTGACGTCCATCGGCACCCAGCCGTACGGCGCCAGGTACAGGTAGCCCCAGTCGTGGATGTTGCTGTAGCGGCTGCCGTCGTCGGAATACACCATGCCCGACTGCCAGCGCGTGGGGATGCCGTTGAGGCGCAGCAGGGTCATCAGCAGCAGGGTCTGCTGGCCGCAGTCGGCGTGGCCGGCGTGCAGCGCGTAGTCGCTGATGTTGGAGATCGTCGAGTACTCGCGCGCGCCGGCCCAGGGGATGCGGTCGACCGCGGCGAACAGTTTCTGCGCGATGCGATAGGGATTTTTCTCGTCGCCGACCGCGTCGTGCGAGAACTTGCGCATGGCGTCGGTGAACACGATGTGCGGCGCGCGCTCGGCCACGAACGGGGCCAGCTCCGGCGTGATGGTTTCCGCCTGGACCTTGCCCGGGTCGATCGCGTGGTATTGCGCGGACAGGGTCAGCTCGTAGGTGACCGAGAACACCGTCTTCTGGCCGGCCACCGCGGGTTTCTCCAGATATACCGTGCGCTGCATGGCCGATTCGGGCGCGATCTGGTGCTTTGCCGGCACGCTGGCGACGTAGCGTATGTCTTCCTGCTGGCTCGGCACCGCGCGCGGATACGGAATCCACGCGCGCACGGTCTCGCCGGCGGGCACGGCGTCGGCGTCGACGGTCAGCGTCTGCGTCATGCGCAGGCGGCGCGGCAGCACGCTGCTGCGGTGTTCGGCCAGCGCGGCCTTGTAGATCGCGCGCTGGTGGTCGTTCAGCGACTCCATCGGGCCGTCGCCGATCGGCGTTTGCACGGCGCGCCGCGCCACTGCCTCGGGGCTGAGCCGGAACAGGTTGCCGGGCGAACGCTTGAAGTACAGCGTCCTGCCGTCGATGACCTGGTGCTCGAACAGGCCGGCCGCGTTCCACTTCGCGAACTCGGCGTCGCTGAGGTCGGGGATCTGCTTGCGCACGCGTGCCTTGACGTCGTCGGCGCTCAGGGTGAAGTCGAGCAGGATGCGGCGCATGCGCTCGCGCTGGAACGCGAGCGCATGGCGCGTGTCGGCGGACAGCCCGGGCTGTGCCAGGGCGCTGGTGATCGCCGCGTCGGCCGCCTTGAAGTGGCCGGCGTCGATCTGGGCGATGATGGGGGTGACCGCCTTGCCGTCGCTGCCGTTGCCGGCGAAGGCAAGCGGTGCGGCGAGCAGCAGGGCGAGCAGGGACACGGCGACGCGCAAGCCGCGCACATGGCGGCGTACTTTGGGTGCGACCGGTGGCAACGTATCCATCGACAAACATCCCCGCAACGAATCCCCTGAAACCGCTGTGTAACACGCTTGCAAATGCCGGTCAATAATTTATGCTTCAATCGAAGTCGATAAGAATCAGCTATTCCTTGATGGTGGAAACCAGCCAGCCTGCGAATGCCCGCGAACGATCCACGAGGGGATGCATGTGATCCACACGGTCTGGCCCTACCTGGCGCTGATGTTGCTGGTCGCCGGTTTGTTTCCGGCAATGGAACGCCGCTTCGGCTGGAAGGTGTTTTCGGTGTTGCCGCCGATCGTGCTGACCTACCTGCTGGTCACCGCGCTGGCGGTTTCCGGGCTGTGGCAGGTCAACGCGGAGATCAAGGCGGCGCAGTCGATGCTGGTCTCGCACATGGTGCCGGCCCTGCTGTTCCTGCTGATGATCAACTGCGACCTGCGCGCGATCTGGCGGCTCGGCCCGCGCGTACTGGGCGTGTTCGCCTGCACCTCGCTGAGCCTGTTCGTGGCCTTCATCGGCACCTACCTGATCTATCGCCACTGGCTGCCCGGCAACGACTGGCAGCCGCTGGCCGCGCTCTCCGGCAGCTGGGTCGGCGGCACCGCGAACATGATCGCGGTGAAGCAGGCGATCGGCATGTCCGACACCTACCTGGCGATGTCGCTGCTGACCGATGCGCTGGGCTATTCGATGTGGGTGGTGGTGCTGTTCTCGGTGGCGCGGCTGGCGCCGGCGTTCAACCGCTGGACCCGGGCGAAATCCAGCGGCGACATCCCGCTGGCGCCGGTGAAGGCCAAAGCGCCGACCACCTACGACAGCGTGCTGCTGTGGCTGGGCATGGCGCTGGCGGTGGCGGCGGTGTCGGGCTGGCTGGCCGGCTGGCTGCCGGTTTCCGGCATGATCAGCGCGACCACCTGGACCATCCTGCTGGCCACCGGTTTCGGCCTGGTGGTGGCGCACACGCCGCTGGCGGAGTTTCCGGGCGCCAGCACGATCTCCAGTGCCATGCTGATCAGCGTGGTGGCGGTGCTGGCCTCGCAGAGCAACTTCCAGGGCATCGCCGCGGCGCCGCTGTACCTGTTGTGCGGCGTCACCATCATCGCGATCCACGCGGTGCTGCTGATCGGCTGCGCCAAACTTTTCCGCTTCGACCTGTACCTGTGCGGGATCTCCTCGCTGGCGCATATTGGCGGCGTGGCGGCCACGCCGATCCTGGCGGCCAGCTATTCGGCCGCGCTGGTGCCGGTCGGTATCCTGCTGGCCCTGCTCGGCTACATCCTGGGCACCGGTTTCGGCCTGCTAGTGGCGACGATCCTGTCCACGTTGGCGGCCACCTGATGCAGCTTCAACATAGGACCAAGACGATGCGATTTCCCCTGCTTGCTGCCACCGCGCTTGCGCTCGCCTTCGCCGGCGCACCGCTGCAGGCGCGCGAGGCGAACGATGCGTTGACCGTGCCGCCATCCGGCGTGCTCGGCGTCGGCGAGGCACAGCTCACTCCCGCGTTCTGGATCGGCCTGCAAGCCGAGCCCGATCGGGTGATCCTCGACCGCGCCGTGATCGAGGCGCAGAACGCGAAGCTGCTGCAGCTCGATCCGTCGATGCACGACCTGCGCAAGTTGCCGGCCACGCTCTCCCGCGAGCAGGTCAGTGGCTGGATCAACGCGATTTCGGAACGGCCCACGCGCCAACTGTACGACGTCGAGGGCAAGCCGGTGCCGTCAGCGACGTTCGATGCGATGGCGGCTGATCTTGCCCTGGACAAGATCCCGGCCAGCCAGCCCGCGCGCTACGGGCTGATCGTGCAGCGTGCCGCGTTCCGCGCGTTTCCGACGGACCTGCGCGTGTTCAGCTCGAAAGGCGACACCGACATCGACCGCTTCCAGGAGACCGCCGAATTCCCCGGCGTGCCGGTGGTGATCACGCATGCCAGTGCCGACGGCCAGTGGCTGTTCGTGCTGAGCCCGCGCTATGCCGCGTGGACGAGGAAGGAGAATGTGGCCGAAGGCAGTGCGGCGCAGGTCTTCGGTTACGCCGACAAGGCGCCGTACCGGGTGATCACCGGGGCCAGCGAACGCACGGTGTTCACCCGCGAGCGTCCCGAGGTGTCGCAGCTGCAACTGGACATGAGCACGCGCGTGCCACTGGCCAGTGGCCTGGCGCCGGATCAGCCGGTGAACGGGCAGACGGCATACGCCGCGTACACGCTGGAACTGCCGTGGCGCGATGCGGCCGGCAAGTTGCAGTTCTCGCCCGCGCTGCTGCAGAAGAACACCGATACCGCCAGCGACTATCTGCCGCTCACCCCGGCCAACATCATCCGCCAGGCCTTCAAGTTCCTCGGCGAGCGCTACGGTTGGGGTCATTCGTACGATGGCCGCGATTGCAGCGGCTTTGTATCCGACGTGTATCGCAGCATGGGCGTGCAGATGCCGCGCGACACCAGCAAGCAGTCGATCAGTCCGGCGCTGGAGCATCGGCTGTTCACCGACAAGGACAGTCGCGAGGCGCGCATCAAGGCCGCGCACGCACTGCAGGTGGGCGATCTGGTCTATATCCCCGGCCACGTGATGATGGTGATCGGCCAGCTGCACGGCCAGCCGTACGTGATCCACGACGTGGGCGGCATGAGTTACCGCAAGGCCGACGGCAGCAAGGCGCACGTGAAGCTCAATGCGGTATCGGTGACCCCGCTGCTGCCGATGCTGTTCAACGACAAGCAGACCTTTGTCGACCGCATGACCAGCATCGTGCGCATCCGCCACTGAGCGCGCCTGCACCAAGAAGAAAAAGGACACAGATTCCATGAAGGCTTGCCCATGAAAATCACCGACATCCAGTTCGGCATGCTGCGGGTGCCGCTGAAGACCCCGTTCAAGACGGCGCTGCGCACGGTCAACATGGTGGAGGACATCGTGGTGATGGTGCATACCGACTCGGGCCAGGTCGGTTACGGCGAGGCGCCGGCCACTGCGGTAATCACCGGCGATACCCACGGCTCGATCATCGACGCGATCCGCCACTACATCTCGCCGCGGCTGATCGGCCAGGACATCGCCGACCTCAACCACCTCACCCAGCTGATCCAGTCCTCGATGGAGAAGAACACCAGCGCCAAGGCGGCGGTGGAGATCGCGGTGTACGACCTGTGGGGCCAGCTCTACAGCGCGCCGCTGTACAAGCTTCTCGGCGGCGGCGACCCGGTGATCACCACCGACATCACCATCAGCGTCGACTACATCGACAAGATGGTGGCCGACTCGGTCTCCGCGGTGGAACGCGGTTTCGAGTCGCTGAAGATCAAGGTGGGCAAGGACATCGGCGTCGACATCGAGCGGGTCAAGGCGATCTACGCCGCGGTGGAAGGGCGCGCGCTGCTGCGGCTGGACGCGAACCAGGGCTGGACCGCCAAGCAGGCGGTGTACGCGCTGCAGACGCTGGAGGATGCCGGCATCAAGCTGGAGCTGATCGAGCAGCCGGTGAAGGCGCGCGACCTGGCCGGCATGCGCTACGTCACCGAGCGCGTGCACACGCCGGTGATGGCCGACGAGAGCGTGTTCGGCCCGATGGAGGTGATCGAGCTGATCCGCCTGCGCGCGGCCGACATCATCAACATCAAGCTGATGAAGACCGGCGGCATCTCCAACGCGATCCGCATCGCCGACATCGCCGGCATGCACGGCATCGAGTGCATGATCGGCTGCATGCTGGAAACCAGCATCAGCGTGGCCGCGGCGGTGCACGTGGCGGTGGCGAAGTCGAACGTGATCACCAAGATCGACCTGGACGGCCCGTCGCTGTGCCAGTTCAATCCGGTCGACGGTGGGGTAATCTTCAACGAGTCGGAAATCTCGGTGACGGACGCCCCCGGACTAGGCATCCGCGAGATCCGCGGATTGGAGAGGATCGAAGCCTGATGTCGCCGCTGGTCAAAATCCGTTCGGAACGCGACCAGATGTCGGCAGTGGAGCGGCGCATCGCCGACTTCATCCTGGAGAACGCGCAGCTGCTGCGCGACTACTCCTCGCAGCAACTGGCCAACGCGCTGGGGATCAGCCAGTCCAGCGTGGTCAAGTTCACCCAGAAGCTGGGCTTCAAGGGTTATCCGGACCTGAAGTATTCGGTCGGCGAGGCGATCGCGCGTGCCGACAACGGCGACACGCCGCAGGTCGCGGAGGCGAGCGGCGGCGAAGGCGGCGGGGCGTCCGCCGGCAACCTGTGGCGGCGCAAGTCCGAGGCCGAGGAAGCGACCCGGCTGATCAACCCGCCGGAAACCCTCCACGCCGTGGCGGACGCGATCGAGCAGGCCGGCCGTGCCGGCAAGGTGTTCATCATCGGGTTGGGCGAGGACGACATCCACGCGCGCGGCTTCGCGCTGAAGCTGTCGCTGCTGGGCATCCTCACCGTGCACAACTTCGACACCGCGCGGATGACCGCGAACGTCTCCGCGGCCAGCGCCGGCGACGTGCTGCTGGTGTTCTCCGAGCACGGCAACCATCCGGCGCTGTGCAAGATCGCACGCTACTTCCGCGAGCGCCGCGGCCAGGTGATCACGGTGACGCGGCACACCGCCAACCCGCTGCGCGCGCTGGCCGACCTTGCCCTGGTGGTATCCGCGCACGACGAGCTGCCGTACGTCCAGCCGCTGCTGTACCAATCGGCGCTGCAGCACCTGCTCGACGGCGTGTTCGTGCAACTGTGCGAAGGCCACGACGATCGCCACGCGCAACTGCTGGCCAACCTCGACCGCATCCAGCTGATGCTGGAGCCCTAGCTACGGGAATCGGGAATCGGGGCAGGAACAACATTCCCTGGCGGACTCCCACACTTGTTGCGTGACGCTCACCTATTGGATGGAAAGCTGATGACTGTTCGCCGCCGCACCCTTGCCCCGCTGATGTTTGCCATCACGCTTGCCGGAGCCGCGCACGCCGGCGCGGCGACCACGCCCTGGCACGACGCCCGCCAGCTGGTGCTGGTCACCACCGCCGGCTGGAACGCGAACCATGGCACCCTGCGCACCTTCGCGCGCGACGGCGACGGCTGGCGTGAAGTGCGCGCCGCCGTGCCGGTGACCATCGGCAAGAGCGGCGCCGCCTGGGGCCTGGGCCTGAACGCGCCGCAGCATGGCGGGCCGCTCAAGCGCGAAGGCGACGGCCGCAGCCCGGCCGGCGTATTCCGCATCGGCGAGGCGTTCGGCTACGCCGCGCACGCGGCCACTGCGCTGCCGTACCGCGCGCTCAGCGCCACCGATTACTGCATGGATGTCAGCGGCACGGCACAGTACAACCGCATCGTCGACGCGAACGTGGTCGGCGCCGACGCGGTGAAGGGCTCCAGCGAACCGATGCGACGCGACCTGCACGCGAACGGCGACCAGCGCTACAGGCTTGGCTTCGTGATCGAGCACAACGCGCAGGCGGCGCCGCAGGGCGGCAGCTGCATCTTCGCGCACCTGTGGAAGTCGCCCACCGACGCCACCACCGGCTGTACTGCCATGACGCCGGCGGTGATGGAGTCGCTGCTGGCCTGGTTGAAGCCGCAGCAGCATCCGGTCTTCGTGCTGCTGCCGCAGGCCGAGTACGAGCGGCTGCGCGCCGACTGGCAACTGCCGGCGCTCGCCGCCGCGGATGCCGCGCAGTGAGTGCGACCACCCGGGTTCTGGTCGGGCTGGCCACCGGCGCGCTGATCGGCCTGCTGCTGGCCGGCTGGAACGAAAGCGTGGCGTTGCAGGTGGCCAACGTGGCGCAGCCGATCGGCAAGCTGTGGCTGAACGCGCTGCAGATGACCGTGGTGCCGCTGGTGCTGGCGCTGGTGGTGGTGGGCGTCAACACCGCCACCGACGCGGCCGCCTCGGGCCGCATCGCGCGGCGCGCGATCGTGGTGTTCATCGTGGTGCTGACCGGCGGCGCGGTGTTCGCGGCGCTGGCCGCGCCGCTGGTGTTTTCGCTGTTCCCGCACAATCCGGCGCTGGTCGCCGCGCTCGATCATGCCAGCATGCCTGCGGCCGCGCAGGCGGCGCCGGTGAACTGGATCGATACGCTGGTCGCGATCGTGCCCAGCAATGCGATCATGGCCGCGGCGCAGAGCGCGATGCTGCCGCTGGTGGTGTTCGCGCTGTTCCTCGGTTTCGCGCTGACCCGGATCGCACCGGCGCGGCGCGCGCTGCTGATGGAGTTCTTCCAGGCGATCGCCGACGCGATGATCGTGATCGTGCGCTGGGTGCTGTGGATCGCGCCGCTGGGCGTGTTCGCGCTGATCCTTTCGGTGTGCGCGCGTTCGGGCCTGGGCATGCTCAGCGCGCTCGGCGTGTACGTGCTGGTGGAGTGCCTGCTGTACCTGGCGGTCACCGTGATGATGCTGCCGCTGGCGGTGGCCTTCGGCGGCGAGCGGTTGCGCCGTTTCGCGCTGGCGCTGGTGCCGGCGCAGGTGGTGGCGATCAGCACGCAGTCCTCGCTGGCCTCGTTGCCGGCGATGCTGGAAAGTGCCGACCGCCGGCTCGGCTACCCGAAGCAGGTCGCCGCGCTGGTGCTGCCGATGGCGGTGAGCCTGTTCCGCCTGACCAGTCCGGTGCAGTACGTCACCTCGGCGGTGTTCATCGCCTGGGCCTACGGCATCGACCTGTCCACCGCGCAGCTGCTCGCCGGCGCGCTGCTGGCGGTGGTGATCAGCCTGGGCTCGGTCGGCCTGCCGGGCCAGGTCACCTTCATCGCCACCAACCTGCCGGTGGCGCAGGCGATGGGCCTGCCGCTCAGCCCGCTGGGCCTGATGCTGGCGGTCGACACCATCCCCGACGCGCTGGCCACGCTGGGCAACGTCACCGGCGACCTCACCGCCACCAGCGTGGTGGCGCGACAGTCGCGGCGCGATACCGCCTGAGCAGGGGCCTGGCGGGTGCGGCTGGCGCCGCTGGCGGAACCGGGGCGGACGGCACGGCTATAATGCCGTGCCCGGCGCGCTGCGCCGTCATGTCCCGCAAGGCGCGCCATGCTGCTGATGATCGACAACTACGACAGCTTCACCTACAACCTCGTGCAGTACCTGGGCGAGTTGGGGCAGGCGGTCAGGGTGGTGCGCAACGATGCGCTGGACGTGGCCGGCATCCGCGCGCTCAAGCCCTCGCACATCATGATCTCGCCGGGGCCAGGCACGCCGGATGATTCGGGCGTGTCGCTGGACGTGCTGCGCGAGCTGGCCGGCGAGATCCCGGTGTTCGGCGTATGCCTGGGCCACCAGGCGATCGGCCAGGTGTTCGGCGGCAAGGTGATCCGTGCGAAGCGGATCATGCACGGCAAGACGTCGCCGGTGATCCATCACGGGCAGGGCGTGTTTGCCGGCCTGCCGAATCCGTTCGAGGCCACGCGCTACCACTCGCTGGTGGTGGAGCAGTCGTCGCTGCCGGATTGCCTGGAAATCACCGCGTGGACGGAAAACCCGGACGGCTCGATCGACGAGATCATGGGCCTGCGCCACAAGACGCTGGCGGTCGAGGGCGTGCAGTTCCACCCCGAGTCGATCCTGACTCAGCACGGCCACGACCTGCTGCGCAATTTCCTCGGAAAGCCGCTAAAGGCGGTGGCATGAACGGCCACGCCCGCGCGATCACCATCACGCCACAGGAAGCCCTGCAGCGCACGATCGAGCATCGCGAGATCTTCCATGACGAGATGATCGCGCTGATGCGCCAGATCATGAACGGCGAGGTGAGTCCGCTGATGACCGCGGCGATCATCACCGGCCTGCGCGTGAAGAAGGAAACGGTGGGCGAGATCACCGGCGCGGCGCGGGTGATGCGCGAGCTGTCGGCGAAGGTGGACGCGCCGCCGCACGCGCACTTCGTCGATATCGTGGGCACCGGCGGCGACGGTTCGTCCAGCTTCAACATCTCCACCACGGCGATGTTCGTGGCGGCGGCGGCCGGTGCACGCATCGCCAAGCACGGCGGGCGCAGCGTATCGTCGAAGTCCGGCAGCGCCGACGTGCTGGAGGCGCTCGGCGCGGCGATCGAGCTGTCGCCTGCGCAGGTGGCCGTGTGCATGGCCGAGACCGACATCGGCTTCATGTTCGCGCCGAACCACCATCCGGCGATGAAGGTGGTGGCGCCGGTGCGCAAGGAAATGGGCGTGCGCACGCTGTTCAACATCCTCGGCCCGTTGACCAACCCGGCCGGCGCGCCGAACATCTTGATGGGCGTGTTCCATCCCGACCTGGTCGGCATCCAGGTGCGCGCGCTGCAGCAACTCGGCGCGCGGCATGCGCTGGTGGTGTGGGGCCGCGACGGGCTGGACGAGATTTCGCTGGGCGCGGCGACCCTGGTCGGCGAATTGCGCGATGGCGTGGTGCGCGAGTACGAAGTGGAGCCGGAGGATTTCGGCCTGGCGATGGCGTCCAGCCGTAATCTGCGCGTGGAAAATGCGCACGAGTCGAAGACGATGCTGCTGGAGGTGCTGCAGGGGCGCCACGGCGTGGCGCACGACATCGTTTGTCTGAACGCCGGCGCGGCGCTGTACACGGCCGACGTGGCCGCTTCGATCGGCGAAGGCATCGATCTTGCCCGCGCCACGATTGCCAGCGGCGCCGCGCATGCGAAAATGCAGGCCTTCGTGGCGGCCACCCGACGGCTTGCCAATCCGCAGTAAGGCGTACATGGTGCGCGAAGCTGCCGCGGCCCGGTGCGCCGGTGCTCTTGTCGCGCATGGGATGCGCTCCCACACCACCAGTGAGATGCCATGACTGACATTCTCAATCGCATTCTTGCCCGCAAGGCGGAAGAGGTTGCCGAACGCCGGGCCCGGCTGCCGGAGGCCGAACTGATCGCGCGCATCGCGGACCTGCCCGGCACCCGCGGTTTCGCCGCGGCGATCGAGGCGAAGATCGACGCCGGCCTGCCGGCGGTGATCGCCGAGGTGAAGAAGGCCAGCCCGAGCAAGGGACTGATCCGCACGGATTTCGACCCGGCCGCAATCGCGAAGAGCTACGCGGCCGCCGGCGCGGCGTGCCTGTCGGTGCTGACCGACAGCGACTTTTTCCAGGGCAGCGAGGCGTTCCTGCAGCAGGCGCGCGAGGCGTGCTCGCTGCCGGTGCTGCGCAAGGACTTCATCATCGACGCGTACCAGGTGTACGAGGCGCGCGCGATCGGCGCCGACTGCGTCCTGCTGATCGTCTCGGCGCTGGACGACGACGTGCTGCTGCAGCTGTCGCTGCTGGCCGCGGAACTCGACCTGGACGTGCTGTGCGAGGTGCACGACGAGGAGGAGCTGGAGCGCGCGATGGCGTTGCCGGTGCCGCTGATCGGCGTGAACAACCGCAACCTGCGCAACTTCGAGACCTCGCTGGAGACTTCGCTGGCCCTGCAGGAACGGGTCGAGTACGACCGCGTGCTGGTGGCCGAATCCGGCATCCATACGCCGGAAGACGTGGCGCGCCTGCGCGAGGGCGGCATCCAGGCGTTCCTGGTCGGCGAGGCGTTCATGCGCGCCGAAGACCCGGGTGCCGAACTGCGACGGCTGTTCTCGATCCCGTGACCGTGATGCCGGAACAGGAAGCGCTGGCGCCGGCGGACGCGGCATTGCCGCGCGTGGTGCTGTTCGATTTCGACGGCGTGCTGATCCGCGGCGATTCGTTCTACCTGTTCATGCGCGAGCGTTACCGCTGCTCGTGGTGGCGCCGCCTGCTGGCGCTGCTGAGCACGCCGCTGCTGCTGTTGCAGCTGCCGTTCTCGCGCCGCCTGCCGATGCACACGCTGGTGCGCATCGCACTGCTGGGGCTGGGCGAGCAGGGCTACCAGGTTGCCGCGAATGCATTCGCCGCCGCCCTGGCGCGGCGGCCGAAGCAGTTCTGCCGCGACGGCCTGCAGGCGTTGCGCCGGCACCAGGCGCAGGGCGACCGGGTCATCGTGGTGACCGGCTGCGAACACACCCTGGTCAGCGGGATCATGCAGCAGCTGGGCCTGACCAACCTGGAGATCGTCGCCTCGCAGTTGCGCCCGGGCTGGCTCGGCATGCGGCCGCTGTGGCACAACGTGGGCCGCCGCAAGGTGCAATCGCTGGCCCGGCACGGACTCAGCGAATGGCAGGTGGCGTACGGCGATTCCATGTATGACGCGGCGATGCTGAAGCTGGCCGCCGAGGCGGTGCTGGTCAATGGCACGCCCGCGCTGTGCAAGAAAGTCGAGAAGGCGCTGGGCCGCGCGATCACCCGCGTCGAATGGTTCTGAGCGCCATCGCGTGATCGGCGCGCGGCGCGCGCCTAGAGCAGCGCCTGCGCCAGCTGGCTCAGGCTGATCAGCACGATCAGGCTGCCCACGGCGGCCATCACGGCGTGCTCGGGCAGGTGGCGCACCAGCCAGGCTGCGAACGGCGCGGCGATCACGCCGCCCGTGAGCAGGCCGAGCACGATCGGCCAATGGCCGGCGCCGACATGCCAGACCAGGGTGGCGGAGACGCAGACCGTCACCACGAATTCGGCGGCGTTGACCGAGCCGATCGTGCTGCGCACGCCGCCGCCGCGCGCGATCAGGGTGCTGGTGGCCAGCGGCCCCCAGCCGCCGCCGCCGATCGCGTCGAGCAGCCCGGCGAAGAAGCCCAGCACGCCGCTGTGCTGTACCTGGTGGCGGGTCAGCCGCTTGCCGAAGGCGCGCAACAGCACCATCGTGCCGAGGATCAGCAGGTAGGCATTGACCCAGGGACGGATCGCCTCGCCCGGCACGCTGGCCAGGAAGGTCGCGCCGAGGATGCCGCCGATCGCACCGGGAATGGCCAGTTGCCAGAACAGTTTCCAGCGCACGTTGCCGAACCAGGCATGCGATGCGCCGGAAACGCCGGTGGTGAATACCTCGGCGGTATGCACGGTGGCGCTGGCCACCGCCGGCGGCAGGCCCAGCGCCAGCAGGATCGAGTTGGAGACCAGGCCGTAGGCCATGCCCAGCGCGCCATCGACCAGTTGGGCGAGCAAGCCGACACCGACAAAGATGAAGAACTGTCCGTAATCCAAGCGTCGTCTCGCAACCGATGGCGGAGCGCCATCCTTGACCAGTCTTCGTAAAAAGACGGTTCAGGTGGCGACAGGGTGAGCCCCTGCGCGGGTCAGCGCGTGCCGCGCACCACGATGGTCTTGCCGGAGACGTCGATCATGCGCTGCTCCTCCAGCTGCTTGAGCACGCGACCGACCATTTCGCGCGAGCAGCCCACGATGCGGCTCACTTCCTGGCGCGAGATGCGGATCTGGGTGCCATCCGGGTGGGTCATCGAATCCGGCTCCTGGCACAGGTCGAGCAGGGTGCGCGAGATGCGGTTGGTGACGTCCATGAAGGCCATCCGGCTGACCTGACGCGAGGTGCGCAGCAGACGGTTGGTCAGCTGCGAGCCGATCGCGAACAGGATCTTCGGGCATTCCTCGCGCAGCGGGCCTTCCATCAGCTGGAACAGGCGCTCGTAGCTGACCTCGGCCATCTCGCACGGGGTGCGCGTGCGCACCATCGACTCGCGCTGGGCCTGCTCCACGAACAGGCCCATCTCGCCGATGAACTGGCCGCGGCTGATGTAGGCAAGGATCAGTTCGCGTCCCTGCTCGTCCTCGGTGCACACCGCCAGCGAGCCCTCGACCACGTAATACAGGGTATTGGCCGGGTCGCCGGGACGGATGATCGCGGTCTTGCCCGGGTAGCGCCGGCGATGGCACAGCGCCAGGAAACGTTCCATCGCGGCCGGGTCCGGTGCGAAGCCGAGCGGGGCCTGCGAGCGTTCAAAAGCCTGTTGGAGCTGGTACTTGAGTTGCGCCACGATCATCCCCTACAGATGGTTGTCATTACAGCGGCAGTCGTTGCCACGCGCCATGCGCGTCGCTGAACCATCCTTGCAAGCTTGGCATTATGGCAAACCTGAGCGCTTGTGGCAGGTTCAATTTCTTTTCCTTTTGCCGCATACTCCGCGGTCTTCCGGATGCGGCAAGGTTGCCACATGCGGTTCACAAGGGTCGTGCAGGCTGTGCGCCTGCGCTTCACACCATATCGCGGGGACCCTTGTCGCTAACCCGCCTCTACTGCTGGCCGAACACCCGGTCATGGAGAGCCGCCCGTGGTCAAACCACTTCCCCGTCTGCGCCTGCAGGGTTTCAACAACCTGACCAAGGCGTTGAGCTTCAACATCTACGACATCTGCTACGCGGTGTCCGAGGACCAGCGCCGGCGCTACATCGAGTACATCGATGAGCAGTACGACGCTGACCGCCTGACCCAGATCCTCACCGACGTGGCGGAGATCATCGGCGCGAACATCCTGAACATCGCGCGCCAGGACTACGATCCGCAGGGCGCCTCGGTGACCATGCTGATCTCCGAGGAGCCGGTGGTCGAGAAGCTCGGCCGCGATTCGATCGCCGGCGCGGTGGTCGCGCACATGGACAAGAGCCACATCACCGTCCATACCTATCCGGAAACGCATCCGCACAACGGCATCGCCACGTTCCGCGCGGACATCGACGTGGCCACCTGCGGCGTGATCTCGCCGCTGAAGGCGTTGAACTACCTGATCGACAGCTTCGAGTCGGACATCGTGGTGTGCGACTACCGCGTGCGCGGCTTCACCCGCGACGTGAAGGGCAAGAAGCACTTCATCGACCACAAGATCAACTCGGTGCAGGACTACCTGGCCAAGCACATCCGCCAGAAGTACGAGATGTTCGACGTCAACGTGTACCAGGAAAACATGTTCCACACGAAGATGCACATCAAGGACTTCGACCTCGACACCTACCTGTTCGAGTCGCACGCCGACGACCTCTCGTTCAAGGAGCGCCAGCGCATCGAGTCGCTGCTGCGCCGCGAGATCGAGGAACTGTTCCACGGCCGCAACCTGATGTGACGAAAAACCCGCCGAGAGGCGGGTTTTTTCTGTTTGCCATGCAGAAGTCCGTTTACACGCGATAAGCCACCGTCTTCATCAGCATCGAGCTGGCGTGCATCAGCTGCGGCAGCGGGAACGGCAGGTCGATGCCGCCGCGCTGCTGCGCGGCCTGCGCGTGGCGGATCTCGTCCGACTGCATCTGCGTCAGCACGGCGCGCGAGCGCTCGTCCTGTGCGGGCAGTTTTTCCAGGTGCTCGGCGAGGTGGGCTTCCACCTGGCGTTCGGTCTCGACCACGAAGCCGAGGCTGAGCGGATCGCCGGCCAGCGCGGCAGCCGCACCGATCGCATAGCTTCCGGCGTACCACAGCGGGTTGAGCAGGCTCGGGCGGCTGTCCAGTTGCTGCAGGCGCTCGGCGCACCAGGCCAGATGGTCGGTCTCCTCGGCCGCGGCGTGCAGCAGGTGCTGGCGGTTGTCGGCGTTGCGCGCCAGCGCGGCCTGGCCGAAATACAGCGCCTGCGCGCAGACCTCGCCGGTGTGGTTGATCCGCATCAGTCCGGCGGCGTGGCGGCGCTCGGCATCGTCCATGTCCGTCTCGGCGACGCCGTTGGCGGGCGACGGCCGATGCGCTTGCGGTGAACCGGCGATCGCCTCCAGCGCACGTTCGCAGCCGGCCAGCAGGCGGTCGAGAGGGCTCAGTGTGCGCACGGTCATGGGCTTTCCTGGTTCGGAGGGGGCTGTTCGAGTTGCTGGGCCAGCAAGGTCAGCGGGTGCCGGGTCGGCCAGGGCAGTCCCTGCGCGTCGATACCAGCGCCCAGGTGCAGGCGACAACCGATATTGGACGACAACAGCAGTTGCGGATCCAGGGTGGCGGCTTGCCGCAGCGTATCGTCGCGCAGTTGTGCGGCGCGTGCGGGGAATTCCAGCAAGTGGCTGCCGGCTGCGCCGCAGCAATGCGGTGGCCGCGGCAACGGCAGCACCTCGAGTCCCGGCACCCGGCGCAGCAACTGCAGCAAGGCATCGTCGCTGCGTGCCACGTTGACCTGGGTGCACGGCAGGTGCAGCGCTACCCGTCGTGCCAGCGGGCGGAAGTGCAGCGTCCCGGCATGGGCCGCCAGCAGTTCCAGTGGATCGAGCACGGTCACCCCAGGCAAGGCGCGGCGCAGCGTGCCCAGGCAGCCGGGCGTCACCGAAACCAGCTGGCTGGCGCCGCTGGCGTCCCAGGCCTGGCGTACCCGTTGCGCGGCACGTTCGGCAGCTTCCACGGCGCCGCCGTGCAGGTCCATCGCGCCGCAGCAGAACGCGGGCAGCACGCTGACCTCGAAGCCCGCCGCCTGCAGCAGGATGATCGCCGCCTGCTGCGCCTCGGCGTCGTCGACGCTGGCCACGCAGCCGGGGAACAGCGCCAGGTGGGGCCGTCCGCGAACTGCATGGCGAACCCGGACGCGCGCAGCCGGTGGCGTGGACGGCAGGTTGAGCAGGGCGGCGCGCCACGGGGAAGCGGTCGGTAGGCGCCGTGCCAGCGGGCCTTTCCAGCGCGACAGCGCGAGCCCGCCGCCCAGCCGGCGAAGGAAGCGCAACAGCGCTGGCCGTTTGACGAGTTCCAGCAGCCATCGGGGCCGCTGCGGCGAGGGTCCCAGCAGGGCACGGGTTTCCACCAGCAGTTCGCCGTACTGCACATGCGCCGGGCACACCGTTTCGCAGTTCAGGCAGCCCAGGCAGTGGTCCAGGTGCGCACGCAGCTCGGCGGCGGGATCGGCCAGCCCGCGGGCCAGCGCGGAGGCGATCGCGATGCGCCCGCGCGGCGATTCCGCTTCGTTGCGATCCAGCGCATAGGTGGGACAGACCGGCAGGCACAGCCCGCACTGCACGCATTGGTCGGCCAGCTCGGCGATGCGGCCCGCAGGTGCGTGCAGGGGGGACTTTTCAAGCAGCATGGTGGTCATGCTATCATTGCCAGCTCACAGCTCGCCGGTCGGTGGGCTTGCGCCGTAGATGACGGCTCCGCTATCATCTCGCGCCTTTGTTCCACCGAATCATGCGTACCGCCTCACGGCGGCAGACAGGTATTCTGAAATGAAAACGTTTAGCGCCAATGCCGACAACGTCAAGCGCGACTGGTTCGTGGTCGATGCCACGAACAAGACGCTCGGTCGCCTGTCGACCGAAATCGCCCGTCGTCTGCGCGGCAAGCACAAGCCGGAATACACCCCGCACTGCGACACCGGCGATTATATCGTGGTGATCAACGCGCAGAAGGTGCACGTCACCGGTGCCAAGCTGGACGACAAGAAATACCACCGCTTCACCGGCTACGTCGGCAACCTGAAGACCACCAGTCTGAAGGACCTGCTGGCGACCTACCCGGAGCGCGTGATCGAGATCGCCGTCAAGGGCATGCTGCCGAAGAACCCGCTGGGCCGCGAGATGTATCGCAAGCTCAAGGTCTACGGCGGTGCCGAGCATCCGCATACCGCACAGCAGCCGCAGGCGCTGGAAATCTAAGGAATCACTATGACGATCCAGCAGAATTACGGCACCGGCCGCCGCAAGACCTCCGCCGCCCGCGTGTTCCTGCGCAAGGGCAAGGGCGCGATCGAAGTCAACGGCAAGTCGCTCGAGGCATTTTTCGGTCGCGAGACCTCGTGCATGATCGTGCGCCAGCCGCTCGAGCTGACCCAGAACATCGACAAGTTCGACATCAAGGTGACGGTTGCCGGCGGTGGCATCACCGGTCAGGCCGGCGCGATCCGCCTGGGCATCGCCCGCGCGCTGATCGAATACGACGAAAGCCTGAAGTCGCCGCTGCGCAAGGCCGGTTTCGTGACCCGCGACGCCCGCGAGGTCGAGCGCAAGAAGGTCGGTCTGCACAAGGCACGTCGCGCCACCCAGTTCTCCAAGCGCTAAACTAAGCACCCTAGCCCCGTCGCCAAGCGGTAAGGCACCTGACTCTGACTCAGGCATTCGGTGGTTCGAATCCATCCGGGGCTGCCAAATCCAGATGCCGACGCATGCAGCGATGCGTGACGATCGGGCCAAAATGCCCGCCCTCCGGCGGGCATTTTCGTGTGAGCAGCACCAAGCCCGACCGCGCGCTGACGACTGGATGCCGGCGTTGCTCACGTTCGCGGACAATGCTCGGAATCGCATGAAATTACGTGCAGTTGCGCGATCTTCCTTCTTTTTTTCTGCACCGCAGCAGCGTAAAATTTCCGTTTTAACGCTGCGAAACCTCCGATGACATCTACCTCTGACGATCCCATCGGGCATACCGACGTGCGCACGATCGGCAGTACCGACGCCCTGCCGGTCGCCCCCGCGCTGGGATTGTCGCTGGACGCGGCGCGCATGCCGCGCAAGTCCACCCTGGTCACTCATCGAATCCTGCTGATCAGTGTGCTGGCGGTGATCCTGGGCGTGGCGGCGGCCTATGTCGCCCAGTTGCTGATGCTGATGATCAACCTGATCACCGACCTGTGCTTCTACGGCCGAGTGTCGGACGTGATTGGCCCCCATGCGCGCAGCGGCTCGTTCGTGCTGTCGCCGGCAGACAATCACTTGGGCGCCTGGGTCATCCTGATCCCCGCCATCGGTGGCCTGCTCGCCGGGATCATGGCGCGCTGGGGCTCGCGCGCGATTCAGGGGCATGGCATCCCCGAGGCGATGGAGCAGATCCTCACCAACGAGTCCAACATCCCCGCCCGCATCACCTGGCTCAAGCCGGTGTCCTCGGCGTTCGCGATCGGCACCGGCGGCCCGTTCGGCGCCGAGGGCCCGATCATTTCCACCGGCGGCGCGATGGGTTCGCTGATCGGCCAGCTGCTGCGCGTCACCGCGAACGAACGCAAGGTGCTGCTGGCCGCCGGTGCGGCGGCCGGCATGGCGGCCGTGTTCGGCGCGCCGGTGGCTTCGCTGGTGCTGGCGGTGGAGCTGCTGCTGTTCGAGCTGCGTCCGCGCTCGCTGATCCCGGTGGCGCTGGCCACGGTGACGGCGGTCGGCGTGCGCTACGCCACCTACGGCGCGGCGCCGGTCTTTCCGATGCCCCTGGTGGAGCAGCCGGGGGGCTGGGCTCTGGCCAGCTTCGTGCTGATCGGTGGTCTGGTCGGCTTCGCCTCGATCGGTGTCACCCGGGCGGTGTACGGCGTCGAGGATCTGTTCGAGAAGCTGCCGATCCACTGGATGTGGTGGCCCGTCATCGGAGCGCTGGTGGCCGGCTTCGTGGGCTGGATCGAGCCGCGCACCCTGGGCGTGGGCTACGACAATATCGACGCCCTGGTGCAGGGCCACTTCGGCCTCACCATGCTGCTCACCTTCGGCACGTTGAAATTCATCTCGTGGGTGATCGCATTGGGCAGCGGTACCTCGGGCGGCACGCTGGCACCCCTGTTCATGATCGGCGGCTCGCTCGGCGCGATTATTGGCATCGGCATCAACCAGGTGATGCCCGGCTTCGGCGTCGATCCGCGTATCGCCGCGCTGGTGGGCATGGCCGCCATCTTCGCCGGCTCCTCGCGGGCGCTGCTGACCGCCGTGGTGTTCGCCTTCGAGACCACGCGCCAGCCGGCGAGCCTGTTGCCGCTGCTGGGGGGCTGCACCGCGGCCTACCTGATCTCGGCGCTGCTCATGCGCAACACCATCATGACCGAGAAGATCGCGCGGCGCGGCGTGCGCGTGCCATCGGAGTATGCAGCCGACTATCTGGAGCAAGTCAGCGTGGGCGACGCCTGCTCGCGCGACGTGGCCACGCTCAAGACCAGCCAGACCCTGGCCGAGGTGCGCCGCTGGCTGAACGAGGAATCGTCGCACTCGCATCACCAGGGCTTTCCGGTGGTGGATGAACGTGGCCGTGTCCGGGGCGTGTTGACCCGGCGCAGTCTGCTCGATCCGCAATGGCATTACACGCTGCCCCTGGGCGAGCTGGTGACGCGGCCGCCGATCGCGGTCAACGAAAGCCACTCGCTGCGCGAAGCGGCCGACCACATGGTGGCCGAGAGCGTCGGCCGGCTGGTGGTGGTGAGCAAGGACGACCCGCACAAGCTGGTGGGCATCATCACCCGCGGCGACATCCTGACCGCCCATGCGCGGCGTCTGCGCGAGGCGCGTCACACCGGCCGCCACATCAAGCTCGGCAAGTCGCACAAGGCGACGCCGGTCGCGTAGACCGTGCGAGCGGGAGGCCGCGACCGGCGCACGCGCCGGCCATCGCGGCGCCCGGGTTCTACATCTCCCTGTCGCCGATCAGCACCACGTCGGCCGGGCGCCGCGCGAACAGGCCGACGGTGACGATGCCGGGCAGCTGGTTCAGTTCGCTCTCCAGCGCGGCCGGGTCGACGATCTGCCAGCCGTGCACGTCGATGATCCAGTTGCCGTTGTCGGTGACGACGCCGTCGCGCCACACCGGCTGGCCGCCGCGCTTGACGATCTCGCGGCCGATCAGGCTGCGCGCCATCGGGATCACCTCGATCGGCACCGGGAACTTGCCGAGCAGGTCGACCCGTTTGCTGGAGTCGATGATGCAGACGAACTTCGCGCTGGCCGCGGCCACGATCTTCTCGCGCGTCAGCGCGGCGCCGCCGCCCTTGATCAGGCGCTTGTACGGGTCGCACTCGTCGGCGCCGTCGATGTAGATCGTCAGCGGGCCGGCGGCGTTGAGGTCGAGCACCGGAATGCCGAGCCGCTTCAGCTGCGCGGTGGACTGTTCCGAACTGGACACCGCACCCTGGATGCGATCCTTCAGGTCGGCCAGCGCATCGATGAAGAACGCCACGGTAGAGCCGGTGCCGACGCCGACGATGGCGCCGTCCTCGACGTAGCGGATCGCGGCCTCGCCGGCCTGGCGTTTTTCGTTTGCATTGCTCATCGGTGGATTCCGGTGGAGGGTGGTCGGGTCGCGCTCATTCCAGCGTGAGGATGTAGTTCCAGTGGGCTGCGTTGACCGGCATCACCGACAGCCGGTTGCCCTTGCGCAGCAGCGGCATCTCGACCAGCGCGTCGTGGCCCTTGAGCTCGTCCAGGCTGATCGTGCGCTTGAGCTTCTTCACGAACTTCACGTCGACCAGCATCCAGCGCGGGTTGTCGCGCGAACTGCCCGGATCGAAATACTTGCTCTTGGGATCGAACTGGCTGGGATCGGGATACGCATCCGTGGCGACTTCGGCGATGCCGACGATGCCGGGCACGGCGCAGTTGGAGTGGTAGAAAAACACCTTGTCGCCCGGGCGCATGCCGTCGCGCATGAAGTTGCGCGCCTGGTAGTTGCGCACGCCGTCCCAGGCTTCCCGCTTCTTGCGCTTGAGGTCGTCGATCGAGAACGCGTCGGGTTCGGACTTCATCAGCCAGTGGTTCACGCAGGGGTCTCCAGCTCTGGGTCAGACATGCTGCAGTCGATCAGTTCGCGATTGGTGGCGACGAAATCCAGAGCGACATCCCATGGTTCCTTATTTACGATTTCCAGTTCCTGGAAATCGTAGGCGATGCCGACCAGCAGCGGTTCGGTGGGACGCACCTGCTCGTTGAGGAAGGCGAAGCTGCGGTCGTAGTAGCCGCCGCCGTGGCCGAGCCGGTGGCCGCGGCGGTCGAAGCCGAGTAGCGGCACGAGCACCAGGTCGAGCTGGAACGGCTCCAGCAGTTCGCCCGGCGCAGCCGGCTCGGGGATGCCGTGGCGGTTCGGCTGCACCGCGTCGCCGGACTGCCAGGGCGCGAAGCGCAGGTGTTTACCCCGGCCAATCACCGGTAGCAGGAACTGCTGGCCGCGGTTGGCCAGCGGCGGGATCACCAGGTTCAGCGGCAGCTCGCCGTGGCTGGCCCAGTAGCCGGCCACGCGCGCGTCGGTGAAGTATTCGGGCAACTGTTCGAGGCTGCGGCGCAGGCCCTGCGCGGCGGCGATGCGCTCGGCCGGCGACAGCGCACGGCGTTGCTCGGCGAGACGTTGGCGAAGCTCGCGTCGTTGGGCGGTGGCGTCCACGTTTCGCGCAGCTCCGTCGTAGTTCGCCCCGTCCGTCGCGGGACGAACGGGGCGGGGGAATGAGTGGCGTCAACCGCGATGCCGCTGCCCACCGAACGACCTTGATCCACGATGGATCAGGTGGGAGAGCTACATGGCCTCAAGGCTTTCCGCACGTGGCGGACATGCACAACAGCCGATGTGAAGCCGACCCGGGGCCGTATTTAGGAACAAGGCAAATGTAAGAGTGTGCTGGCGCACATCGCAGAAAACGCCGTGGATGATTTTAGGCGCTTGCCTTGGAATGTGCCACTGCCGGCGGTGGCCGGTGTTCATCCAGTCGGGGTCGGTCAGCGCTTGAGCGGCTCGCCCTCGAGCGCGGCATCAAGTTTGCTACGCAAGGCGGCGAGGCCATCGCTGAGGCGCTGTTCCTGGCTGTCGTGCTGCTTGCGCAGGCTGAGGAACTCGTGCGTCACGCTGATCGCGGTGAGTACCGCCAGCCGTTCGAAACTCGGAGCCTTCGCGTTCGCGCGCAGCTCGCGCATCTTGCGGTCGAGAAAACCGGCGGCTTCGAGCAGCCCGTCGCGCTCCTCGGGCTCGCAGGCGATCAGGAATTCTCGGTCGATCAGTCGCAGCGCGACCGGTTCACTGCTGGACATGGTTTCTATCAGCCGTTGCTTTCAAGCGATTTGAGCCGCTGGATCATCGCCTCGACGCGGCTGCGTGCCTGTTCGTTGCGAGCCAGCAGGCCTGCGCGTTCGCCGGACAACTGCTCCTGGCTCTGGCGCAGGCTGCGGTTTTCCTCGGTGAGCCGGCGCACCGTATCGAGCAGCCGGTCAAGCTGCTGGGCCAGGGCGGCCAACTCTTGATGGACCGGATCGGACGGGATGGGCTCAGGCGTACTCATGCCCGAAACTATAACAGGACGCCGGTGGAAATCAGCCCGTCGGCGGCCGGGGCGGTGGCAGGCCCGGCGGCTGCATTAAACTGGCGGCCATTCCCAGCAGGAGCACCGCCATGACGGCACCCGGACTTGTGGGCCACGACGATATCGACGCGCTGATCATGCGCCTGCGCCTGGGCACCGAGGCCAGCGAATTGCATGGCTCGCTGTGCGGCTACCTGGCCGGCGGCGGCTCGCTGCGCGGCACCTCCGTGCTGGCCGCGCTGCAACTCGACGGCGAGGCAACCGATCCTTCCGCAGATGACCTGGCCTTGCTGGATCGGCTGGCCCGACAGAGCGAAACCGAGCTGGCCGACCCCGAGCTGGGCTTCGAGCCGCTGTTGCCTGAGGACGACCGTCCGCTGGAAGAACGCGCCGAGGCGATGGTCGACTGGTGCCGCGGCTTCCTCGGCGGCTTCGGCCTCGCCGGCACGGCGGCGCATGCGCAGCTGTCCGACGAGGCGCAGGAGGTATTGCGCGATATCGGTACGATCGCTGCGTCCTCGTTCGATTTCGGCAGCGAGGACGAAGACGAGGACGCGCTGATCGAGGTGCAGGAGTTCGTGCGCGTCGCCGCGATGCTGTTGCACACCGAATGCGCCGCGCCCGATCCATCCGCCAGCGGCACCGTGCATTGATCCCGAGCGCCCCGAAACTGGCCGCGCTGGCGATCGGCCCGGACGAATTCGCGCGGCGCCGGCGCCAGCTGATGCAGATGGCCGGCGAAGACGCGGTACTGCTGGTCGCCGCCGCGCCCGAGCGCATGCGCAATGCCGATGCGGCATGGCCGTATCGGCAGGATTCGGACTTCCATTACCTGGCCGGCTTCCCCGAATCCGACGCAGTGTTGGCGCTGCTGCCGGGACGCCGGCACGGCGAGGTGGTGCTGTTCTGCCGCGAGCACGATCCCGAGCGCGAGCGCTGGCACGGCCAGTCGATCGGCACCGAACGGGCGGTGGCCGACTACGGCATGGACGACGCGTTTCCGATCGAGGACATCGACGACATCCTGCCCGGCATGATCGAGGGCCGCGGCCGGGTGTACTGCCACTTCGGCCGCGAGCCGGAGTTCGACGCGCAACTGCTCGGCTGGATGCGCCGCCTGCGCCAGTTGCGTGGCGGCGGCGTGGTGCCGAAGGAATTCGTGGCGCTTGGCCACCTGCTGCACGATCTGCGCCTGTACAAGTCGCGCGCCGAACTGAAGCTGATGCGTGCGTCCGCGGCGATTGCGGTGGACGCGCACCTGGCCGCGATGCAGGCCGCCGTGCCGGGGCGCCACGAGTACGAAGTGGAGGCCGAACTGCTGCGCGTGGTGCGCAGCCGCGGTGCGGTGCCGGCGTTCGCGCCGATCGTCGCCGGCGGCGCGAATGCCTGCGTGATGCACTACCAGAGCAACCGCGCGACCTTGCGCGACGGCGAGCTGCTGCTGATCGACGCCGGCGCCGAACTGGATTGCTACGCGTCCGACATCAGCCGCACGTTCCCGGTCAACGGCCGCTACAGCCGCGAGCAACGCGCGCTGTACGAAGTGGTGCTGGCCGCGCAGCTGGCGGCGATCGACGAGGTGCGTCCGGGGCGGCCGTTCGGTGCCGCGCACACGGCGGCGGTACGCGTGCTGGCCGAAGGCCTGTGCGAGCTCGGCCTGCTCAAGGGCGACGCCGACGCGGCGATCGCCGACGGCAGCTACCAGCGCTACTTTCCGGCCAAGACCGGCCACTGGCTGGGGCTGGACGTGCACGACGTGGGCGACTACCGGGTCGACGGCGAATCGCGCCTGCTCGAACCGGACATGGTGCTGACGGTGGAGCCGGGCCTGTACGTACCGCCGGACGACCGCTCGGTGGCCGAGCGCTGGCGCGGCATCGGCATCCGCATCGAGGACGACGTGGCGGTGACCCGCGACGGCAACGAGGTGCTGACCGCGGCGGTGCCGAAAGAGGCCGAGGCGATCGAGGCGTTGCTGGCCGGACGCTAAGTCAATTCGTCCGGCAATGCCGAGTCGTCACGCAGGCGGTTCGCCTCGTCGGTGGCATGCACTTCGTACCACATGGCGTTGAGGATCGCGAAGGCGCAGGCCAGGCCCAGCCCGAGGATCCATGAGAAGTACCACATCGGTCCGCACTCCCTTCAATAACCGCCGTGCGCCTTGCGCACCTGCTCCAGCGTGACCCGTCCGCGCATCACCCGGTATACCCAACTGGTGTAGAGGATGACGATCGGCAACAGCACGAGGGTGACCAGCAGCATCAGCTGCAGCGTGCCGCGACTCGACGAGGCGTCCCACACGGTGAGGCTGGAATGAGGGTCGAGACTGGACGGCAGCAGGAACGGAAACAGCGCGAAGCCGGCCGAGGCGATCGTGCTGCCGACCATCAGGCTGCTGGCGATGAAACCGGTCACGCTGCGCCGGCCGACCAGCGCCTGCACGCCGACGGCCGAGGCCAGCGCCAGCAGCGGCGCGGCCCAGAACCACGGGTACTGCATGTAGCCGGCAAACCAGCTGCTGCCGTGGGCAACCTGCTTGTACAGTGGATTGGAAACACCCTCGGTCACCACCGGGCCGGTGATCGCGTATCCGGGGATGCCGTAGGCCAGCCACACGCCGGCCAGGACGTACAGCACGGCAAATACGAGCGTCGCCCAGCGCGCGATCGCCACCGCGCGCACCGCGATGGCGTGGTCGGCCTTCAGCGCGGCGAAGCAGGCGCCATGCGCCAGCAGCATGCCCAGCGAGACCAGCCCACACAGCAGCGCGAAGGGATGCAGCAGGTCGATGAAGCCGCCGTGCCAGTTCATGCGCAAGTCGTCGTCGAAGCGGAACGGCAGGCCGAGGAACAGGTTGCCGAACGCGATGCCGGCCACCAGCATCACCGCCACTCCGGAGCCGGTGAGCACCCAGTCCCACAGCGAGGCCCAGCGCGGGTCGTGGATCTTGCCGCGGAAGTTGAAGCCGACCGGGCGCAGGATCAGCGCCAGCAGCACCAGCGCGATGGCGAAGTACATGCCGGAAAACGACACAGCGTAAAGCATCGGCCACGCCGCGAACGTGGCGCCGCCGGCCACGATGAACCACACCTGGTTGCCTTCCCAGGTCGGCTCGATGCCTTCCAGCAGCACCTTGCGTTCCTCGTTGTCGCGGCCCAGCACTTTCAACAGGCCGGCGACGCCGAAGTCGAAGCCGTCCATGATCGCGAAGCCGATCAGCAGCGTGCCGAGCAAGGCCCACCAGATCACCCGCAGCGTGGCGTAGTCGAACATGGCGATGCCCTCAGTGCTGGCCGGGTGGCATGGCGGCGATCGCCGGCGGCCAGATGCCCAGCCCGTCCGGCCCCTTGCGCACGAACTTCAGCATCAGAAACACGTCGACGATCGCCAGTGCGGTGTAGAAAAACACGAAGCCGCCGAGCGAAGCCAGCACCTGGCCGGCGCTCACCGACGACACGCCCAGCGCCGTCGGCAGCACGCCCTCGATCGCCCACGGCTGGCGGCCGTATTCGGCCACGATCCAGCCCAGTTCGATCGCGATCCACGGCAGCGGCAGACTCCACAGCGCCAGGCGCAGATACCAGCGCTGGCTGTCCAGCGTGCGCGTGCTGGCTTTCCAGAACGAGAACGCGAACAGCGCGATGAAATAGAAGCCGCAGCCGACCATGATGCGGAATGCCCAGAACAGCACCGGCACGTTCGGGATCGTGCTGTCGGCGGCTTTCTGGATGTCCGCCGGCGTGGCCTGGCGCGGATCGTCGACGTATTTCTTCAGCAGCAGCGCATAGCCCAGGTCCTTGTCGTGCGTGGCCAGCGTGGCCTTGGCCTGCACATTGTCCTTGTCCTGGCGCAGCATCAGCATCGCGTCATAGGCCTGGATGCCGTTGCCGATGCGGCCCTTGGCGGCATCCACCAGTTCCGCGATGCCCGGCATCGTTTCGTCGAGCGAACGGGTGCCGATCAGGCCCATCACCCAGGGAATCTTCACCGCGAAGTGGGTGGTGCGCTGCTCCACGTCGGGAATGCCGAACAGGGTGAATGCGGCCGGCGCCGGCTCGGTATGCCACATCGCCTCGATCGCCGCCATCTTCATCTTCTGGTTGAGCGACACGGTGTAACCGGACGCGTCACCCAGCACCACCACCGACAACGCCGCCGCCAGCCCGAAGCTTGCCGCCACCGTCATCGAGCGCTTGGCGAAATCCACGTTGCGCCCGCGCAGCAGGTACCACGCACTGATCGACAGCACGAACATCGCGCCCAGCACGTAGCCGGCGCTCACCGTATGCACGAATTTCTCCTGGGCCACCGGATTGAAGAACACCTCGGAGAACGAGGTCACTTCCATGCGCATCGTCGCCGGGTTGAACTCGGAACCCACCGGATGCTGCATCCACGCATTCGCGATCAGGATCCACAGCGCGGACAGGCTGGTCGCCAGCGCCAGGAACCAGGTCACCAGAAGATGCTTGATGCGCGAGATGCGCTCCCAGCCCATGAAAAACACGCCGATCAGGGTGGCTTCGAGGAAGAACGCCATCAGCCCCTCGATCGCCAGCGGCGCGCCGAAGATGTCGCCCACGTAGTGCGAGTAGTACGCCCAGTTCATGCCGAACTGGAACTCCATCGTCACCCCGGTGGCCACGCCCATCGCGAAGTTGATGCCGAACAGCACGCCCCAGAACTGCACCATGCGCTTCCACACCTCGCGCCCGGTCATCACGTAGACGCTCTCCATGATGGCGAGCATCCACACCAGGCCCAGCGTCAGCGGCACGAACAGGAAGTGGTACAGCGCGGTCAGCGCGAACTGCAGGCGCGACAACGTGACGACATCGGCGTCGATCAGGATCATGGCTGGACTTCCGGCGGCGCGTGGGCGGTGGGGGCCAGCCGCTGTGCGATCGCGTCCGGGCTGACGTCGGGTTTCGGCTGCGGCGCGAACACCACCCACCAGATCAACGTGAGTGCCGCGATCTTCAGCGCGATGATGCCGAACAGCTCAAGCGTCAGCCGCCGCAGCGGCCGTCGCGGTGCGCTGAAGCTTTCGGGTGGAGTGTGGGAGACCGCGGAACGGGACATGCGACGAATCCCTGCCTTGCCTGCCCGTCAGCATACGCCGCGCGGATGTGGGCGCGGTGTGGACGAATGTCGCAGCACATACCGTATGGCGGCTCAGCCCAGCGCGAACGCATCGCGGGTGAGGTTTTCCGGTGCGCCGTTGGTGCACACCACGTCGTCCTCGATGCGGATGCCGCCGTACTGGCGGAACGCGTCGACCTTGGCCCAGTCGATGTCGGCGGCGAACGGCTTGTCGCGCAACTCGGCCAGCAGCATGTCGATGAAGTACAGGCCGGGTTCGATCGTCACCACCATCCCCGGTTCCAGCGCGCGGGTCATGCGTAGATACGGATGGCCGTCCGGACGTGCGATCGTGCCGCCGCGTTCGCTCTGCTGGAAGCCGGCGACATCGTGTACCTGCAAGCCGATCGGGTGGCCGAGGCCGTGCGGGAAGAACGCGCTGCTGACGCCGGACTCGACCGCGCTCTCCGCGCTCATGCGGATGAAGCCATGCTCGCGCAGCACGCCGGCCAGCACGTGGTGGGCGTGGATGTGCAGTTCGGGATAGCTCTGCCCGGCACGTACCTTGGCCACGAAACCTTGCTGGGCGGCATCGACACTGTCGATCAGCGCCTGGAATTCGGCGGCCTGCGGCGCGGCGTAGGTGCGCGTGATGTCGCTGGCGTAGCCGGCGGCGCTGGCACCGGCGTCGATCAGGAACGAGCGGCTTTCGCGTGGCGGCGTGCGGTCGAAATTCGTGTAGTGCAGCACCGCGCCGTGTTCGTTCAGGCCGACGATGCTGGCGTAGGGCAGCTCGGCGTCGATCTGGCGCGCGGCGGCGAGGTAGGCCATGTGGATGCCGAACTCGCTCTCGCCGGCGCGGAACGCGGCTTCGGCGGCACGGTGCGCGTGCGTGCCGATGCGGCTGGCCTCGCGCATCAGCGCCAGTTCGTATGGGGTCTTGTACGAGCGGTGCCAGTGCAGGTAGTCGAGCACCGGCGGCGGATTGTTGATCTCCACGCCGTCGATGCCGGGGCAGGCCGGTGCGATCACCGCGCGCCTGCCGGCCGGCAATTGCGCGACGGCTTCCGCCGCGCTGCGCACGATGACGATGTCGAAGTGCTCGACCCAGTAGCCGTGCGGCGCTTGCGGCACCACGTGCCAGTAGTCGCGCGGCTGCACGAACACCAGCTTCGGCTTCGTCCCCGGGGTGTATGCGATCCAGCTGCCCGGCGCGTCGGTCAGCGGCAGCCAGTGCTTGAAGTGCGGGCTGACCACGAACGGGTAGTCCTGGTCGTCGAGGAACTTGCGCAGGGGCGTGCCGGCGGCGATCAGCAGGTGGTCGAAACCGCCCAGCGCCAGGGCCTTGTCGGCGCGTTCGCGCACGGTGGCCAGGTGATGTGGGTACAGCGAGGCGCGTTGATCGTGCATGGTGACTCCTCGACGGCGGGCTGCCCTGCTGCTGGGTCGTCTGCGTATGCCGTGGCCCCGCTGGCGGCCTTCGCGCAGGACCGGTACAGCCCGTGGTGAACTGGGGAAGGGAAAGCAGACGCCCATGATGACGCGCGTGCGCTGCGATCGCCAGTGAAGCGCCTGCCGGCGTGGAGTCAGTCCTGCGCCAGCCAGCTCTCGAGCCGGGCGGCATCGGCGTCAGTGATCGCCACGATGCGGTAGCCGGCCCAGATCTGTCCCGAACTGGCGGCGGACTCGTGCCACTGTTCCTGGATGCCGAGCTCGATCGGCTGCGATTCGGCCAGCATCCGGCCCGAGCCGGGCAGGATCATGCTGACCTGGTACAGCGCTTCGCTGCGCGGCGCCTGCGCGCTGATCAGCAACATGCCGGTGCTGGACAGGTTGCCCAGGTGGCCGATCGGCAGGCCGCTGATCACGTCGGTGACGATGGCGTTGACGGTGGCGCGTTTGCGCTCGGCGCGGCGCTGGTTGCTGGTGCTCATCGACGCGCGGCCTCCGGCGGGGTGGAGCGGCGCGGCTCGGCCGCCTGGCGCAGGCTGCCGGTGAGGCCGCGCCAGGCGCGGTCGAGCAGGCTTTCCGGCTGCGCCGGCACCTCGCACACGCGGCCGCTGGCCACTTCGTGGGCGAGTTGCGCCAGGCTCATTTCCTCGCCGCGCTGGCCGCGCCGGCTGACCAGCAGGCAGCGCCCGGACATCGGCGAGTACCAGGCCAGCTTGCGCCGGGCGATCTGCCCGGTGGCTGGGTCGATGAACTCGAACCAGCTGCCGAACGGCAGCTCGCGCAAGTGTTGCTCGATGCGCAGCTGGCGCGGGTCGGCCGTTGCAGCCGCTGGCGCAGCGGTCGGTACCGGGCCGATGGCAGGCTCATGGGCGGCTTGCTGTTCGCCCAGCCGCTGGTGCTGCTTCAGGCGCAAGGCGAGATCGGTGGCGCTGGGCAGTTCCACGGCAGGGTCGGGCTTGCCCGCGCCGAGCAGCCGCTGCGCCACCTGCACCGCTTCTTCGGCGTGCATGCCGATCTGCTGCAGGCCGGACTCCACTTCCACCTGCAATTGCAGGCGGTCGTCCACCGGCAGGCGGCCCAGCAGCTGGTCGGTGATCGCCAGTTGCGCGCGGAACGGTTCGCTGTCCTCGCCGTGCCGCAGCAGGGTCAGCGCCAGCACGTCGGACCAGGCGCGGTCGAGCAGGGCGCGCAGCAGGCCGCGCGGCGGCGATTGCACGAAGCGTTCGGCCATCAGCTCGCCGGCGCGATGGCGCGCCTGGTCCAGCCGCTCGCGTCCCTGCGCCGCTTCCACGTGGCGCCGCTCGGCCGCCTGCGCCTTGCGCGTGAGCAGGGCCAGGTGATGTTCGATGTCGGCCAGCAGTGTGGTGTACAGGCCGGCGCTGGGCGGTTCCTGGCTGGCGCGGTTGACCAGCTGTTCGAGCTTGGTCGCGAGCGGCCGGTTGCTCTCGTCGTCGCTGCCGTCGAGCCAGTCGTTCGCTGCCGCGGTCACCGTGTCCAGCAGTCGGCGCGCCGGGTGTTCGCGCTTCTCGAAGAAGCCGTGGTCGGCCACCGCCATGCGCAGCACCGGCAGTTGCAGGTCGCTGAGCAGATGGTGGGCATTGCCGCCCTGCTGCAGTTGATGGCCAAGCTGCTCGAACAGCCGCGCGACCAGTTCCACCGTGTCGCCCTGCTCGTCGCTGAGCTGGGTGCGCGGCGCGTCGCCGGGCTTGCCGAAGTTGAGCTGGGCCAGCAGCTCCTCGCGCAATCGTGCGGCGGTGCGCAGTTCGCGGCCGGCCTGATCGGTGACCTGGGCCAAGTGCTGCTGCAACGCGCCCAGCGCGGACTGCAGTTCCTGCTCGCTGGCGGCGCGGCTGGCTGCCCGGCCTCCGACGCCGCCCTGGCCGGCGCGTTGCCGCGCCAGCAGGTCGCGCAGGGATTCCAGCACCTCGATCGGGTCGCCGCCGGAGCCGCCGGCTTGTGCCGTGCCGGCGTGGCCGGCGGCCGGTGCCGGCTCGCTGGCCGCCTCGGGGTTGCCGGCAACGGGACGCGCCCGTTTGCCGATGTGTCGCGGAATCGGAATGCTGCGCAGCTGCGGCAGGATGCCGTCGCCCTGCAGGTGGGCGTTGATGGTGTCGTACAACGGCGCCAGCGCCTGGATCACCCACTGGTCGAAGTGCTGCAGCAACAGCAGCTGGTGCTTCAGCGGCAACTCCAGTTCGACGCCGGCTTCATGGCATGCCTGCGCCAGCGCGTGCGGGCCCAGCGGCAACGCCTGGCCTTCCAGCGGTGGTGCGCCGATCAGCACCGCGAGCCGGTGGCCCAGTTCGTACAGCACGCTGCTGTGGCGCACTTCGCCACGGGCGCCCAGTTGCTCCAGCGCCATCGACACTTCCTGCTCGCCGGGATCGACCAGTTCCAGCGTTTGCCATGGCTTTACGTTGGCGGCGGCCGCGGCTGGCGCGGTCTTGGCACGGTCGATCTCGCCGAGCGCATTGCCGAGGCGTTCCATGAAATGCTGCGCGAAGGTGGTGCGGCCCTGCAGCACGCGTTGCCGGCTGGCGAAACAATCCTGCTGCTCGCTGGCATGGTGCGCGCGTTCGGCCAGCGCAAAAAGCTGCTTCTCGAATTCACTCAGGCAACGGCGCAGGGGTTCCTGCAATCCTTCCACGCACAGCGTGTAGCTGGCCTCCAGCAGGCGTTGCGCGCGCGCAGGCCAGCGCGCGCCGCCGAGGCGGCCGCCCTGATGCGACGCGGACGAGTGACGTCGATCGTGTCCGACATCCATGCATGAACCTGTGAATTCCCCCGGAGCGGCAAGTCTATGCCGGTTGCGACGGCTATGCCATCCGGCGCCGGCGCCCGGACGGCCGTTTTCAGTCGAGGAAAATACCGATGACGTCGTTCAGGAACCGCTGGCCCAGCGCGGTGGTGTGCAGCCGTTGCGGGTCGTCGTGCAGCCAGTTGCGCTGGCGCGCCGCTGCCAATGCGGCGGCGATGCGTTCCGGCGGCAGGCCGGTGCGTTCGGCGAATGCGGCCATCGGCACGCCGTCGACCAGGCGCAGCGCGTTGAGCATGTACTCGAACGGCAACTCGGCGGCGCCGACCACGTTGTCGCCGCCGATCCGCGCGGGGCCGCCGTTGGCTTCGAGGTAGGCACGCGGATGGCGGGTTTTCCAGCGCCGGTGCACCTGGCCGCTGGCCGCGTCGCTGAGCTTGCCGTGCGCGCCGGCGCCGATGCCGAGGTAATCGCCGAACTGCCAGTAGTTGAGGTTGTGCATGCAGCGCCGGCCCGGCTGCGCATACGCGGAGATCTCGTACTGGCCGTAGCCGGCGGCGGCGAGACGCGCCTCACAGGCTTCCTGCATCGCCCAGGCGTGGTCGTCGTCCGGCAGCGGCGGCGGGTTGGCGGCGAACGCGGTGTTCGGCTCCAGGGTCAGCTGGTAGTGCGAGATGTGCGTGGGCGCCAGCGCGACCGCACGCTCCACGTCGGCCAGCGCGCCATCCAGGGTCTGTTGCGGCAGCGCGTACATCAGGTCCAGGTTGATGTTGGCGTAGCCGGCGTCCTGCGCCGACTTCACGGCGGCTTCCGCCTCGCTGGCCGAGTGGATGCGGCCAAGCCGCTTCAGCTTGTCGTCGTCGAAACTTTGCACGCCGAACGAGATGCGGTTGACGCCGGCCGCCAGGTAGCCGTCGAAGCGGCCATGCTCGACCGTGCCAGGGTTGGTCTCCAAGGTGATTTCGGCGTCGGCGCGCAATGGCAGGCGCTCGCGTACGCCATCGAGCAGACGCGCGATCAGTTCGGGTGCGAACAGGCTGGGCGTGCCGCCGCCGAAGAAGATGCTGATCACCTCGCGGTGTTCGAGCGCCGAAGCGAAGTCGACGCGGTCGGCGTCGAGGTCGGCCAGCAGGTGGTCGATGTAGTCGGCGTAGGGCGGCGGTTCGCTGCGCAGGCCGTGCGAGTTGAAGTCGCAGTACGGGCACTTCTTCACGCACCACGGCATGTGGATGTACAGCGACAGCGGTGGCGCGATCAGGCTCATGCGTGGCGCAGTTCGCGCAACCGCTCGTGCAGCAGGGCCAGCGCCTGGCCGCGGTGGCTGAGTCGGTTCTTCAGCGCATCGTCCATCTCCGCCACGCTCTGTTCGTAGCCCTCGGGCAGGAATACAGGGTTGTAGCCGAAGCCGCCGCTGCCGCGGCCTTCGGTGAGGATGCGACCGTGCCAGCGTGCCTCGGCGATCAGCGGGGCCGGGTCGTCGGCATGCTGCAGCAATACCAGCACGCAGATGAAGAACGCTCCGCGCTGCTCCGTCGGCACGCCGTCGAGCGCGCGCAGCAGCTTGGCGTTGTTCGCCGCGGCGTCGCCGTGGCCGCCGCTGTAGCGCGCCGAATACAGTCCCGGTGCACCGTCGAGGTGATCCACGCACAGGCCCGAGTCGTCCGCCAGCGCGGGCAGGCCGCTGGCTTGCGCGGCGTGACGCGCCTTGAGCAGGGCGTTCTCGACGAAGGTCAGCCCGGTTTCCTCGGCGTCGGCGATGCCCAGGCTGGCCTGGGGCACGACTTCGAGACCACTGCCGGCGAGCATGGCGCCGAATTCCTTCAGCTTGCCCGGATTGCTGCTGGCCAGCACGATGCGCGACATCGGGCTCAGCCCTGCGCCAGCGCCGCGCGCTGCGCCGCCACCAGTTCGCCGATGCCTTTCTCGGCCAGCGCCAGCAGCGCATCCATTTCATCGCGGCGGAACGCATGGCCTTCGGCGGTGCCCTGCACCTCGATGAAGCCGCCGCCGTCGTTCATTACCACGTTCATGTCGGTATCGCAGCCGGAGTCCTCGATGTAATCGAGATCGAGCACCGGCACGCCCTGGTAGATGCCCACCGACACCGCGGCGACCGCGCCGACGATCGGGTTGCGCTTGAGGTTCTCGCGCTTCATCAGCAGGTTCACCGCGTCGACCAGGGCCACGTAGGCGCCGGTGATCGCCGCGGTGCGGGTGCCGCCGTCGGCCTGCAGCACGTCGCAGTCCAGCGTGATCACGCGTTCGCCCAAGGCCTGGCGGTTGACGCAGGCGCGCAGGCTGCGGCCGATCAGGCGCTGGATTTCCATGGTGCGGCCACCCTGGCCGCCACGCGCGGCTTCGCGCTGCATGCGGGTGTTGGTGGCGCGCGGCAGCATGCCGTATTCGGCGGTGATCCAGCCCTCGCCCTTGCCGCGCAGCCAGGCCGGCGCGCGATCCTCGATGCTGGCGGTGCACAGCACGCGGGTATCGCCGAAGCTCACCAGCACCGAACCCTCGGCGTGGCGGGTGTAGTGGCGTTCGATGCTGACGGCACGCAGCTGGTCGCTGGCGCGGCCGCTGGGGCGGGTGACGGGTTTCATGGGTTATTCCTGGCGTCGCTTGGCCGGATTGGGCAAGGCGGGACCGGAGAGTTTACCATTGCGCTCTTTCCCCACGTCCGGAAGGCGCCGATGATCCGCAGCATGACGGCTTACGCCAGTGCCGAAGCTACCGGCCCCGCCGGCACGCTCAGTTGCGAGCTGCGCACGGTCAACCACCGCTACCTGGAACTGAGCCCGCGGCTGCCGGACGAGTTGCGCGGTTTCGAATCGCAGTTGCGCGAACGCGTCGCGGCGAAGCTGTCGCGCGGAAAACTCGACCTGACCGTGCGATTGCGCGGCGGCGAGGCGCGTGGCGATTCGCTGCACGTCGACACCGCGCTGCTGTCGCGCCTGTCGGAACTGAACCTGGACATGGCCGCGCTGTTTCCCGGGCTGCAGGTGCAGTTCACCGAACTGTTGCGCTTCCCCGGCGTGATGCAGCAGGCCGAGGTCGATCCGGAAGCGCAGCAGGCCGCGCTGTTCGAGGTGCTCGATCGCGCGCTGGATGCGCTCACCGCCACCCGCGAGCGTGAAGGCGAAAAGCTGGGCGAGATCCTGCGCGACAAGCTGGACGCGATCGAACGCGTGGTCGCCGCCGTGCGCGGCTGGATGCCGGAGATCCGCGCCGCGCTGCGCGCCCGGCTGGAAACGCGTCTGGCCGATTTGAAGCAGCCGGTCGAGCCGGGCCGGCTGGAACAGGAACTGGTGCTGCAGATCACCCGCACCGACGTCGATGAGGAGCTCGACCGGCTCAGCACGCACATCGGCGAGACGCGCCGCGTGCTGGGCCTGGCCGAGCCGGTCGGGCGCCGGCTGGATTTCCTGATGCAGGAGTTCAACCGCGAGGCGAACACGCTGGGCTCCAAGTCCGTCGACGCGCGCAGCACCAATGCCGCGGTCGAGCTGAAGGTGCTGATCGAGCAGATGCGCGAGCAGGTGCAGAACATCGAGTGAGGTTCCGCGCCGCCCGGTGACCTACCGGCGGCGCATTCGTGGTTCAGGCTACGGCGTCGCCGCCTCGTTCTCCCAGCCACCACCGAGCGCGAGGAAGATGCGCACGCGATCGGTCGCGAGGGTGGCATCGGAGGCGGCGAGTGCGGCTTCGGCATTGGCGAGGCTGCGCTCTACATCGAGCGTTTCGAGGCTGGACACGGTGCCGCCGCGCAACAGCTGCTGCTGTAGCCCGGCCGCCGTGAGGCTCTCATCGCGGGCCACACGCAACTGCGTGTTTTCGTCGAGGTGACGCGCGTATAGCGTCAGCGCAGTTTCGGCTTCGCGCAACGAGCTCAGCACCACGCCGTCGAAGTTCGCCAGGGCGGCGCGCTGGGCGGCGCCGGCCTCTTCGATGCGGGCGTGGGCGACGCGGGTATTGGGGAAGCTCCACGAAATCAGCGGGCCGACGTTGAAGCGCAGGGCAGAGCGGTCGAGCAAGGTGCCGACCTTGCGCGAGGTGGTACCGAGCGACGCACCCAGGCTCACGCTGGGATACAGGTCGGCGGTGACCACGCCGATATCGGCGGTGGCGGCGGCAAGCTGGCGGTCGGACTGGCGGATATCCGGGCGACGGCGGATCAGCGCGCTGCCATCGCCGACCGGGATCGGCTGATCGAGTGTGGGAATCGTCGTGCAATTGGCCAGCTCGGCGGGAAACGCGGTCGGTGCGCGGCCCATCAAGACGGCGAGCCGGTATAGCGCGGTCTGCCGCGCGCCGTCGAGCGGCGGTAGCGCCGCGTTCAACTGCGCCAGCAGCGCACGCGAGCGACTGAGGTCGAGCGGCGAATACAGGCCGGCCGCGGCGCCGTGTTCGCTCAGGCCGAGGCTTTGCCGCTGCAGTGCGGCCGAATGCTGCGCCACCTGCAGGCGGGCGCCAGAGGCGCAGGCGTCGGTGTACGCACCGACCACGTTGGCGACCACGGTGATGCGCGCCAGATCGGCGGCGGCCGCCTGCGTTTGCGCATCCGCGCTGGCGGCTTCGATCTCGCGGCGTATGCGGCCGACCACGTCGACCGCATAGGACACGCCGAGGCCGGCGTCGATCGCAGGATGTGTGCCGCCGGAAGGGCCGACGCCGCCGGTGGACGTCTGGCCGAACGAGACGCCGCCGCCGAGCGAGGTCTGCACGCCGGCACTGGCGCGCGTGCCCTGCACCACGGCCTCGGCCCGTTCGAGATTGGCCACCGCCACGCGCACATCGGTATTGGCGATCAGCGCCTCGCCGATCAGCGCGTCGAGCCGGGGGTCGTTGTACAGCTGCCACCAGCGCGCTGGCAGCGGCGCGGTCGATAACGCCGCGGGGCGGTTTTCAGCGAACGCCCCCGGGGGATGCGCGGCGAGGCTGCCGGGCAAGGGGGGCGGCGCGTAATTGGGGCCGACACTGGCGCAGCCGGCGAGCAGGCCGAGCAGCGCCGCTGCCAGCGGACGCAGGTGCCGGTTCATAGTTCGCGGCCTACGCCGAGCACGTCGTCGGCGCCTTCAAGCGTTACCGTGACCGTGCGGCCAGCGATCAGGTCGAAGCCGTCCGGAACATGGTCGATCGCGATCCGCACCGGCACGCGCTGGGCCAGCCTGACCCAGTTGAAGGTCGGGTTGACGTTGGCCAACAGCGTGCCAGACGCGGTGCTGCGCTCGCGGTCGTCGATGCCGGCGGACATGCCGACGACATGGCCGGTGAGCGGCCGGGCTTCACCCATTACGTGGATCGTCACCTTCGCCCCGGCATGGATGCGCGCGAGCTTGGTTTCCTCGAAATAGCCGGCGACGTAGAAACTGTCGCGGTCGATCAGCGTCATTACCGGTTGGCCGGCGCTGGCATACGCACCCGGGCGCAGCGAAAAGTTGGTGACCACGCCATTGACCGGCGCACGCACGTCGGCGCGGTCGAGATTGATGTGGGCGAGATCGCGATCGGCGCTGGCCTGATTGAACTTCGCCCGCGCCTGCTCCGCGGCCGAGCGGCGGTCGTCCTGCTGCTGTTGGGGGACCACGCCGGCCAATGCGCGATAGCGGCGGTCCTCGCGCTCGGCGGCGTTCAACGTCGCCTGCGCGATGGCGACTGCGGCCTCGCCCTGCTCCAGCGCGTTCGCCAGCCGCGCGCGGTCGATGCGGAACAGCAGTTCCCCGCGCTGCACGTGCTGGTCGTCATGCACGTAAACCGCCTCGACGCGGCCAGAGACATCGGCGGCCAGCGGCACCACGTCGGCGCGGATCTTGCCGTCGCGCGTCTGCGGCGCGTAGGTGTAATAGCTGTAGAGGTGCCACAGCACCATCGCCCCCAGTACGGCAAGGGTGGTGGTGAGGGTAACTTTCGCGATGCGTGGCAGCGCTTTCCGGATCGAGGTCATGGTCGGTATCAAGGGGTTGTGGCGATGCGCAGCACGAGGAAGGCCGTGCCGACAAGAAGAAAAAGCAACGAGGTATCGAATAGCGGTCGCTGCCACACGAAGCGGTAGAAACCCACCGCCTGCAGCAGCTTCGAGAGCAACAGCCGCGCCACGAAACCGATCAGCAGGCATAGCAGCAGCGGCGAGATGAAGATGCCCGCGATATTGATTTCGCCGATCATGTCGCGGGCTGCCAGGCCGGAGCGGAGCCGAACAGCGCCAGGCGCAGGCCGGTCAGCGAACGCAGCAGGTCGTGATGGGCCGGATGCGGCGCGGCGCGCCACACGGTCGACAGCGCATGGTCAATCAAGGGCAGGATCCTCGGTGGCGAATTCGCGTCGATGTCGCGGCGGATGCCGTTCAGCAGGTCTTCGGAGGCCTCGCGCACATCGCCAGACAGGGTCGCCGAGGTCATGCGCAGGTTGGCGACATTGACGCCGGCGCGAAGTTGGATCAGCAGCCGCGCACTCTGGTCGACGTCGCCGTCCTTGAAGCGCAAGACCATCGCGGCGATGCGGTCGAGTGCGCGCTGGATATACGCGTCGCGGGCGTAAGGGCTGGCCTGGCGGCTGAGCCGGAGCACATCGGCCCGCTCGCGCCCGGCCAATCGGATCAGCGCATGGGCCGGGCCCAGCGTGCGGAACAGGTTGCAGCAAAAGAAGGCGACGTAGATGCCGACCAGGGAGCCGAACATGGCTTCGAGGTAGAAACCGAAATCGTACGGGTTGTAGAAACCCTGCAGGTTGATCGAGCTCAAGCCCATCGCCAGCAGCAACAGCGCCATCGGATTGGAGGCCGCCCAGAAACCCAGCGGCAGCATGAAGATGCCCATCGCGATCATGAACGTCGGAAAGTCGTGGGTGAGCGGCAGCAGTCCGTAGCAGAGGATGCCCACCGCCACATACGCCACCAGCACGAAGCTGCCGAACTTGGCGATGATCGGCCGCGGGTCGTCGCCGGCACCGAAGAACGCCAGCGCCACCGTGCCCAGCAGCACGGCGCCGGGGCCTTGGCTCCAGCCGGTCGCCCACCACAGGCTGCAAAGAATGACGTAGGAAACCAGGATGCCGCCGGCCAGACGCAGGGCGAGGCTCCAGTCGGGCACCAGCGGAAACGCGGCGGCGCGCTGCAACTGCTGCTCCAGCGCGGGTTCCAGCGTGCGGTCGTCGTGCAGCGCGGCATCGAGGCGGCGCACTTCGCGCCATAGCCGCAGCGCATCGGCGACCAGATCGGCCAGGGTGTCGCGCACCAACCGATGCCAGTGCGCCTGTTCATCCTCGGCTACCGGCAGTTGGCGCAGACGCGCGACCAGCTCGGCCGGGTCATAGGCCGCATCGTCGAGGCGCGCCTGCGCCTCTTCCAGCAGTGGGTCGATGATTGCCCGCTCGGCGGGCGCGGTATGGGCGATGCGGACGGCGATGGCGGAGATAGCGGGAATCAGCCGCAGCAATCGCTGCTGGATTGCCAGCGCGAGCTGCAACTCACGCGGCGACACCATCGGGTCGTAGCGAAGCTGGCCGGTCAGGACGGACAGCGCGGTGATGTCGGCAATGATCTTCAGGCGGTCGTGTTCGGCCTGCGCATCGACCAGCCGGCCGGTCAGCGCATCGTTCATCCAGGCCTCGACATCCGGCAGCCAGCCTTGCAGCCGGCGGCGCAAGGTGGGGCCGAGCGAGCGCGGCACGATCAGGCTGTCGACGATGGTGGTGACGATGATGCCCAGACCGATTTCGCAGACGCGGGCGACCGCGGTGTCGAACATCGCCTGGGCGTGGGTGGCGCCGGGCACGGCGACCAGCATCAAGGTGATGCCGAGCAGGCCGTAGCCGTAGCTGCGCGGCGTGCGGTCGAGCACCGAACAGGCGAAGGCCACCGCCGCCACCAGGCCGGAGGCGACGACGAGCAGCAGCGGAATGCTTGCGAACATCGCCGCCAGCACCAGGGCGACGATGCCACCGCAGATCGTGCCGACAAAGCGGTAGACCGCCTTGGAGCGCAGCGTGCCGGTGAGCGGATTCATCACCACGCAGCAAGTCACGACGCACCAATAGGGGTTGGGCAGGCCGATCTTGTCGGCGATGACAAAGGCAATCATCGCGGCGATAAACAACTTGACGGAGAACAGCAGCGGCAGCGCGACTTTCACTCGGTGTCGGCCGCGGATTCCCCGGCATGGTCGCGCGCGCGATCGCCCAGGGTGCGCAGGACGCAGGTGGCCGTCTCGAGGTCGTCGAGGGGAATATCGGCCAGCAGCGTTTCGCGTAACACCCCCACGGCGCGCTCCATCTGCGCGGCGAGCCGGCGCCCGTCTGCTTGCAGATGGATCGTCTTGATCCGTCGGTTGGCCGGCGCGTTGCGTCGCTCAAGCAACTGCAACTGCTCCGCCTGATCGAGCAGGCGTACCAGGGTCGCCGGATGCACGCCCATCTCGTCGGCGAGCACGCTTTGCTGCGCCCCGTCACCCAGTCGCGCGACATGCAGCACCAAGCGCGCCAGCGGCTGTGACACGCCCGGTTCGATCAACACCGTGCTAGCCGCCTGCTGCCAGGTGCGGCGCACCGGTTGCAGCGCATTGGTGAGGGCGTACAAGGCGTCGGATCGTAAAGTCATGAGGATTCTGGCGTATGCAGTCTATAAAGATAACTAGGCAATTGTTGTCTTGTCAACGATTATTCGTGCCGCCGCCGTGGCGGCAGACAAAACGGTCGGGATGGATCGGCCATGCAGGCCGTCCGAGGGGACAGCCTGCATGTACGCCGTGACAGGTGGCGCGCTGGCTTGCGGACTCAGGCCGGGTTGTCTTCCAGAATCCGGTCCGCCGCCAGCCATGCCAGCGCCATCGTCGGTGCGGTGGTGTTGCCGGCGGTGATGGTCGGGAATACCGACAGGTCCACCACGCGCAGCCGCTGCACGCCGCGCACGCGCAGCCGCGGATCGACCACGTCGTCGGCGTTCGGTCCCATCGCGCAGGTGCCGACCGCGTGATAAGCGGGCGAGCCTTGCGAGAACGCGGTGTCGAGCAATTGCGCCGGCGTCTGCACGCCCTTGCCCGGCACGCGCTCCTTCACGATCTGTTCGGCTAGCGGACTGCGGGCCATCCATTCGCGGATCTTCGGGATGATGCTGACGGTGACTTCCCGGTCGATCGTGCTGCTCAGATAGTTCGGGTCAAGCACCGGCGCGGCGTCGGGGTCGGCGCTGCTGATATGGATCGAGCCTTCGCTGGTGGGACGCAGCTGGTAGCCCACTGCCATCATTCCCGCCTCCTTGGCGAGCGCGACCTTTCCCTCGGTGAGGCCGGCGGCCGCGGTGGATTGCGGGGCCATCAGCACCATCACATCCGGGCGCTCGAGCTCGGGCGTAGATTTGAAGTACGCGATGACGTCGTACCCGCCCACGGCGAGCGGCCCGTTACGCTGCAGCAGGAACTTCGCGCCGGTGATCGCTTGCCGGAACGTCGTATTGAGCAGGTGGTTGTAGCCCAACCCGTCCTTGAGCACGGCTTGCAAGTTGACGCCGCGGTGTTCGCGCAGGCGCTCGCCGACGTTCGGGCTCTCGATCCGCAGCGGCACGCCGGCCTTGGCCAGCACCGGCCCATGGCCGATCCCCGAGCGCTCCAGCAGCAGCGGGCTTTCCAGCGTGCCGCAGGACACGATCACTTCCTTGCGCGCACGGAACTCGACCGGCTTGCCGTCGCTGAGGGCGAGTACACCGACGACACGATTGCCCTCGAACAGCAGGCGGTCGGCCTTGGTCTTGATCACGATTTTCAGGTTCGGACGATGCTCGGCCGGGTGCAGAAAACCGCGCGCCGCCGCGTCGCGGGTGCCGTGCTTGACGTTGGAGGCCACGTAGCCGATGCGCTCGTCGTCGCTACCGTTGGGATCGGCGACGCGCTTCCAGCCCAGCTTCTCGCCGGCGCTGATCATCGTCTCGCAGGTGGGCTCGCGTTTGGTCGCTACCTCGACCTTGATCGGGCCGCCGACGCCACGCACGTCCGAGGCACCCAACTGGTGATCTTCCATGCGCTTGAACACCGGCAGGAAATCCTTCCAGCCCCAGCCCGGATTGCCGGCAGCCTCGATCGCGTCATAGTCCTGCGCCCAACCACGGTTCCAGACCAGACCGTTGATCGCGGTGGAGCCGCCGATGACCCTGCCGCGCGCCCACTGTTCGACCACGTGGGTCGGGCCGACCGGCTGGGTCGCGTAATGCGTGGCGACGCGCTTGTCCTGCATCGTGAAGAAAAATCCCTTGGGGATCGGGATCATCGGGTGGCGGTCCTGGCCACCCCACTCAAGCAACAGGACCTGGTTGGCGGGGTTCTCCGAAAGACGATTCGCCAGTACACAGCCGGCCGCGCCGGCGCCAATGATGATGTAGTCGTATTCCATGCCAGTTACCTCGAATCAGGGGCACCTAGGCCATCGCCTGCGACGGCGACGCGTGGCGAGGTGGTGGGGGAATGGGATCAAATCGACGGGTCTGCTGCGGCCGCCGAGCGCTCGATCGCCTCCAGGGTTTCATGCAGTGCAACGGCGTCACGGAAGCTCGGTGCCGAGCGCGTGCCGTCGCGGATGTCACGGGCGATCAACCCGTAGATGCGCGCCACGTTGCCCACCACCACATCGTCCGGCCAGCCCTCATGGGCGCTGGTGGGCGGCATTAACGGCGCAAGCTCGGTCGCAGCGCCGGTGGCGCCGCGGACCGACAACTGCACCATCTGGGCATGGCCGCTGGCGCCAGTCACCTGGATGACACCCTTGCTGCCGTTGATCTCCCACAACAGGTTGATGCCGCGGGAGACGCCGCCGCGGTAGTGGATCGAGAACGCGGCGCCGCTCTCGAGGGCGCCGTGGACGAGGACCTGGTCGGGCGTGGTCCTCGGGATGGTTTCCCCGGTGTCGGTGATGTGCGCCGTCTTGCGGCGGTTGATCAGCCGCGCGGACAAACTCCCGAAGTCACCCAGCACATCGCGAAAGCCGGCCAGCGTATGTCCGAGCGGAATGCTGAGCATGGTCGCACCATTGCGGCGGTCGTCGAGATACGCGTGCGCGGCATCCGTCTGCCCGCCCCACTGCCCGCCGCTGCCCACCAGCGTGGTCGACAACACCTCGCCGACGTAGCCGCTGGCGATGAGGTCGCGCAGGTGTTCGATCTCCGGCGCAACCCGCATCTGCGTACCGACCGCGGCCACCACGCCACGTGCCTCGGCGAGATCGGCCAGCTCGCGCGCCTCGGCCAGGCCGTTGCCGAGCGGCCACTCGCAATAGACGTGCTTGCCGGCCTTCAGCGCCGGCATCACCAGCGCATGGTGGTGCGGCACCTTGACGGTGACCACCACCAAGTCGATATCGGGCGAGTCCACCAGCGCCTGGGCGCTCTCGAAGGCATGCGGCAGCCCGAACGCCTGAGCGGCACGCCCCGCGCTGGCAAGGCTGGTGTTGGCGACGCCGACCACTTCGTAATCGTCGGGCAGGGCCGCCAGTGCCGGCATATGGGCCGAGGCGGCCCAGTGGATGCCAGGGTTGAGGCCGATCACGCCGACACGGATGCGCTTGTTGCTCATGAAGTTCTCCTGATGGCCAGATGAAATGAGGATCAGCCGGCTTTGATGAGGTCGGCGCCCTTTTCAGCAATCATCAGGGTCGCGACATTGGTGTTGCCCGAAACAATGGTCGGCATGACCGAGGCGTCGATCACGCGCAGACGATTCACGCCGCGCACGCGAAGCTCGGGATCGACCACGGCCAGGTCGTCGACGCCCATCCGCGCTGTTCCGGAATAGTGGAAGGCGGTGTCGGCGTTGGTGCGGATATAGTCGAGCAGTTCCTCATCGTCGACCGGCCCAAGCGTGGTCTCCTTCAGGTCGAACTGGCGGAACGGTTCGGCCTCGGCGATACGCCGGACCATCTTCATCGCATCCAGGATGGTGCGCACATCGGTTTCGGTGCTGAGGTGATTGAATTGCACCGTTGGCATGACCTTCGCGTCAGGCGAGGTAATGCGCACATGGCCGCGACTCTCGGGGCGGCTCTGATAGGCGGACAGGCGGATGCCAGATCCCTTGCCAAGATCCCAGCCCTTGTCACCGGGCGTGAAGGGAATGAAGTGGAGCTGGATGTCCGGCGCGACGACGTCCGGGCGCGTCTTGAAAAAGGCTCCGCCGGCTGCCGCGCCGACAGTGAGCACGCCGTTGCGCGGGCCGAGATAATAATTCATCCCCGCCAGCGCCTGGGCAAAAACGTTACGCACCCGCACGTTGAACGTGTCCGGGCTGGACGTCGAGTAGAAGCGGCCTACCTGCAAATGATCCATCAGATTCTCGCCGACACCTTCCAGGGCGTGGACCACCGGAATGCCGTTGCGTGCCAGCAGGTCGGCCGGGCCGACGCCGGATAGCTGCAGCAACTGCGGCGTCAACAGTGCACCAGCGCTGAGAATGATCTCGCGCCGGGCGGCGGCGCGATGGGTTTGGCCGCTCCGCTCGTAGACGACGCCCGTGGCCTCGCGACCGTCGAATTCGATCTTGCTGACCGTGGCCTCGGCGAGAACATGAAGGTTGGGACGATGCCGATTGGGCTTGATCATCGCCTCGGCGGTGGACGAACGGCGGCCACGTCGGGTGTTCAGCGGCCAGTAACCGGCGCCTTCGCGGGTCGCGCCGTTGAAATCGTCGTTGCGGGGAATGCCCAGTGCTTGTTGGGCGGAAGCGATGAAGGCTTCGGCCAGCGGCGTCCGCCAGCGTGCATTTTCCACCGCGATCGGGCCGTCACCACCGTGCAGAGCGTTGGCGCCGCCGATCCAGGTTTCATTCTTGCGAAAATAAGGCAGGACATCGTCATAGCCCCAGCCCTTGGCGCCCTGACGCTCCCAGGTCTGGTAGTCGTAGGGATCGCCCCGGACATAGACCAGGCCGTTGATCGAACTGGAGCCACCGATCACCTTGCCATGCGGCAGGCCGACGCGCCGGTTCTTGAGGCCCGGTTCGGGCTCGGACTCGTGATTCCACATGTAGCGTGGATTGAAGATGATCTTGGCGAAGCCGAGCGGGATCTTCGTCCAGTAGCTGCGGTCCTCGGGGCCGGCCTCAAGCAGCAGCACGGTCGTGTCCGGGTTCTCGGACAACCGCGCGGCGACGGTGGCGCCCGCCGAGCCGGCGCCAATGATGATGTAGTCGTATTCCATGGTAATTGCCTCGTATCAGAGAGCCCTTACACGATGGCTGCCCGTGGCCGGGGGAGGGCTGTGGGAAGTGGTGCCGCGCGCTGCTGGCCGCGGCACCTACCGATGGCCTTATGCGGCCACCGGAAGCACGATCGACTTGATGTTGGTCAGCGTGAGATATCCCTCGCGGCTGCCGACGTAGCCCCAACCGGACTGCTTCATGCCGCCATACGGCGCGATCAGCATGGGAAAGGCGCCGCCGATGCCGAACGAGCCCGAACGGACCCGGTAGGCGACGTCATAGGCGAGCTTCTCGTCGTTGGTCAGCACTGCGCCATACAGGCCGAAGCGCGAGTCGTTGGCGATGCGCACGGCATCGTCGATGTCGTCGTAGGGGATGACGCAGTAAACCGGCCCGAATACTTCGTTCTGCGCGATCTCCATGTCATTGCTGACGTTCACCAGCAGGGTCGGCTCGATGTAGAAGCCGCACTCGAAACCTTCCGGGCGCTTGCCGCCGGTGGCGATCTTTGCGCCTGCGGCCACCGCCCGCTCGATAAAGCCCTCGGAGCGGGCGCGCACGCGTTCGCTAACCATCGGCCCGAACTCGGTTTTCGGATCCTGCGGCGGGCCGATACGCATGGCCGCGAGCGCCTTCGAAAGCTTTTCGACCAGTTCATCGTGGCGCTTGCGCGAGACCAGGATGCGGCTGGTGGTGACACAGACCTGGCCCATGTACGCTGTCATGCTGCGCACCAGCTTGGGCACAGTCTCGTCCATGTCGACGTCGTCGGCCACGATCGCGGCCGACTTTCCGCCCAGCTCCAGCGTCACTCGTGCCATGCGCTGCGCGCAAACCGCGCCGACTTCGGCACCAACCTCATTGCCACCGGTAAAATGCACCGCATCAATGTCATGGTGGGCGACCAGGTATTTGCTGACTTCGGCACCGGCGGTAATGATGGTCAGCACGCCTTCGGGGAAGCTGGCCTGCGCCGCCGCATCGGCCATGAAGTGGCCAATCATGCGGTTTTCCGGCGGCAGCTTGACCACCACCGGGTTACCCGTGAGTAGTGCCGGGAACACGCTCATGCCCAGTTCCGCGAGCGGACCGTTGTAAGTGAGAATCGCCAGCACTGGGCCCAGCGGCTCGTGCCTGACCTCGACCCGACCAGCGCGCGTTTCGCGGATCTCGCTCAGCGGAATCTCGGTGGCCAGCCCCAGCACGTCGTCGATGCCGAACATAGACATGCCGTACATGGCCTTGACCGTGGTGATCGGCATGCCGCCCTCGATCGCCCAGGCCTTCTCGAAGCCTTCCATCGACGCCAATGCGTCGCGGAAACGGGTGGCGAATTGCAGGCGCTGCTCTACCGTCAGGCGCGGCCACTCACCCTGTTCGAACGCGGCCCTTGCCTGTTCCACGGCGTGCGCGGCATCGTCGATGGACGCGTCCGGAAGCTCGCAGATGACATCTTCGCTGTGCGCGGAGATCACCTTCACCAGCGAGGCCTCGCCACGCGGTTGTTGCCACCGGCTGGCGATGAAAACTTCGCGTGCATGCGGTACCTTGACTTGTTCGTTCATTCTTTATGCGCCTCTGGGGTATGGGTCGCGGCGAGTGCTTCCGGTCCAGTCCGCTACCTGGGGGATGTACTTGGGGAGATGAGGCCGTTGTCCAACAGTCCGTTCTTCAACCTCGGATTTATGCAATTATGTTTACACCTCAATTATTGACTAGTCAACTTTGATGGATGACAAGACGACCTGGAATGAGACCCTGACCTGGATCCTGATGCCGGTCGGGCGGCTGTGGTGCCGCGCCGTGGGCAAGGCTTTCGAGAGCCTTGGCGTGTCGCTGTCGGCGGGTGCGCCGATCCTGGCGGTAGCGGAAATCGGCGATGGCGTGCGGCAGAACGTCGTGGCCGACGCGATCGGCGTGGACAACGCCGCGCTGGTGCGTTCGCTCGACAAGCTGGAGGCGGTGGGCCTGTTGGAGCGGCGGGCCGACCCGGTCGATCGCCGCGCGCGGACGCTTCATCTCACCAGGGAAGGGCGCGCCCTGGCCAAGAAACTGAATGCCGCGCTGGCGACGTTTCGTCAGCAGGTGTTGGCGCAGATCAGCGAGAAAGATGGCGCGGCAGCCGTTCGCGTACTGCGCGCGATCGAACTGGCGTCACTGCAAAGCCTGGGTGAGGCGGTCGACCCCAACGACTGAGGGTAGTCAGCGCGTCGCATGTGTGTCCAGCCATAAAATAGGTGGCTTGCCGGGCCAGCGCGCGAGTGTCGGCCGCGGTCCCGGTATACTGGCTCGATGAAGCTGATCGCCCCGTTCTGTTGCAGCCGAATTTTCGCCGACCTGCCGGGGCGAGCTCGAGAAACGTCATGCGTGAAGGTTGGCCCAGGTTTGCCATGACTGTTCCCATCGAAGGCACGCTGTTCGTGGTCGCTGCGCCCTCCGGCGCCGGCAAGTCCACCTTGGTCAACGCGCTGCTCGAGCGCGAGAGCGCGATCTCGCTGTCGGTGTCGCACACCACGCGGCCGCCGCGGCCGGGCGAGACGTACGGACGGCATTACTACTTCGTCGAGCGCGCCGAGTTCGAGCGCGAGATCGCCGAGGGCGTCTTCCTGGAGCACGCCGAGGTGCACGGCAACCTGTACGGCACCTCGCGCACCACCGTGCAGGAACTGCTGGGGCAGGGGCGCGACGTGCTGCTGGAGATCGACTGGCAGGGCGCCCAGCAGATCCGCCGCAGCAAACCCGACTGCGTCAGCGTGTTCATCCTGCCGCCGTCGCGGGCTGAACTCGAACGGCGCCTGCGCGGTCGTGGTTCGGACAGCGCCGAGGTGATCGAGCGCCGGCTGCGCAATTCGCGCGGCGAGATCGCCCACGCGCACGAGTTCGACTACATCCTGGTCAACGACGTGTTCGACGAGGCGCTGGGCGGGCTGCAGGCGATCGTGCGGGCGGTGCGCCTGCGCAGCGCGCTGCAGTGGCAACGGCACGAGGCGCTGATCGGCGAGCTGCTGGCCGCCGGGGCCTGAGTGACCGCCCATCCATCACATGGCCTTCGAACAGCGCTTCCGCTACCTTGTCCGCTTCCCCATCGCTGCCGCCACCCATGACCGAACCCGTTCGCACCACGCCTGACGACCCCGCCCTGGTGCGGATCCGTGGCCTGACCACGGTGCTCAACGGCAAGACCATCTTCGACGCGCTGGATCTGGACATCCCGCGCGGCAAGGTCACCGCGATCATGGGCCCCAGCGGCACCGGCAAGACCACCCTGCTCAAGCACATCACCGGGCAGATGCGTGCCGACGCCGGCGAGATCCGTGTCAATGGCGAGAACGTGGCCGAGCTGTCGCGCGAGCAGTTGTACAAGCTGCGCGAGGGGATCGGCTACCTGTTCCAGAACTCGGCCCTGCTGACTGACTTCGACGTGTTCGAGAACGTGGCGTTTCCGCTGCGCCAGCACACGAAGTTGCCCGAGGTGCTGATCCGCGACCTGGTGCTGCTGAAGCTGCAGGCGGTGGGCCTGCGTGGCGCCGCGCGGCTGACCCCGAACGAGCTGTCCGGTGGCATGGCGCGTCGCGTCGCGCTGGCCCGGGCGATCGTGTTCGACCCGATGCTGATCCTGTACGACGAGCCGTTCGTGGGGCTCGACCCGGTGGCGCTGAACCAGGTGCTGAAACTGATCCGCACGCTCAACCAGACGCTCGGCATCACCAGCGTGCTGGTGGCGCACGAGCTGGCCGCCGTGCAGCGGGTCGCCGACCATGTGTTCCTGATCGCGAACGGCAAGGTGGTGGCGCAGGGCGACCCGAAGACCATAGCGAACGACGGTTCGGCGTGGACGCGCCAGTTCTTCGGCGGCGAAGCCGACGGCCCGGTGCCGTTCCAGTACCCGGCCGGCGATCTGGCGCAGGCCCTGGGCTTTGCCGGAGCGGCGAAATGAACGTGCGCGAGCCGCAACGCAACAACGTGGTGAGCCAGTCGCTGGCGCAGATCGGCGCCTGCGGCCTGTTCCTGCTGACCCTGCTGGCGGCGGTTCCGCGCAGCTTCCGCTACGTGCGCGAGACGATCCGCCAGCTGTGGTTCGTCGGCGCGATGAGCCTGACCATCATCATGGTCTGCGGCCTGTTCGTGGGCATGGTGCTGATGCTGCAGCTGTACCACGTGCTGTCGATCTTCGGCGGCACCTCGGCCAGCGGCATGGTGGTGGCGTTGTCGGTGTATCGCGAGCTGGGTCCGGTGGTGACCGCGCTGCTGTTCGCCGGCCGTGCCGGCACCTCGATCACCGCCGAGATCGGCCTGATGCGCGCCACCGACCAGATCGACGCGATGGAGATGATGGCGGTCGACCCGATCGCCTACGTCGCCACGCCGCGCTTCCTGGCCGGGCTGATCGCGATGCCGCTGCTGTGCTGCGTGTTCTGCGCCATGGCGATCTTCGGCGGCCACCTGGTCGGGGTGACCTGGCTGGGGGTGGACAACGGCACGTTCTGGTCGAACATGACCGCCCAGGTCGACGTGCATACCGACATCGTCAACGGCGTGCTGCTGAAGAGCCTGGCATTCGGCGCGGTGGTATCGCTGATCGCCGTGTTCCAGGGCTTCACCACGCCGCCGACCAGCGAAGGGGTGGCCTACGCCACCACGCGTACCGTGGTCGCCTCGTCGATCGCGATCCTGGCGCTGGACTTCGTACTCACCGCTTTCCTGATGTGACTGCCATGACCTATCGTTTCCCGAGGATTCTGCCGTGAGCCAACCGAGAAGTTCGTATGCCGTCGGCACCGGCCTGTTCATCGTGCTGGGCTTCGCCGCGCTGGCCTACCTGGCCACCCAGACCAGTTCGGTGGCGAACGTGCACCAGGGCGACAGCTACACCGTCGAGGCGCAGTTCACCAACATCGGCCAGCTGAAGGAGCGCGCGCCGGTGAAGATCGCCGGCGTGCGGGTCGGCCAGGTGCAGTCGATCACGTTGAAGCCGGGCCACGACGTGGCCGACGTGAAGCTGTCGATCGACAAGAACTACAACCGGATCCCGCAGGACTCGGTGGCGACCATCTTCACCAGTGGCCTGCTCGGCGACCAGTACGTGGGCATCCAGTACGGCACCTCGAAGCAGTTCGTGACGGCGGCTGGCACGCTGGCGCGAACCAAGTCGACCGAGCCGCTGGAAGAGATGCTCGGCAAGTTCTTCGGCGCCGGTGGCGTGGTCGACAATGTCGGCGGCAGCTACGCGGTGAAGGCGGCCTTCACCAATGTCGGCACGCTTTCGGCCGGTGCGCCGGTGAAGATGGCCGGCGTGGTGATCGGCAGCGTGCAGTCGGTGCATGCCGATCCGGTCAAGCTGAATGCCGAGGTCGTGCTGTCGATCGACAAGCGCTACGACGCGATTCCCGACGATTCGTCCGCCGCGGTGTTCACCAGCGGTTTGATCGGCAGCCAGTATGTTGCGATCCAGCCGGGCGGTTCGCCCGACTCGCTCAAGGACGGCGACGAGATGATCCTGACCCAGTCCGCGATGCAGCTGGAAGACCTGATCGGCAAGTTCCTGGTCAACGGTTCGCCCAGTGACAAGAAAGATGCCGGCAACGGCAACAAATAGCCCGCTATCCCCACCGGCTCGCTGAGCCGGTTCTGCTGAAGGAGTTACCCATGTTGCGCAGACTGGCTCTTGCCACCGCCATCGCGTTTGGCGCCGTCATTGCCGTTCCGGCGTTCGCCCAAGCGGATGCTGCTGCCCCGGCCACCGCCCAGCAGGCCCCGGTGGAGGTCGTGCAGGCCATCGCCGACCAGCTGGCCACGGCGATCGAGGGGCATCGCGACGAATTGAAGAAGAACCAGGAAAAGCTGATCAGCGTCATCGACGAGGTGTTCCTGCCGCACTTCGACATCGACTACGCCTCGATCCTGGTGCTCGGCCAGCATGCCCGCGAAGCCACCCCGGCGCAGCGCGAGCGCTTCGCGCGGGCGTTCTACAACTCGATCACGCATCGCTACGCCGAGGGCCTGCTCAACTACACCCGCGGCCGGGTCAAGGTGTTGCCGTTCAAGGGCGACCTCAACGACAAGCGCACCGTGGTGCGCACCCAAGTGGTGCTGGACGACGGCAAGCTGGTGTCGATCGACTATGCGTTCCGCAAGGGCCGCAGCGGCGACTGGAAGGCTTACGACGTGATCATCGAGGGCATTTCCTACGTCACCAACTACCGCAACCAGGTGGACGCAGAAATCCGCAAGGTCGGCATCGACCAGTTGATCACCAACCTCGAGACCCAGGGCTCCAAGGCGCTGGAGACGATGGCCAAGGACAACAAGGACAAGCCGTGACGGCGGCGGCCGGACACGGGTTCCAACTGGACACCGGCACGCCCGGCACCTTGGGCGTGCGCGGCGAGCTGAGCTTCGACACCGCGGCAGCGGCGCTGCAGGCGATCCAGTCCGCCCTGGCCGGCGGTGCCGTGTCGCATCTTGATCTGGCCGGCGTGCGCCACAGCGACAGCGCAGGGCTCGCCTGCGTGCTGGCGGTTGCGGCCGAGGCTGCCCGGCGTGGACAGGCGCTGCAGGTCGTGCACATGCCGGCCGGCATGCAGGCGCTGGCGCAGGTCTGCGAGGTCGATCGCCTGATCGCCTGATCGCCCACGGAGGGCAGCAACGAAGAAGGGGCCTCGCGGCCCCTTCTTCATGTCGGTTCGGTACCCGCCTATGGCTGCTGGGTCGCCTTGCCCGGATGCTTGCTTTCCCACTGGTGCTGCTGGTCCAGCAGTTCCTCGGGGTCGAAGTTCTGCTCGTCCAGCCCCTGCATCTGCTGGATGATCTCGACCGGTGGGTTGCCGTCGTAGATCTTGTACAGGCGCTGCTGGCGGTACGCGTCGCGGATGAACACGTAGGGATCGTAGGCGGACTGCAGGAAGCCCTCCGCGTCGATCGCGCGCGAGCGGATCGTCACCAGGTACATCATCTGCGGCATGTACTGCAGGCCGTTGTAGTGGTGGTTGTTGGCGAACAGGGTCAGCGGATCGAAGAAGTAGCTGTCCACTGGACGCTGCCAGATGTCGCGCACGGTGCTGGGGCCGAGGAGCGGCAGCATCAGGTAGTCGCCTTCCGGGGCGCCCCAGCGCGCCAGGGTGACGCCGAAGTCGTTGTCTTCCAGCGGCAGGCCAAGCTGGCTGGCCGGGTCGAAGAAGCCGCCGATGCCCAGGGTCAGGTTCACCAGGAAACGGCCGGTGCTTTGCAGCGCCTGCTTCGGGCGTGCCTGCAGCAGGTCGTTGGCGACCGTGACCGGCATGCGGATGTTGGTGAAGAAGTCGCTGAACGAACGCCGTACGGGCGGGTTGGTCACCTTGCGGTAGCCCAGCGCAACCGGCCGGATCACCGCCTTGTCCACCGCGTCGTTGAATTTGTACGCGCCGCGGTTGTACTTCTCCAGCGGGTCGTCGGTGCGCGGCTTGGCGATGGTGCAGCCGGCCAGCAGCGCAATCGCGAGTACGGGCAACCAACGGCTCAATAAGGGAAATCGAAGCGGTGAGGGCATCGGTGCGGGGATTCGCGTCGGGGGGACAGTAAGTGTACTGTCTGGTTTTATATCGTGCACGGCTTTCAGCCTGCTTCCATGAGGTGCGTGCCGGCCCGTGGCCAGCCCACCATGATACGCGTCGCGCGCATTGCCAGCAAAGCACCCGCTGGCTACACTGTCAGATCATATAAGTCACTATTCCCTAAGGATTTCGCATGGCACGTATTACCGTGGAGGACTGCCTCGAGGTGGTCGACAACCGTTTCGAGCTGGTATTGATGGCGACCAAGCGCGCGCGCCAGCTGGAAAAGGGCGCCGAACCGGCGGTCAATCCCGATCATGACAAGCCGACCGTGCTGGCGCTGCGCGAGATCGCTGCCCGCCGCATCGACCAGGCCACGATCGACCAGATCGACAAGGCCGAACGCGAGCGCGCCGAGCGCGAAGCGCTGGAGTGGGCCGCGGCCGAGGTCGACGACGACCTGTCCAAGGGCGGCGACGACTGATGGACGGCGGTTGCTGTAGCACGCGTACCCGTCGCACCGGCACGTCCGGTGCGACGGACTGCGCGCATTTGGCAACCGTTGGAAGTTCCTGCAACGAGGTGAGCGCCTGACCAGGCGCAAGGCCCCGATGACTGCGGCCAGCCACCCCGCCACGGTCGACCTGTCCGCGCTGCCGCCGTACGCGCTGGCGCTGAAAGAACGTATTGCCTACCTGCCCGACGCGCAGGTCGAGCGCGTGCTGCGCGCGTTCCAGATCGGCGCACAGGCGCACGCCGGGCAGGAGCGCAAGAGCGGCGAGCCGTACATCACCCACCCGGTCGCGGTGGCCGGGATTCTGGCCGAACTGGGGCTGGATGCCGAGACGATCATCGCGGCGATCCTGCACGACACCCTGGAAGACACCGAGCTCAGCCGCGAGGCGCTGGCTGCCGAATTCGGCGAGGTCGTGGCCGAACTGGTCGACGGCGTCACCAAGCTGGACAAGATGCGCTTCGGCAGCCGCCAGGAGGCTGACGCGGAAAGCTTCCGCAAGATGCTGCTGGCGATGGCACGTGATATCCGCGTGATCCTGATCAAGCTGTCCGACCGCCTGCACAACATGCGCACGCTCGGCGCCAAGGATGCGCCCTCGCGCCGCCGCATCGCGCGCGAGACGCTGGAGATCTACGCGCCGATCGCACAACGTCTCGGCATGAACAAGTTCAAGGCGGAGCTGCAGGACCTGGGCTTCCGCGCGCTGTACCCGGACCGCTACCGGGTGATCAGCGAGCGCATCCGCGCCGCGCTGGGCAACCGGCGCGAGGCGATGGGCAAGATCGAGGCGGCGCTCTCCGCGCGGCTGGCCGCCGACCACCTGCCGGCGCGCGTGGTCGGCCGGATCAAGTCGCCGTGGAGCATCTATTCGAAGATGCGCGGCGATCACAAGAGCTTCGCCCAGTTGATGGACGTCTACGGTTTCCGCGTGGTCGTCGACAGCGCGATGAGCTGCTACATGGCGCTCGGCGTGGTGCACGCGCTGTACAAGCCGGTCGATCGCCGCTTCAAGGATTTCATCGCCATCCCGAAGGCGAACGGCTACCAGTCGCTGCACACCGTGCTGCTGGGTCCGTTCGGGGCGCCGATCGAGGTGCAGATCCGCACCGCCGAGATGGATTCGGTGGCCGAGCGCGGCGTGGCCGCGCACTGGGCCTACAAGACCGATTCGGGCCCGGCCAACAGCGCGCAGGCACGGGCACGCGAATGGTTGTCCTCGCTGGTCGACAGCTCGGCGAGTACCGTGTCGTCGTCGGAGTTCATCGAGAACGTCAAGATCGACCTGTTCCCCGACGAGGTCTACCTGTTCACCCCGCGCGGCGACATCCTGTCGCTGCCGCGCAACGCCACCGCCCTGGATTTCGCCTACGCCGTGCACACCGACGTGGGCGACCATGCGGTGGCCGCGCGGGTCGACAAGAAGCTGCTGCCGTTGCGCACCAGGCTGGAGTCGGGCCAGCTAGTGGAGATCATCACTGCGCCGTCGGCGGTGCCGAACCCGGCCTGGCTGGAAGTGGTCGTCACCGGCAAGGCGCGCACCGCGATCCGCCAATACCTGAAACACCTGCAGCACGAGGACGCGGTGGACTTCGGCCACCGCATGCTCGACCGCGCGCTGGACGCGCAGGGCAGCAGCCTGGACGGCATTCCTGCGGCGGTGCTGGACCGCTTCCTGGAAACCTCCAAGTTGAAGCGGCTGGAGGAGCTGCTGTCCGACATCGCGCTGGGCAACCGCATGCCCGACGTGGTCGCCAGCCAGTTGCTGGCGTCGCGCGGCAAGAAGGCGGGCAAGCCGCACGCGTCGGCGCACGCGCACGAGAAGATCCGCATCACCGGCGCCGAGCGCGGCGTGCTGAGCTTCGCCAACTGCTGCCATCCGCTGCCGGGCGACGACATCATCGGTTACCTGTCCTCGGGCAAGGGCATCGTGGTGCATCGCGAGGAGTGCCCGAACGTGATCGAGCTGCGCAAGTCGCCCGAGCGGTGCGTGGCGATCGAGTGGGATCGCGACGTGCAGGGCGACTACCGCGCCGAGCTGCGCATCGAGGTGATCAACCGCCCCGGCGTGCTGGCCACCGTGGCCGCCGCGATCGCCGCCGCCGACTCGAACATCGAGAACGTGGAATACGTCGAGCGCGATTCCGCCGCCGCGACCTTGCTGTTCGCGATGGAAGTGAAGAGCCGCAAGCACCTGGCCGACGTGATCCGCCGCGTGCGCCGCACCGGCGTGGTCAGCGGCGCCTACCGCTATCCCTTGTAGGAGTGAGTGGAAGGAAGCGGGAAACGGCAGACTGGTAACATACCCACTCGTTTTTCACTTCTCTTCACTGGCCACTCGAGGCAATACCATGTCCCGCAGCATCATCTCCACCGAGAAAGCCCCCGCCGCGATCGGTCCGTATTCGCAGGCCGTGCGTGCCGGCAATACCGTGTACTTCTCCGGCCAGATTCCGCTGGACCCGGGCACCGGTGCGCTGGTCGAGGGCGACATCACGGCGCAGACGCGGCGGGTATTCGACAACCTCACCGCGGTGGCCGCGGCGGCCGGCGGTTCGCTGGCGCAGATCGTGCGTGTCGGCATCTACGTCACCGACCTGACGAACTTCGCCGCGGTCAATGCGGTGATGGCCGAATACTTCCAGCAGCCGTATCCGGCGCGTTCCACCATCGAGGTGTCCGGCCTGCCGAAGGCAGCGCAGGTCGAAGTCGACGCGGTGATGGTATTGGACTGAGTCCGGTCGGCGCCCCACGCCGACAGCCGGTGTCGGCGTTCGGCTTACGACAAGAGACGGCGCTCGGTTAGGCTTGCAGGTCATGGCCACCCGCACCGCCCGTCCCGCTTCCGCCGTCGGTACCGATCCGGGCATCACGCCGGTTGGCGCGCTGCCGGGTGTCGGCCCGGCGCTGGCCGCATCGCTGGCCCGGCTCGGGCTGGAGCGGGTGCAGGACCTGTGGTTCCACCTGCCGCTGCGCTACGAGGACAAGACCCGGATCACCGCGATCGCCGACCTGCGCGTGGGCGAACGGGCGCAGGTCGAGGGTGTGGTCGAAGCGGTCGAGCGCGGCTTCCGCTATCGCCCGCAACTGAAGGTGGCGATCGGCGACGCCAGCCGGCAGACCCTGCTGCTGCGCTTCTTCCACTTCAACCGGGCACAGGCCGAGCAACTACTGCCGGGAACGCGCCTGCTCTGCTATGGCGAAGTACGGCACGGCGCGCAGGGCCTGGAGATGGTGCACCCGAACTACCAGCGCCTGAGCGGCGACGTGGCCGCCGCGGTCGACGAGTTGCTCAGTCCGGTCTATCCGACCACCGAGGGGCTGGGCACGAAACGGCTGGCCGGGGTGATCGGCAAGGCGCTGGCGTTGCTGCCGCCGGCCGCGCAACTGGAGCTGATCCCGCCCGAGCTGTGCGCCAGGCACGGCCTGACGTCATTGCGCGATGCGCTGCTGTACGTGCACCGGCCGCCGCCGGACGCCCACCTGGGCCAGCTCATGCTGGGCCAGCATCCGGCACAGCAGCGACTGGCGTTCGAGGAATTGCTGACCCAGCACCTGAGCCTGAAGCGCATGCGCGCGGCGCTGCGGCGTCGGCATGCGCCGAAGCTGGAGGGTAGCGGCGCTCTGCGCCAGCCGTTGCTTGCCGGGTTGCCGTTCCGCCTGACCGCCGCGCAGCAGCGGGTCAGCCGTGAAGTCGAGCGCGACCTGGCACAGTCCCGGCCGATGCTGCGGCTGGTGCAGGGCGACGTCGGTAGCGGCAAGACCGTGGTCGCGGCGCTGGCGGCGCTGGCGGCGGTGGAATCGGGACATCAGGTTGCGCTGATGGCGCCCACCGAACTGCTGGCCGAACAGCACCTGCACAATTTCCGGCATTGGCTGCAGCCGCTCGGCGTCGAGGTGGAATGGCTGGCCGGCAAGGTCACCGGCAAGGCGCGCAAGCAGGCGCTGGCCCGGGTGGCCGAGGGTGCGCCGGTGGTGGTCGGCACGCATGCGTTGATGCAGGAGGGCGTGGCGTTTGCGCGGCTCGGCCTGGTGATCGTCGACGAGCAGCACCGCTTCGGCGTGCAGCAACGGCTGGCGCTGCGCGACAAGGGCAAGGATGGCGAGATGGTTCCGCACCAATTGGTGCTGACCGCCACGCCGATCCCGCGCACGCTGGCGATGAGCGCGTATGCCGACCTCGACGTCTCGTCGATCGACGAACTGCCGCCCGGACGCACGCCGGTGCAGACCATCGCGATCTCGAACGCGCGGCGGATCGAGGTGATCGAGCGCATCCACGCCGCCTGCGGCGAAGGACGCCAGGTGTACTGGGTGTGCACGCTGATCGAGGAATCCGAGCAGCTGCGCGCGCAGGCGGCCGAAGTGGCGCACGCGGAACTCTCCGCGGCGCTGGCCGGCTTCAAGGTCGGCCTGATCCACGGCCGCATGAAGCCGAAGGAAAAGCAGGCGGTGATGGACGCGTTCAAGGCCGGCGCGCTGGCCGTGCTGGTGGCGACCACGGTGATCGAGGTGGGCGTGGATGTGCCGAACGCCAGCCTGATGGTGATCGAGAACAGCGAGCGGCTGGGGCTGGCCCAGTTGCACCAGCTGCGCGGGCGGGTCGGCCGCGGCGCGGTGGCCTCCAATTGCGTGCTGCTGTACCAGCCGCCGCTGGGCCAGCTGGCGCGCGAACGGCTGCAGGTGATGCGCGATACCAACGACGGCTTCCGCATCGCGGAGAAGGATCTCGAACTGCGCGGCCCGGGCGAGGTGCTGGGTACCCGCCAGACCGGCCAGCTCAGCTTCCGCATCGCCGACCTCACCCGTGACGCGCACCTGTTGCCGGCGGTGCAGCAGGTCGGCGAACACATGCTGGCCGAACACCCGCGGCAGACCGGGCAACTGATCGAGCGCTGGATCGGCGGCGCGGCGCGCTACGCGCATGCGTGATGGCTGGCTCCCATCGAATACACTGAGCGGCTAAACCCATAAGACACGCCCATGAGCAAACCGCAACTCCTGATCGATACCGACCCAGGCGTCGACGACGCGCTGGCCATCCTGATGGCCTACGCACATGCCGACATCGCCGGCCTCAGCATCGCCGCCGGCAACGTGGGCCTCGCCCATACCGTGCGCAACGCACGCACCCTGGTCGACCTGGCTGGCGCGGCCACGCCGGTATTCGCCGGCTGCGCCGCGCCGCTGGTGCGCGCCGCGGACGAGGACGCCGCGTTCGTGCATGGCCAGGATGGTTTTGGCGACATCGGCTTCGCCGAGCCGGCGGCTGCGCTGGCCGACGAGCCAGCCGCGCTGGCCCTGCTGCGGCTGACCCGCGAACGGCCGGGCGAGCTGACCCTGGTGGCGCTGGGCCCGCTGACCAATCTGGCGCTGGCGTTGCGGCTCGATCCGGGCTTGCCCGAGCGGGTGGCGCGGCTGGTGGTGATGGGCGGCGCGGTCACCGGCCACGGCAATACCGGCAAGGTGCCGGCCGAATTCAACATCGGCTTCGATCCGGAAGCGGCGCACGTGGTGTTCGAGGCGTTTCCCGCGTTCGATCTGGTCGATTGGGAGGCGACCCTGCGGCATGCCTTCGACGATGCCGAGTTCGATGGCTGGCTGGCCGCCGGCGATCGGCGCGCGGACTTCTTCGGCAAGATCATGGGGGCGGCGCGCCGCTACAACGCTAAGCACGACCGTCGTGGCGTGATCGCCGCCGACGCGCTGGCGATGGCGGTGGCGCTCGATCCTTCGATCGTCACCCGGCGCGAAACCCGGGCGGTGGCCGTGGAACTGGACGGCCGCCTGACCCGTGGCGCCACCGTGGTCGACTGGAGTGCGCGCTTGGGCCGGCCGGCCCAGGCGAACATCGTGCTGGAGGTGGACCAGGCCCGTTTTGCCGCGATGGTGCGGCGTGCGCTGGGCGTGCCTGGCTGACCGCCGACTTGCAGGGGCAGCCGGTTCCTCGTTACAATACCGCTCTTTTCACCACCGCTTTAGAGCCAGCCATGAAGCCTGATATCCATCCGAACTACATCCCGGTGGTGTTCCAGGACCTGTCGTCCGACTTCGCGTTCCTGACCAAGTCGACCATGTCCAGCAAGGAAACCATCAAGTGGGAGGACGGCAACGAGTACCCGCTGATCAAGGTGGATATCTCCAGCCATTCGCACCCGTTCTATACCGGCAAGCAGAAGACGCTGGACGTCGGCGGCCGTGTCGACAAGTTCCGTCGCCGCTATGCGGGTTCCGTCAAGGAATAAGTGACGGCAGCAGCCGGCGCCTGACGCCGGTCGCGCAGATCCGATTCAAGACACGGGGCAGGCGCAGGCTTGCCCCGTGTCTTTTCGTGCCCGGCATTCGACCATTCGCCATCGAATGCACACGGGACCTTGTGCGATAATGGTCAGTGAACTGACGTCACCGCGTCCGTTGCATCGCGTGTTTTCCCCGGCACGCCATGCCCAAGCATTCCTTCGCCGGCCGGCGCCGCCATCGCGGCTCCCGGCGACGACGACCCACATGTAAGGAGGTTTCCGTGTCCGATCCCAAGACCGTCAAGCTGGTGGATGAGTCGAACAACCGCAGCAGCGAACTGCCGCTGGTCAGCGGCACGCTCGGTCCGGCGTGCATCGACATCGCCACGCTGTACAAGGACACCGGCCACTTCACCTACGACCCGGGCTATGGCAGCACCGCCAGCACCAAGAGCGCGATCACCTACATCGATGGCGACAAGGGCGTGCTGCTGTACCGCGGCTACCCGATCGAGCAGCTGGCGGAGAACTCCAGCTTCCTCGAAGTGGCCTACCTGCTGCTCAACGGCGAGCTGCCGAAGCCGGCCGAGTTCGCCACGTTCGAGCACGACGTCGCGCATCACACGATGCTGCACGAGTCGCTGAAGAACTTCTTCCAGGGCTTCCACCACGACGCGCATCCGATGGCGATGCTGGCCGCCGCGGTGGCCTCGCTGTCGGCGTTCTACCACGACGACCTCAACGTGGACGATCCGGCCGACCGCAAGCTCGCCGCGATCCGCCTGATCGCCAAGATGCCGACGATCGCCGCCGCCTGCTACCGCTACTCGATCGGCTGGCCGATGCGCTATCCGCGCAACAACCTGGAGTACGTCGACCGCTTCCTGCACATGATGTTCGAGGTGCCGAGCGAGCCGCTGCAGATGAGCCCGGTCGCGGCCAAGGCGCTGGACCTGCTGTTCATCCTGCACGCCGACCACGAGCAGAACGCGTCCACCTCGACCGTGCGCCTGGTCGGCTCCACCGGTGCGAACCCGTACGCGTCGATCGCCGCCGGCATCACCGCGCTGTGGGGTCCGGCGCATGGCGGCGCCAACGAGGCCGTGCTCAAGCAGCTGCAGGAGATCGGCACGCCGGACAACGTCGAGTCGGCGATCCTGCGCGCGAAGGACAAGAACGACAGCTTCCGCCTGATGGGCTTCGGCCATCGCGTGTACAAGAACTTCGATCCGCGCGCGAAGATCATCCGCGAGATGTGCCACAAGGTGCTGGCCGAGCTGGGCGTCAACGACCCGCTGCTGGAAGTGGCGATGAAGCTGGAAGAGGCGGCGCTGAAGGACGACTACTTCGTCGAGCGCAAGCTGTACCCGAACGTCGACTTCTATTCCGGCATCATCTACAAGGCGCTGGGCATCCCCACCGAGATGTTCACCGTGATGTTCGCGATCGCGCGCACCGCCGGCTGGATCGCGCACTGGATCGAGCAGCACGAAACGCCCGGATCGCGCATCGGCCGCCCGCGCCAGGTCTATACCGGTGCCGACGTACGCGATTACGTGACGACCGCGAAACGCTGATCGCGGCATCCCGCGGGGATAAAAAAGCCCCGGCCATGGCCGGGGCTTTTTTGTGCGATGGCAGTCCGGCTCAGCGCAATGCCGCGCCCAGTCGCTGCTCGAACGCTTCGTCGGGGCCTTCGTCGAGCAGCATTTCCACCTGGGCCAGCGACGCGCGCCGCATCGGCCGGTCGTCGGCGCGGTCCAGCGGGGCCTGGCGCAGCGCATCGCGCGGCAGCACGGTGAGATCGAACGGCAGCTCGTCGGCGGCGAACAGCAGCACCGGGTATTCGGGCTGGTCGTCGCGGCTGTAGCGCAGTCGGCGCACCTGGGTATCGAACGGCACGCCATGTTCGCGCAGGTACAGCACGACCGCCTCCGGATCGTCGCTGTACACGTGCAGGCAGACTGCCGAATGCGCGTCGGCGGTGCCCTCGAGCACGGCGCCGACCAGGCGCGGTTCGAACGCGGCGAGGAAACGCATCGCCTCGACCGCCGCCTCGCGTCGCTGCCGCAGCAGCTGCGGCTGGCTGTCGGCGAGGAACAGGCGCTGGTGCTCGCGCAGCGCCTGCTCGATCTCCAGGTTGCGCGGCAGCGCCTGGGTGTCGAGGATGCCCAGCCGCTCGGCGGCCTTCAGCTTGGCGTGGTGGAAGTCGCGGATGCCGTGCTCGCTCATCAGCCGCGCGGCTTCCTGGGCCACGCGCAGTCGGTTGCGTTGCAGGCGGTCGTGCGCGTGGATGCGGTGGTGGTCACCTCGGGACATGGCGCGCTCCTCATCGATCGGTAACCGGCAGCTTCCTTGTGCCGGAAGCTGCGTCGAAGGCTCAGAAGATGTCGTAGGCGTGCTGCTGGTCCTGCTCCTTCTGCTGGGCGGCCTGGCTGCGCAGGCGGTCGACGTCTTCCACCTTGAACATCTCGTTGATGCCGTCCGGATCGCCCGACGCGGCGGGCAGGCCGCTGTAGCGGTTGATCAATACCGTACTGATTCCCGGCGGCATCGGCAACGTACTCGGCGGCGTGTCTTTCAGGACGCTGCCCATGTAGGACATCCAGATCGGCAGTGCGGCCTTGGCGCCGAACTCGCCGCGGCCGAGCGAGCTGTAGTCGTCGAAACCCATCCACACGGCGGTCGACAAGTCGCCGTTGAAGCCGACGAACCAGGCGTCGCGGTGATCGTTGGTGGAGCCGGTCTTGCCGGCCAGGTCGTCGCGCCCCAGCGCGCGCGCGGCCGAGCCGGTGCCGCGCAGGATCACGTCCTTCATCAGCGAGGTCACCAGGTAGTCGTTGCGTGCCTCGATTACCCGCGGCGCGAGCACCGGCGGGTGTGCGCCGTCGCCGTGCGCGTCGGCCGGCAGCACCGCGTCGCCGACGCCGTCGACGCTGCTGGATTCGGCGGGGGCCACGGATGACGCGCTGGCCAGGTTGTTGGCGGGGGTGGGGTTCATCTCGGCCGGCGGCGGGCCGGGTGGCCGCGTGTCGAGCAGGCGCTCCTGGCAGTTGCGGCAGGCGCGCGCGGGGTTGGCCACGTACACCGGCTTGCCGTTGCGGTCGTCGATCTCGTGGATGAAATACGGCGTGACCAGGTAGCCGCCATTGGCGAACACCGCGAAGCCGCGGGCCATGCCCATCGGCGACACCGAGGCGGTGCCCAGCGCCATCGACAGGTTGGCCGGGATCGCGTCCTGCGAGAAGCCGAAACGGGTGGCGTATTCGCGCATGTAGCGCACGCCGATGGCATCGAGCAGGCGCACCGAGACCAGGTTCTTCGATTGCACCAGCGCTTCGCGCAGGCGCATCGGCCCGGCGAACTTGTCGTCATCGTTGGAGGGCGTCCAGATGCCGTTCGGGCGCGACGGGTCGGGCAGGGCGAGCGGCGCGTCGTTGATGATCGAGGCCGGGGTGAAGCCGCGCTCGAACGCCGCCGAATACAGGTAGGGTTTGAAGCTGGAGCCGGGCTGGCGCGCGGCCATCACGGCCCGGTTGAACTTGCTGCGCACGAAGTTGAAGCCGCCGACCAGGGCCTGGATCGAACCGTCCTCCGGCTCGATCGAGGTCAGCGCGGCCTGTGCAGCGGGGATCTGCGCCAGCTGCCACTCGCCCTTGTCGTCGCGCGCCAGCCGGATGATGTCGCCGCGCTTGAGCACGCCGTCGACCCGGGTCGGTGCGGCGCCGACGCGGTCGTCATTGATGTGCGGGCGCGCCCAGCTGACCCCGGCCAGGTCGAGGATCGCGCTTTCATGGCTGGACAGGTAGACCGTCGCCTGCTTCGCGTCACTGGCCGTGACGATGCCCGGCTGCATGCCGGAGACGCTGCCGTAGTTGGCCAGCAGGTTGTCGAAATCCGCTTCGCCGGCGCCCGCCGGCAGGTCCTGGTGGGCTTCCGGTCCGCGCCAGCCATGCCGGCGGTCATAGGCGATCAGCCCGTCGCGCACTGCTTCCACGGCAGCCTGCTGGCGGCTGCTCTGCACCGTGGTCCTGACCACGTAGCCTTCGGTCAGCGCATCGTTGCCGAAACGGTCGAGCACCTGCCGGCGCACCATCTCGGCGAGGTAGGGGGCGTCCACCTCGATCGGCTGCTCATGCGGGTAGGCATGGTTCGGCTCGGCGATCGCCTGCTCGTACACGGCCTTGGTGATGTAGTCGTGGCGCAGCATTTCGCCCAGCACCCAGTTGCGCCGGGCGATCGCGCGCTTCTGTCCGTTGATCGGGTTGACCACCGACGGCAACTGGAAGGTGGAGGCGATCAGGGCGCATTCGGCCACGGTCAGCTGGTCCAGCGTCTTGCCGTAGTAGTACTCGGCGGCCGCGGCCACGCCGTACGAGCGGTGACCGAGGAACATCTTGTTGAGGTACAGCTCGAGGATCTGGTCCTTGGTGAGTTCGTGCTCGATGCGCAGCGCGATGAAGATCTCGGTGAGCTTGCGCGAATACAGCTTTTCCGGGCTCAGGAAGAAGTTGCGGGCGACCTGCTGGGTGATCGTCGAACCGCCGGGGCCCTTGTCGCCGCCGGTCACCACGACATGCCAGCCGGCCCGCACGATGCCGTGCCAGTCCACACCCGGGTGGTGGTAGAAGTCCGCGTCCTCGGCCGACAGCACGGCATGCTTGAGCCGGTCCGGCACCTTCTCGATGTCCACCGGGATGCGCCGGGTCTCGCCGAAACTGGCGATCAGCTTGCCGTCGGCGCTCAGCACGCGCAGCGGCACCTGCATCGGATAGTTCTTCAACTCGGCCACCGAAGGGAGCCTCGGGGCGATCAGCCAATACGCCACACCCACCGCGACAATTGCCAGGAGCAAACCGGAAAAGGCCAGGATCAGAGCCCAGCGCAACAAGCGTTTGAAAATTTGCATGGTGTGGGGATAGCGAGACCTGAGTCAAAACATGACAGAGTATAGATGTAGGAGTATTCCCCACATGAGCAGCGGTCGACCAATACAAAAACCGGCCTCCAAAGCAAGGGTCGGGCCAACAGGGGGTTTGCCTTAAATGTGGCGGGCATCACGCCAATCACATGAGAAAGTTCCCGTAGACCGTTGCCATTACGTTATTTTTTCGATTTAATGCCATTGCGCACCCCGCCAGGATTCTGGCTACGGGCGTCAGCGGCAAGGGGGAAACACCGTGGGGCTCTTTACACCGAAGAAGCCGGCGCTGATTGGTGTCGACATCAGTTCGACTGCCGTCAAGCTGCTGCAGCTAAGTCAGGCGGGCGGTCGCTATCGCGTTGAGCATTACGCGGTCGAGCCGTTGCCGCCGAACGCCGTGGTCGAGAAGAACATCGTCGAGATCGAGGCGGTGGGCGATGCGATCCGTCGCGCGCTGGCACGCTCGGGCTCCAAGCTCAAGCACGCCGCTGCCGCGGTGGCCGGATCGGCCGTGATCACGCGCATCATCCCGATGACTGCCGAGCTTTCCGACGATGATCTGGAAGGCCAGATCCAGGTCGAGGCGAACCAGTACATCCCGTACCCGATCGACGAAGTCAGCCTCGACTACGAGGTGCTCGGTCCGGTCCGCGACAACCCCGACATGAACAACGTGCTGCTGGCGGCCTCGCGTACCGAGAACGTCGACATGCGCGTGGCCGCGCTGGATCTGGGCGGCCTCACCGCCGCGGTGATCGACGTCGAGGCGTTCGCGATGGAGAACGCCTTTGCGATGATCGCCGACCAGCTCAACGTCGGTCGTGACGCTCTGGTGGCGGTGGTCGACATCGGCGCCACCATGACCACGCTGTCGGTGTTGCGCAACCAGCGCACGATCTACTCGCGCGAACAGGTCTTCGGCGGCAAGCAGTTGACCGACGAGATCATGCGCCGCTTCGGCCTCTCCTACGAGGAAGCCGGCCGCGCCAAGCGCAAGGGTGGCCTGCCCGAGTCCTACGAGACCGAGGCGCTGGAGCCCTTCAAGGAGTCGCTGATCCAGCAGATCAGCCGCCTGCTGCAGTTCTTCTTTGCCGGCAGCGAATACAGCAAGGTCGACCAGGTGGTGCTGGCCGGTGGCTGCGCCTCGATCGAGGGGCTGGGACCGATGCTGGAAGAGCAGCTCGGCGTGCCCTGCATCGTCGCCAATCCGCTGGCCCGCATGTCGCTGTCGCCACGGGTACAGGCACAGTCGCTGGCGCAGGACGCTCCCGCATTGATGATTGCGGTCGGCCTCGCCTTGAGGAGCTTCGACTGATGGCACACGTCAATCTACTTCCGTGGCGCGCCGAGCGGCGCAAGCAGCGCGAGCGCGAGTTCTACATGCAGCTCGTTGCCGCCTTCGTGGTGGCGCTGGGCGTGCTGCTGCTGTGGGTCTTCTGGATGGGCCAGCGTATCGACAACCAGAACGAGCGCAACGCCTACCTGCAGACCGAGATCAAGCAACTCGACGTGCGCATCGCGAAGATCAAGGACCTGGAAAAGGTGCGTGAGCATCTGCTCGCACGCAAGCAGATCATCGAGCAGTTGCAGGCCGACCGCTCGCAGATGGTGCATCTGTTCGACGAACTGGTGAAGACGATTCCCACCAGCGCGCGCCTGTCCGGCCTGAAGCAGAGCGGCCAATCCATGTCGCTCGACGGCGTAGCCCAGTCCAATGCCAGCGTCGCCGAATACATGCGCAACATCGAGACTTCGCCGTGGATGGGCCATGCCGATCTGCGCAAGACCGAAAACACGCATAACGGCACCCGCATGCCGTATGTGTTCGGCCTGAACGTGCTGCTGAGCAAGCCGAAGTCCGACGAAATCGACGGCAAGACCCCGGTGTTGCCGGCCGGCGCCAGCTCCGGCGCGGCTCCGGCGGTGCCGGCGGCGCTTGGTGCGGCAGCCAAGGCGGCCACCTCGCCGGCGAAGCCCGCGACAACGGCTACCCCGGAAGCCCATCCGGTGAGTGTGCCAGCCGCCACGGGAGGTGCCGGATCATGAGTTTCTTCAACGATCTCCAGAACCTCGACCGCAACAACGTCGGTGGTTGGCCGCAATCGGTCAAGATCTTCTTCACCGCCCTGCTGATGGGTTTTGTGCTGCTGATGGGCTGGTACTTCTTCGTCAGTGACCAGCAGGACAGCCTGAAGACGCTGGCCGGCAAGGAGGACCAGCTCAAGCAGGAGTTCTCCACCAAGCAGGCCAAGTCGGTCAACCTGGAGGCGCTGCAACAGCAACTCGACGAGATGCAGGACATGCTGCGTCAGCTGCTGCGCCAGTTGCCCAGCAAGACCGAGATGCCCGAACTGCTGACTGACATCTCGCAGACCGCACAGTCCGCCGGCCTGGAGACCGATCTGTTCCAGCCCGGTGCGGAAACACCGAAGGACTTCTACGCGGAGAGGCCGATCGCGTTGCGCTTCACCGGTACCTACCACCAGTTCGGCATGTTCATCAGTGGCGTGGCCTCGCTGCCGCGAGTGGTGATCCTGACTCTGCATGACGTCTCGCTGACGCCAAAAACGGCCAGCAAGGGCGATGGCACCTCGAACGGTCAGCTGGTCCTGCAGGGCACCGTGAAGACCTACCGCTATCTGGACGACGAAGAGAGCTCCACTGCTGGCGCCGGCAAGAAGGCGGGGGGGGCGAAATGATGAACAAGCTGACAACCATCAAGCCAACCCGTGTGGCGCGTGTCCTGCTGATGCTTGGTGCCGTGCTGGTGTTGGCCGGTTGCACCCGCGGCATGTCCGACCTGCGCACCTGGGTCGCCCAGGAAAAGGCCAAGAAGGGCGCGCCGATCCAGCCGTTGCCGGTGATCAAGACCTTCGAGACGTTCAAGTACGATGACCAGGATCGGCGTGATCCGTTCAGCCCGAGCACGGCCGAGCTGGACAACAACAACGCCACCAGCGGCCCGCGACCCGACGCCAACCGCGCCAAGCAGCCGCTGGAGCTGTTCGCGCTGGACAGCCTGAAGATGGTCGGCACGGTCGGTACCGGTGCGGGCATGGAGGTGCTGGTCAAGGACCCGGGTGGTGTGATCCATCGCGTCCATGTCAACGAATACATGGGCCAGAACTACGGGCACATCACGGCGATCAGCGAAGACCATATCGACCTAGTCGAGCTGGTATCCAACGGTAATGGTGGCTGGATGGAACGTCCGGCCAGCATCGCGCTTGACGCGAAATAGGTAGACAGGGGCTGATGCAATGACCAACCAAATCCAATCCGTCCGGGGCCGTGTCATGCGCCATGCGAGCCGTTACATGCTGATGGGCCTGCTGATCGCCGGCGCCACCTGGGCCAGCGCTGCGATGGCGGCCACCACCACGCTGAAGAACATCAGCTACGACGCGCTGCCTGGCGGCAGCGTCGAGTTGCACATGGACTTCGGCGATGGCCCGGTACCGGAGCCGAAGATCTTCACTACCGGCAATCCGCCGCGCATCGCGGTCGACTTTGCCGACACTGACAACGCGGCGGCCCGACACCTGGACATCGGCAAGGGCTCGACCTCCGGCGTATCCGCCGTATCGGCCGGCGGACGCACCCGCGTGGTGGTCGAATTGATGCGCGAGTCGAGCTACCGCTCGCGCGTCGAAGGCAACAGCCTGGTGTTGACCGTCAACAACGGCAGCACGGACCAGTCCGTGACCACCGCGTCCACGATCGACCCGACCAAGGCGCTGCCGTCGTCATCGGCCGGTCCGGCCATCTCCAACATCGACTTCCGTCGCGGCCCGAACGGCGAAGGCCGCGTGCTGATCAACTTCAGCGGCAGCGGCGCGAATGCTGAAATGACCCGCAAGGGCGACAAGGTGCTGGTCACCATCGACCACGCGAACCTGCCGGCCAACCTCGCCCAACGCCTGGATACGCTGGACTTCGCCACGCCGGTGCAGTCCATCGTCACTCGCGCCGGCAACGGCGGTGGTGCGCGCATGGAGATCGCGGTCAAGGGCGACGTGGAGACCTCGGCCTACCAGACCGCTGACCAGTACGTGGTCGAGGTGGCGCCGAAGAAAGCCGACGCCAAAGACGCCAAGCTGGCCAAGCTGGGCCAGGAGCCGAGCTACAACGGCAAGCGCGTCACCTTCAACTTCCAGGACATCCCGGTACGTTCGGCGCTGCAGCTGATCGCAGACATCTCCGGCCTCAACCTGGTCGCCTCCGACAGCGTCGGCGGCAGCGTCACCCTGCGCCTGGTCAACGTGCCGTGGGATCAGGCGCTGGACGTGATCCTGCGTGCCAAGAGCCTGGACAAGCGCCGCAACGGCAACGTGGTGTGGGTTGCGCCGCAGGCCGAGCTGGCCAAGTACGAGCAGGATGTGGCCGACGCCAAGCTGAAGGCGCAGGACACCGCCGAGCTGATCACCGACTACGTGCCGATCAGCTACGGCAAGGCGTCCGCTATTGCTACGTTGCTGACCAGTGGCAGTAAGCAAGGCGGTGGTGGTGCCGGCGGCGGCAACACCCAACGTGGCTTTCTGTCGCCGCGTGGCAGCGTGTCGTTCGACGAACGCACCAACACGTTGCTGCTCAACGATACGCCGGAGAAGATCAGGCAGCTGCGTGAACTGATCGCGGTGCTGGACAAGCCGGTGCAGCAGGTGCTGATCGAGTCGCGCATCGTGGTCGCCAGCGACGATTTCACCCGCGAGCTGGGTGCCAAGTTCGGCGTCAACGGCCGGGTCAACAATACCGAATTCCAGAATGCCGCCACGGCTACGCCGGCATTGACCGCGGGTATCGGCGGCGGCAACGTGACCTCGGGTGGCCTCAACGTGAACCTTCCGGTCACGCCGGCGGCCGGCACCTTCGGTCTGGCCATCCTCGGCGCCAACTACGCGATCGACCTGGAACTCTCCGCGGCGCAGACCGAGGGTCGCGGCGAAGTGATCTCCAGCCCGCGCGTGATCACAGCGAACCAGCAGGAAGCGGTGATTCGTCAGGGCCAGGAAATCGGCTACGTCACGTTCCAGAACAGCGCCGGCAGCGGCGCCGGAAGCGGCACCGCCACGGTGCAGTTCAAGGACGCCGTGCTGGAGCTGAAGGTGACCCCGACGATCACTGCCGACAACCGGGTCTACCTGATGATCAACGTCAAGAAGGACGCGCTGGCCGGCTACGTGGATGCACCCGGAAGCGGCAAGATTCCGACCATCGACACCCGCGAAATCAATACCTCGGTGCTGGTCGACAACGGGCAGACCGTGGTGCTGGGCGGTATCTACGAGATCAACAAGTCCAACACCATGACCAAGGTACCCGGATTGGGCGACATCCCCGGCATTGGCATACTGTTCCGCAAGACATCGCGGACGAATACCAAGGCCGAGCTGCTGATCTTCGTGACGCCGCGCATCCTCAGCGACACGTTGCAGTAATCGCGCAAGGTTGCAGTGAAAGGGGCGGCTTCGGCCGCCTCTTTTTTTATGTGCTTCGGCCAAGCTGCCGGAGGCCGATTAAACTTCCTGCGTTGCCGATGGTCTGTAGCACGCCATCCGGTCCGCTGCATCCTGCCGCGCACCGGGCTGCGCCGCTGTCACGTCAAGAACGGAACCCGCTCATGGATATGCCCGAAACTTCAACGCCGAGTCGTCTGCAGCAGTCGTTCGTGCAACTGCGCGATGACTTGCAGCAATGCATCATCGGCCAGCCGCACCTGATCGACTGCCTGCTGGTGGCCTTGCTGGCCGACGGTCATCTGCTGGTCGAGGGCGCGCCGGGCCTGGCCAAGACCACGGCGGTGAAGGCGTTGGCGGCGCGCATCGAGGCGGACTTCCATCGCGTGCAGTTCACCCCCGACCTGCTGCCGGCCGACCTCACCGGCACCGACGTGTTCCGCCCGCAGTCCGGCAGCTTCGAGTTCGAGCGCGGCCCGCTGTTCCACAACATCATCCTGGCCGACGAGATCAATCGTGCGCCGGCCAAGGTGCAGTCCGCACTGCTGGAGGCGATGGCCGAGCAGCAGATCACCGTCGGTCGCAGCACCTGGCAGTTGCCCGAGCTGTTCATGGTGATGGCGACGCAGAACCCGATCGAGCAGGAAGGCACGTTCACCCTGCCGGAGGCCCAGCTCGACCGCTTCCTGATGCACGTGACGATCGGCTATCCGGACGCCGCCGCCGAACTGGCGATCCTCAAGCTGGCACGCGAGCAGGCCAATCGTCGTGCCCATCCCGTCGCCGCGCCGCCGGCCTTGCTCAGCCAGGCTGACGTGTTCGCCGCGCGCGATGCGGCGATGGCGGTGCACATGGCGCCGGCACTGGAGGAGTACCTGACCCAGCTGGTGCTGGCCACCCGCGACGCCGGCCGCTACGGCTCGGAACTGAAGCGCTGGATCGCCTGGGGCGGCAGTCCGCGCGCCACCATCGCGCTGGACCGCTGCTCGCGCGCGCAGGCATGGCTGGCCGGTCGCGATTACGTGCTGCCGGAAGACGTGCATGGCATCGCCCACGAGGTGCTGCGCCATCGCGTGCTGCTCAGCTACGAGGCGGAGGCCGAAGGCGTGCGGCCGGACCAGGTGATCGACCGCCTGCTGGATCTCGTGCCGCTGCCGTGAACGCCGTTGCGCCACATCGTATGGACGGTGACGGCCGCAGCCAGGTTGCGCTGGCCGAACTGATCGCGCTGCGCGCGCGGGTCGGCCGTGTGCGCATGGCGCCGCTGCTCAGCCGTGCCGCGCGCAGCGGCCAGCAGTCCAGCCGTCTATACGGCCGCGGCATGGACTATGCCGAGTCGCGCGTGTACCAGGCCGGCGACGACGTGCGCCGGCTCGACTGGCGGCTCACCGCGCGCAGCGGCAAGCTGCATACCAAACTGTTCCAGGAAGACCGCGAAGGCTGTCTTCTGATCGTGCTCGATACCCACGCCAGCATGCGTTTCGGCACGCGGACGCGCTTCAAGTCGGTGCAGGCGGCGCGTGCCGCGGCCGCCGCCGCGTGGTACGCGGTACGCGCCGGCGAGCGGGTCGGGGTGATGGCGTTCGGCCACGCCGACCTGTTGTTGCGGCCGCAGGCCGGGCCGCGCGGTGCCCTGGCGGTGTGCGGCGCGCTGGCCGAATGGGATGCGCAGCCCGCGTCCGATCGAGTCGAGCCATTGTCCGATGCGCTGGGCCGCGCCAGCCGTGTGCTGCATGGTGCCAGCCGCGTGCTGCTGGTCAGCGACGGATTCAGCTGCGACGCATCGGCACGGCAGCGCCTGCTCGACCTGGGCCGGCACGCCGGCGTCAGCGTGCTGGTGGTGGCCGATACATTGGAACTGGCGCCGGCCCCGCCGGGGCGCTATCCGCTGGAGCATGCCGGCGAACGCTGTGAAGTGCTGTTGCAGTCCGAGCGCCAACGCAGCGATTTCCAGCGTGCGCTGGGCGCCGGTCCGGCCCGGTTGGGCGAACTGGCGCAATCGCTGGGCCTGCGCTGGAACAGCATCGACACCACGGTTGATGCGTTCGATGCGGTCAGCGGCCTGCTGGGTGCGCGGAGGCCGGCGCGATGAGACTGCCGCCTGTGCCATCACCCGGCCCGCAGCTGCGCGATATCCATCTGCCGCCGGCGCCGCCCTGGTGGCCACCGGCGCCGGGCTGGTGGGCGCTCGCCGTGCTGCTGCTGGCGCTGTTGCTAGCCGGCCTCTGGTGGTGGCGACGGCATCGTCGCGCGCTTCGCCAGCGCCGACAGGTGCTGCGCGAACTCGATCGGCTCGCACGGCAGCATCAGCGCGACGGCGATGGGCCTGCATTGGCGAGCGCGCTGCACCAGTTGCTGCGCCGGGTGGCACGCCAGCACGATGCGCGAGCCGCGCGACAACGCGGCGACGCCTGGCGGCAGACGCTGGCGCGGGTACCGATCGATGCCGCCACGCTGCAGCAACTGTTGGCGCTGGACCAGCAGATCTATCGTCCACCCGCATCGTTCGACCATGCAGCCAGCGTGACGGCCGTAAAGGCGTGGCTGCAACTGGCGTTGAAGCCGGCAAGCTGGAAGCCTTCCGCGACGGAGCACGCCGATGCCTGAGTTCGCCTGGCCCTGGGTGATCGTGCTGCTGCCGCTGCCATGGCTGCTGCGCCGCTGGCTGCGTCCGGCCGCACCGGGGCAGGCGCTGCACCTGCCGCAGCCGGGTGTGCGACTGGCTACGGTCGCCAGCAACCGCGCTCGCGGCGCCGCGCCGTGGCTGCTGGCACTGGCCTGGCTGTGCCTGCTCGCTGCGGCGGCGCGGCCGCAATGGGTGGGGCCGCCGCAGGCGCAGCAACGCAGCGGGCGCGCGTTGATGCTGGCGGTGGACCTGTCCGGCAGCATGCGCACCGGCGACATGCAGCTGGCCGGCCAGGACGTCAGCCGCTTCGGCGCGGTCGAGGCGATCGCCGGCGACTTCATCAGCCGCCGCAGCGGCGACGAGATGGGGCTGATCCTGTTCGGCAGCCAGGCCTTCCTGGTGACGCCGCTGACCTACGACCTCACCGCGGTGCGCGCGCAACTGCAGGGTGCGGCGGTGGGGCTGGCCGGCACGGAGACGGCGATCGGCGACGCCATCGCGGTGGCAGTGAAGCGGCTGGCCGCGCTGCCCGAGCAGGCGCGCGTGCTGGTGCTACTCACCGACGGCGTCAACAACGCCGGCAGCATCGCGCCACGCGACGCGGCGCGCGCGGCGAAGGCGGCCGGCGTGCGCATCTACACCATCGGCATCGGCGCCACGCGGATGCGCATCCCCGGTTTCTTCGGGAGCCAGCTGGTCAATCCGTCGGCCGACCTCGATGCCGACATGCTCACCGACATCGCCACGCAGACCGGCGGACGTTTCTTCCGTGCCACCGACAGCGGCGAGCTGGCCGATGCCTACCGCGCGATCGACGCGCTGGAGCCGATGCCGCAGCACGGGCCCTCGCTGCGTCCACGGCATGAGTTGTTCCGCTGGCCGTTGCTGGCCGCGATCGCGTTGCTGTTGCTGGTGATCGTGCCGCGTCGCTTCGCGCGTACGCGGGAGCTGCCCGCATGAACGAATTGCTGCAGCCATTCCATTTCCTGCGGCCGTGGTGGCTGGCCGCGCTGCTCCTGTTGCCGCTGCTGGGCTGGCTCGGCGTGCGCCGCAACGTGGCGCAGGTGGAACTGTCGCGGCTGGTCGACGCCGAACTGCTGCCGCATCTGCTGCGCGGGCGCGCCGGCAACCGCAGCCTGCCGCTGTGGCTGTTCGCGCTGGGCTGGACGCTGTGTACGCTGGCCTTGGCCGGGCCGACCTGGAGCCGCGTCGAGCAACCGCTGTATGCGAGCCGTGCGGCGCAGGTAGTGGCGATCTCGCTGTCGCAGCACATGCTGGCGCGCGACGTGACGCCGAGCCGGCTCGATCGCGCGCGCTACAAGGCGCGCGACCTGCTGCACGCCAACCAGGACGGACTCAACGCGCTGGTCGGCTACGCCGGCGAGGCATTCGTGGTGGCGCCGCTGACCTCCGACGCGCGCAGCCTCGACGATCTGCTCGAGGCGATGGCGCCGGACACCATGCCGGTGGACGGCGACAACGCAGCGGCGGCGATCGAGCGTGGCGTGGAACTGATCCGCGACGGCAAGGCCAGTGGCGGTTCGCTGGTGCTGATCACCGACCAGGCCGATGCCGCGGCCGAGGCGGCCGCGCACAAGGCAGACGCCGCCGGCGTGCAGGTGTCGGTGCTTGGCGTGGGCACGCCGCAGGGCGGTCCGGTGCCGTTGCCCGATGGCGGCTTCCTGCGCGACGCGCAGGGCGGCATGCTGCTGGCCCGTCGCGACGATGCCGCGCTCGCTGCGCTGGCCGCGGCCGGCGGCGGTCGCTACGCGGCGATGAGTGCGGACCAGCGCGACGTCGACGCGCTGCATGCGCAACTGCGCAATGCAAAGGCCACGCTGGCCGACGGGCAGGTCGGCGACGCCTGGCAGGATCGCGGCGCGTGGCTGCTGCTGCCGCTGCTGCTGGTCGTGGCGCTGGCATTCCGCCGCGGCTGGCTGCTGTTGCTGCCTCTGGTCGTGCTGCCGTCGTTATGGCCGGGTACGGCCTCGGCGACGACGTGGCACGACCTGTGGCAGCGCCGCGATCAGCAGGCCGCGCAGGCCTTGCGCGCGGGCGACGCGAAGCAGGCGCAACAGCTCGCGCGCGACCCCGCCTGGCGCGGCGCGGCGGCGTATCGTGCCGGCGACTACGCCGCCGCGGCGCAGGCCTTGCAGCAGGTGCCCGGCGGCGACGCGGCGTACAACCTCGGCAACGCGCTGGCGAAGCAGGGCGCGTACCAGAAGGCGCTCGCGGCCTACGACCATGCGCTGCAACTCGACCCGGCCAACGCCGACGCGAAGGCGAACCGCCAGGCGGTCGAGGACTGGCTGCGCCAGCAACAGCAGCCGTCGGACCAGAAGGAACACGAGGGCCACGGCGGCAAGCAGAACCAGTCGTCGCAGGGCGAGCAGGGCAAGAGCGGCAAACAGGACGCGAAGGATCAGTCATCCGCGGCGAACGATGCCGAGCCCTCCGGCCAGCCAGGCCAGGATGGCAAGTCGCAGGCGCAGGATCCCTCCGGCAAGAACGAATCGCAGCCGGGCAAGTCCGAGCAGGGCGGCGCCGATCAACCCCAACCGCAGACCGCGCAGCAGCAGGCCGAGCAGAAGGCGCAAGCGGAACAGGCACGGCAGGCGTTGAAGCAGCAGATGGACGCCGCGCTGGCGAAGCCGGGCGACGGCAAGGCCGAGCACCAGCTCGGCGCGCTGGCCAAGGACGATCCGCAGGCGAAGCTGCCGGCCGACCTGCGCCATGCCCTGCAGCGCGTGCCGGACGATCCCGGTGCCCTGCTGCGGCGCAAGTTCGAACTGGAATACCAGCAGCGCCACGGCGGCGCACCGAGCGAGGATCAACAGCCGTGATGTTTCGACATGCCATGAGCGGATGTTTGCTGATGCTGGCGCTGGTCCCGGCGCTGGCCAGCGCGGTCGAGGTAACCGCCACGCTGGATCGCGACCACGTGCAGCTGGGCGAGACGGTGACGCTCAACGTGCGCGTGGAGGGCGACACCGGCGGCGTCGCCGCGCCCGACCTGCGCGCGCTGAGCCAGGACTTCCAGTTGCTGGGCACCTCGCAGAACAACAGCCTCAGCGTGATCAACGGCAAGGCCAGCTCCGAACTGACCTTCGGTGTAGCGCTGCGGCCCCGTCACGTCGGCGTGCTGCAGATCCCCGCCCTGAGCGTGGGCGGCGAGCGCACGGCGCCGCTGCAGCTCACTGTGACGGCGCCGGACCCGGCCGCGGCCGCCGCCACGCAGCGCGACGTCTTCATGGAATCGCAGGTCGAGCCGGCGCACGGCTACGTCGGCCAGCAGCTGACTTACGTGGTGCGCCTGTACTACGCCAACCGCATCGGCGGCGACGCGCCGCCGCCGCCACAAGTCGACGGTGTGGAAGTCAGCGCACTCGGCAAGGGCCTGAATTACGATGCGGAGCGCGGCGGGCGGACCTATCACGTGCTGGAACAACGCTACGCGCTGATTCCGCAGCACGCCGGGAAGGTCGAGATTCCCCCGGTGGATTTCCAGGGCGAGGCCGCCGACCCGCGCGACCCCAACAGCTTCTTTGGCGCCACCGTGCCGGTCAGCGCCAGTGCGCCCGCGCAGACGATCGAGGTGAAACCGGCGCCCGCCGACTGGGGCGGCAGCGCGTGGTTGCCGGCACGCCAGCTGAGCCTGAGCCTGGACGGCTGGCCCACCGCGCAGGAGGCGCCGCCGCGGGTCGGCCAGCCGCTCAACCTCACCATGAACCTGCAAGCCACCGGCCTGTCGTACGAGGCGCTGCCGGCGCTGAGCCTGCCGCCGCTGGACGGCGCCACGGTGTATCCGGACAAGCCGGTCACCGGCAATCGCCAGGACGGCGAGTGGATCATCGGCCGGCGCCAGCAGTCGTTCGCGATCGTGCCCGAACGCGCCGGTACGCTGACCATTCCCGCCACCACGCTGAAGTGGTGGAACGTGCTGACCGACAAGATGGAAGTGGCGCAGATCCCGGCGCACAGCGTCACCGTGCTGCCGGCAGCCGGTGCGGCTGCCGCGCCACCGCCCGCACCGGTCGGGGCGGTGGACAGCGGTGTCGCCGGCAACGCCGCCCCGGCCGCGGCGACACCTACGCCATGGCGCTGGATCGCGCTGGCGAGCCTCGGCCTGTGGCTGCTCAGCGTGCTGGCCTGGTGGCTGTGGCGGCGTCGCCGGCGCGCGTCGTCGGTGACGCCGCGGGCCGCGGCGCGCACCTCGGCGCGCAGCGGCCAACTGGCCTTTCTTGCCGCGGCGCGCGGCAGCGATCCGGCCGCGCAGATGCGCACCCTGCTGGCTTGGGCACGCGCGGAGCGGCCGGCGATCCAGCATCTGGGCGAGTTGTCGGTGGCGCTGGGCGACGCGGCGCAGCGCGCGGCGATCGAAGCCCTGCAGCAACGCCACTACGCTGCCGTGCCGTCACACGATGCCGGCGCGAACCTGGCCGAAGCGTTCAAGCGCGGCTTCGCCTGGCGTGCCGCTGTTGCCGACGAGGAGTCCGGGCTGGCGCCGCTGTATCCGTTCAAGCTGCACTGAACGGACGGCGCCGCAGGGCCGGCCGGCTTTTGCTGCGAGGTGACGCAAGAGCGGTGGGCAGTGCCCGCCCTACGCCTGGTCCAGCGCGTGCTGGAACACCGCGCGCATGACGTCGCTGAAACAGCACAGCGTCACGTCGATGTCATCCGTAGTGGCCAGCGCGTCACGCAACGCAGCCACCGCCACCGCGGCGGCTTGCGCGGCGGGGTAGCCGTAGACGCCGCAGCTGATTGCCGGGAACGCGATCGTGTGCAGCCGCCGCTCGCGCAGCAGCTGCAGTGCATTGCGATGGCAACGTTCCAGCAACTGCGCCTCATCCTGGGTACCGCCATGCCAGACCGGCCCCACCGTGTGGATCACCCAGCGCGCGGGCAGGGCGAACCCGGGTGTGATGCGCGCCTCGCCGGTGGGGCAGCGTACGCCGGGTGCGATCTCCGGCAGCGCCCGGCAGGCTTGCAGCAGGGCCGGGCCGGCGGCGCGGTGGATCGCGCCGTCCACGCCGCCGCCGCCGAGCAGGCTGGGATTCGCCGCGTTGACGATGGCATCCACCGCCAGGCGGGTGATGTCGGTGTGGATGATCTGGATGGGCATGGGGTGGCGGCTTACCTTATGCTTCAGGCAGGCATTCGAGCCTGGTGAGGCGGCTACCGGTCATGGCGAAAACGGAAGACATTTCCTTCGGCTATCTGCTCAGCGACGTGACCTTGCTGTTCCGCAAGCACTTCGATCGGCGCGCGGTGAAATTCGGGCTGACCCGCGCGCAATGGCGCGCGACCAAGGTGTTGTACCACCGCGAAGGCCTGCGGCAAACCGAGCTGGCCGAGTTCCTGGAAATGGAACCGATCGCGGTGGGCCGGGTGATCGACCGGCTGCAAGCGGCCGGTTTCGTCGAGCGCCGGCCGGATCCGAAGGATCGTCGCGCCTGGCGGCTGTACGTCACCGACCAGGCGCGCGTGATCGTGGGCGACATGGAGATCATCGCGCGCGAGCTGCGCAAGGACGCCACCCGCGGCATCGGCCACGACGAGCTGCAGCAGGCGCTGGCGGTGATCGGCCGGATCAAGGACAACCTGCTGGCGCTGGAGCAGGGCGACGGCACGGCCTGATGCGTGCATGCGGCGGCACTGACCAGTGCCATAGGTCGGGGTCGTGCGCGGCGGAATCCGCGGCATAGTGGGCGCCTGGCGTGTCGTCCGACGGGTCAACCTGAAGCCGTCACACGCGTTGTAACGAGCTTGGTGCATGGTCACCGGCCCTGCGGTTCCCCGACCGCGCAAGAACCCCGCCATCGCCACCGCGCGTGGCGCGAAGATCGAGAAGCCCCCGCGCATGTCCTGGAAAAAAATCGTCCTCGTGGTGGCTGTCCTGCTGGCGATCGCGCTGGCCATGCATTTCGGGCGCGGTGCCGGCGACAACAGCAAGGCCGCCAAGACACCGGCAGAGGTGCCGGTCGAAGTGGCCAGCGCCAGCCAGGGCGACGTCGAACTGTCGCTGAAGCTGGTGGGCCGGGTCGAGGCGTGGTCGACGGTGAGCCTGCGCGCACGGGTCTCCGGCCAGCTCGAGTCGCTGTCGTTCACGCCTGGCGCGCTGGTGCGCAAGGGCAGCGTGCTGGCGCAGATCGATCCGCGATTGCTGCAGGCGCAACTGGACCAGGCGCGCGGCAGCGTGGCGCGCGACCAGGCGCTGCTGCAGAAGGCGCAGGCCGACCAGCGGCGTTATGCCGACATGCTGGCCAAGGGTTTCGTCTCGAAGGCGGACTACGACCTGTACCAGGCTAACCTGGCGGTGGCCCGGGCCACGCTGCAGAGCGACCGGGCCGCGCAGGAACTGGCGCAGACCCAGCTCGACTATGCGCGCATCGTCGCCCCGTTCGACGGCATCGCCGGCGCGCCGCTGGTGTGGCCGGGCGCGCAGATCAGCGCCGACAGCACCGATATCGTGGTGCTCAACCAGGTCGAGCCGGTGCGCGTGGCGTTCAACATTCCCGAGGACAGCCTGCCCGCCGTGCGCGCCGCGCTGGCCAACGGCGCGATCGCCGTGCAGGTGACCATCTCCGGCGACAAGGGCGCGCCGCTAGCCGGCACCCTGGATTTCATCGACAACGCGGTCGACGCCACGACCGGCACCATCGTGCTGAAGGCGCGCTTCGACAATGCCGGGCACCGGCTCACCCCCGGCCAGTTCGTGCAGGTGAGCCTGCCCACCACGCGCCTGGCCAACGTGGTCAGCGTGCCGGTGCATGCGCTGCAGAGTTCCAGCAGCGGCAACTTCGTGTTCGTGCTCGGTGCCGACGGCAAGGTGCAGCAGCGCTACGTCACCCCTGGTCCGACCAGCGCCGGGCGTACCGTCATCGACAAGGGCCTGAAGGCCGGCGAGCAGGTGGTCACCGAAGGCCAGATGCTGTTGGTCGACGGCAGCGCCGCCGTCGTCAAGGGGTGATCGGATGAACATTCCGGAGCTCTGCATCCGCCGCCCGGTGATGACCACGCTGCTGATGACGGCGCTGCTGGTGTTCGGCATCGTCGCCTATCCGCAGCTGCCGGTGAACGAGCTGCCGAACGTCGACTTCCCCACCATCAGCATCAGCGCCAGCCTGCCCGGCGCCTCGCCGGAGACGATGGCGTCGGCGGTGGCCACGCCGCTGGAGGGCCGGCTGTCGACCATCGCCGGGATCAGCTCGATGAGCTCGACCAGCGCGCTTGGCTCCACCTCGATCACGCTGAGCTTCGAGCTGGACCGCAACATCGACGCGGCCGCGCAGGACGTGCAGTCGGCGATTTCCTCGGCGCTGCGCCAGCTGCCGAAGGAGATGACCACGCCGCCCACGTTCCGCAAGGTCAACCCGGCCGACGCGGCGATCCTGTACCTGGCGATGAGCTCGTCGACGATGCCGCTGACCCAGGTCGACGAGTACGCCGAGACCGAGCTGGCGCAGCAGCTGTCGATGATCGACGGCGTGGCCCAGGTGAACGTGTACGGCTCGCAGAAGTACGCGGTGCGGATCAGCGTGGACCCGGACCGGCTGGCCGCCAGCGGCATCGGCATCGACCAGGTGCAGAACGCCATCGCCGACGCCAACGTCAACCAGTCCACCGGCTCGCTGTACGGCAAGCGCCAGCAACTGCCGATCCGCAGCGACGGCCAGCTGCTGCGCGCGGCCGCGTACAACGACGTGGTGGTGGCGTACCGCAATGGCGCGCCGGTGCACGTGGGCGACATCGGCACGGCGCGCGACAGCGTGCAGGACGATCAGCGCGTCAGCTCGTACAACGGCAAGCAGGCGATCGTGCTGGCGATCCAGCGCCAGCCGGGCGCGAACACGGTGGCGACGGTGGACCGGATCAAGGCGGTGCTGCCCAGCTTCCGCGCCGGGTTGCCGCCGTCGATCACGCTGGACACGCTGTACGACCGCTCGCAGTCGATCCGCGAGTCGGTCGACGACGTGCAGTTCACCCTGCTGCTGGCCGGCGCGCTGGTGGTGTTCGTGATCTACCTGTTCCTCGGCAACCTGTCCGCCACGCTGATCCCGGCGGTGGCGCTGCCGATCTCGGTGCTGGGCACGTTCGGCGTGATGTACGCGCTGGGCTACAGCCTGGACAATCTCTCGCTGCTGGCGCTGACACTGGCGGTCGGCTTCGTGGTGGATGACGCGATCGTGATGCTGGAGAACATCGTGCGCCACATGGAGGCGGGCGTGCCGCCGTACGAGGCGGCGCTCAAGGGCGCCGGCGAGGTTGGTTTCACCATCTTCTCGATGACGCTGTCGCTGATCGCGGTGTTCATCCCGGTGATGTTCATGGGCGGCATCGTGGGCCGGCTGTTCCACGAGTTCGCGGTGGTGATCAGCGTGGCGATCCTGATCTCCGGCATCGTCGCGATCACGCTGACGCCGATGCTGTGCAGCCGCTTCGTCAAGGCGCACGAGCACGAGAAGAAGAACTGGCTGATCGCCGGCTTCGACCGCGGCTTCAGCGCCGTGCAGCGCGGCTACGCGAGCAGCCTGCGCTGGTGCATGGATCGTCCGCGCCTGGTGCTGGCCGGTTTCGGGGTGAGCCTGCTGGCCACCGCGCTGCTGTTCTACGCGACGCCGAAGGATTTCATCCCGGCCGGCGACAACGGCCAGCTGCGCGTCAACACGGAAGGGCCGGAGGACGTGTCGTTCGAAGGCATGCTGGCGCGCCAGCAGCAGCTGGTCGACATCGTGGCGAAGGACCCGAACATCGCCGGCTACATGTCCACCGTGGGCGCGGGCGGCGCGCGCAGCACGATCAACAACGGCTCGATCCTGATGCTGCTGAAGCCGGCGCACGAACGCAAGCTCGGTCCGGACGGCATCATCCAGGAGTTGCGGCCGAAGCTGGCGACGGTGGCGGGCATCCGCAGCTATATCCAGAATGCGCCGGCGATCCAGATCGGCGGGCGGCAATCCAAGGCGCAATACCAGTACACGCTGCAGTCGGTGAACCTCGACCAGCTGTACGACTGGAGCGGCAAGGTGACCCGCGCATTCGCCGCGCTGCCGGGTTTCGAGGACGTCACCAACGACCTGGATCTCAACAGCCCGTCGATCGTGGTCAAGGTCGACCGCGCCAAGCTGGCGCCGCTCGGATTGACCATGGCGCAGGTGCAGACGGCGCTGGGCATCGGCTTCGGCGAGAACCAGGTTTCCACCATCTACGGTTCGGCCACGCAGTACTGGGTGATCCTGCAGGTCGAACGCAAGTTGCAGGACGATCCGGCGGTGCTGTCGCAGCTGTACGTCACCTCGAACAGCGGCAGCCTGGTGCCGCTCAGCGCGGTGGCCAGTTTCGCACGCGAGCCGCAGGCGCTGACGGTGAACCACCAGGGCCAGCTGCCGGCGGTGACGGTGTCGTTCAACCTGGCGCCGGGCGTGTCGCTCAGCGATGCGGTGACCCGCATCAACAGCGCGATGGACACGATGGGCCTGCCGGCGACCATCAGCGGCAGCGTGCAGGGCACCGCGCAGGCGTTCCAGCAGTCCATGCAGGGCATGGGCATGCTGTTGCTGCTGGCGGTGTTCGTGATCTACCTGGTGCTGGGCATCCTGTACGAGAGCTTCATCCATCCGCTGACGATCCTGTCCGGCCTGCCGGCGGCGGCGGTCGGCGCGCTGCTGACCCTGGTGATCTTCAACGCTTCGCTGGACCTGTTCGCCTTCGTCGGCATCGTGATGCTGATCGGCATCGTCAAGAAGAACGCGATCATGCTGATCGACTTTGCGCTGGAGCGACAGCGCGAGGAAGGCATGTCGCCCGCGCAGGCGATCTTCGACGCCTGCCGCGTGCGCTTCCGCCCGATCATGATGACCAGCATGGCGGCGATGGCCGGCACCCTGCCGATCGCGCTGGGCATCGGCGCCGGCGCCGAGGTGCGCCGCTCGCTGGGCCTGGCGGTGGTCGGCGGCCTGGTGTTCTCGCAGATCCTCACGCTGTACCTGACGCCGGTAATCTACATCTACATGGACCAGCTGCAGCAACGCTTCCAGCGATCGGGCAGGACATCGCCGGCGCGGTAGCTTGCGGCGTTCAGCCGTCCGCGACTAGGCTGGCCGCTTCGTCATCGAGGGAGCGGACATGCGCAGCCTGGCATCGGTCGTCACCGTATTCGCCGCCGTCGCCGGCATGGCCATCGGCGCCACCGCCTGCGCCGGCACCCCCGCGCAGATGGACGCCGCCGCCTTGCAGGCCTGGGCCGGCAAGCCGTGGGACAAGGCCGCGCTGATGAACACCACGGTGGAACTGGGCCGCTACCGCAACGTTCCGGTGGTCGCCGAATTCCCCTGTTCGGACGTCTGCCCGCAGTACACCGTGCGCATCATCCACTACCGGCTGCCGCCGGAGGCCTCGTGTGCCACCGTGGGCGGCGTCGAGAAGGAAGTGCTGGTGCCGATCGCGATCACCGTGCGGTCGAAGACGTTCTGCATCCCCGAACCGCTGGTGGCGTCGGGGCAGTATTACGCGAAGTGACGACGGACTCCGGGGAGGTTGGGAGGGGTGCTCCTGATCTTGCAGCGAAGAGCGACCCCTCACCTGAAGGACTCCTTTCAGTCGCCCAACCCTCCCCCGCAAGCAGGGGAGGGAGCAGAGTCCATCACTCGCCGGCGCCGTCCTTCGCGAACGCGCCGGGGGCAGAACCGAAGTCGCCGTGGGCCTGGGCGGCCATGTACGAGAACGCCGCGTACACCGCCACGTTCTGCGCCAGCTCGGCCGGATCGATCTTGTCCAGCGTGTCGTTGGGAGTGTGGTGCCAGTCGAAGTACTTCGTGCCGTCCTGGGTCAGCGACAGCGCGGCCATGCCCTTGGCGTGCATCTGCGACAGATCCGAACCACCGCCGCCGGGACGCGTGGCGTCGTAGGCCACGCCGACCGGTTCCAGCACCCTGGCGATCTGGCCGATCGCCTCGCGCGCCTCGGGCTTCACGCTGGCGCTCATGCGCCAGATCTTGCCGGCGCCGAAATCGGACTCGGTGCCGAGCTGGAACTTCGCCACCTCGGCGCCGTGCTTGTCGGCGTAGGCGCGGCCGCCCCACAGGCCCATCTCCTCATTGGCGAACGCGATCACGCGGATCGTGCGGTCGGGCCGCTGCGGCAGGTCGCGGATCAGCTTGCCGGCGGCCATCGCGATCGCCACGCCGGCGCCGTCGTCGATCGCGCCGGTACCCAGGTCCCATGAATCGAGGTGGCCGCCGATCGCCACCACTTGGTCGGGGTGCTTGCGGCCGGTGATCTCGCCGATCACGTTGGCGCCGGTGTATTCGCCGACCACGCCGCAGTCGAGATCGAGCTTCAGCGTGACCGGTTTGCCGTAGGCCAGCACGCGCTCGAGCTGGTCGGCGTCGGGGTTGGTCAGTGCGGCGGCGGGGATCGCCTTGGCCGGGTCGCGGAAACCGGTGACGCCGGTATGCGCGGCGCGCTGCTGCGCGTCGGTGCCGACCGAGCGCAGCAGGTAAGCGGCGGCGCCCTTGGCCTGGGCGATCACCGCACCCATCGTGCGCACGGCCGAGCCCATGCCGTAGCCGTGGCCGTCCTTCGCGCGCTCCATGCGGTAGCCAACGTAGACGATCTTGCCCTTGATGCTGGCCGGATCGGCCGCCTTCAGCGCGTCCAGCGTGTCGAACTTCACCACCTCGGCGGTCAGCCCGCCCTTCGGCGTGCCGGCCGAATAACCCAGCGCGGTCAGCACCAGCGGCTGCGGGAACGGCGCCACGATCGCGGCGTGCTCGCTGCGGCGCACCCACAGCGGGTACGTCACCGCTTCGGTGTAGACCTTGTCGTAGCCCAGTTCCTTGAACTTCGCCACGGCCCAGTCGACCGCGCGCCGATCGGCCTCGCTGCCGGCCATGCGCGCGCCGACCTCGGTGGTCAGCGATGCAGTGACCTTGTACGCGGTGTCGTCGTGCAGTGCCTGGTCGCGCAGCTGTTCGGCCGTCTTTACGGCCGTGGCGGGAATCGTGGTGGTGGCGGCGCTGGCGATGCCGCTGGCCAGCAGGCCGGCGGCGAGCAGGGTGAGGGGAAGACGGCGCATCGGGGGACTCCGCTGGGTAAACCCCGATTATGGCGTTGTTGCCGGTTGCCGCTTAGGCCAGAAGTCATGGTAACGGGGGAGCCGCTTCGTAGGGCGGGCAGTGCTGGCCCTACGAAGCCATGGCTTCTCTCGTTATGGCTTGTTCTTCAGCAAATCGCGGATTTCGGTCAACAGGGCCACGTCGGCCGGCGGCGCGGCGGGGGCCTCTTCCTGCTTGCGGCTGAGCTTGTTGATCCCCTTGATCACCATGAAGATCGCGAACGCGATGATGATGAACTGGATCAGCGTGTTGATGAACGCACCGTACTGGATCGCCACTTCCGCCACCTTGTGCGCCGGGTCGGTGACGTCGGCCGGCTTGAGCACCCACTTCAGCTGGCTGAAGTCGATGCCGCCGGTGAGCCAGCCGATCGGCGGCATGATGATCTGGTCGACCAGGGAGGTGACGATCTTGCCGAAAGCGCCGCCGATGACCACGCCGACCGCCAGGTCGATGACATTGCCACGCATGGCGAAGGCCTTGAACTCGCTGATCATGCTCATGCTGCTGGTACTCCCTTGGTTGGGCCGGATGGCGCGTCGAATGTAGCGCGACAAGCTAGGCGCGAACAGATGAAGGCTTCGTGGAAGATCAGACGATCCGGCCGCGCAGTTCCGCCACGCCGACCAGCTCGGCATAGAAGCGGTCGCCGCGCTGCAACGCAGCAACGCCGGCCGGCGTGCCGGTGAAGACCAGGTCGCCGGCCTTCAGCTCGAACAGCGTGGACAGCGCCGCCAGGATGTGCGGCACGTCATGCACCATCTCGCCCAGCGTGCTCTGTTGACGCAGTTCGCCATTCACGCTGAGCCGCAGCACGGTCTGTGCATCCACGGTCGCCGCGTCGGCCGGGCGCAGCGCAGAGATCGGAGCGGAATGGTCGAAGCCCTTGGCCACGTCCCACGGATGGCCCTTGGCCTTGGCCTGCGCCTGCAGGTCGCGGCGGGTCAGGTCCAGCCCCACCCCGTAGCCCCACACCAGCGCCTTGGCCTGCGCGGGGCTGAGGTCGTGGCCGCCGGCACCCAGCGCCACCACCATCTCCACCTCGTGGTGCAGGTCGGCCGTGGCCTGCGGATACGCCACGTCGGCGCCGTCGCCGACCACCGCATCGGCCGGCTTGCAGAAGAACATCGGCGTGGACTTGTCCACCGTGGCGCCCATCTCGCGCGCGTGCTCGGCGTAGTTGCGGCCGATGCAGAACACCCGACGGATCGGAAAACGCTGGTCGGAACCGATGACCGGCAGGCTGGGAATGGCGGGTGCGTCGATGATGTAGTTCATGCGCGCAAGCCTAGCAAAGCCGGGGTTACAGTAGGAGCCGGGTCGACGCGGATGACAGCTGTCACCGACGATGGCTGATGCTGCACCCTGATCGCCCTGTCTTCGATCAGCCAATCTTGTACTCATCAAACAGCCGGCAAGTGCCGGGCGGGGAGCACGAGTGGATAACGCGGGGTTGCTGAAAGAACTGCGCATCGAACGCCACCAGCGCGAGGACCACGGGCGCAACCCGGGACGCTGGCTGTGGATCGGTGGCGCGATCGTCGTGCTGCTGTTGCTGCTTGGCGGCGCCGCGCAGCTGTTCTTCGGCCATCGCGCGGTGACCGTGCAGACCGCCACCGCGGTGGCGCCCGGCGCCGGCAGCGAGGCGGGCGCGGTGCTGCAGGCGACCGGCTACGTCACCGCGCGGCGGCAGGCCACGGTGTCGGCGCAGATCACCGGCACGCTGACCGCGGTGCTGATCGAGGAAGGCGACCACGTCACCCGGGGCCAGGTGCTGGCGCGGCTGGACGACAGCGGCTACAAGGCCCAGCTCCAAGCGGCGAAGGCGCAGGCCGACTCGGCGCATGCGCAGGTGGCGCAGATCCGGACGCAGCTGACGCAGGGCAGCCACGACGCCGCGCGGTTGGAATCGCTGGCCGCCCGCGGGCTGGTGTCGAAGCAGGCCGCCGAGCAGGCGCGTACCCAGGTCGACAGCCTGCGTGCGCAGCTCAACGCGCAGCAACAGCAGGCCAAGGCGGCCGACGCCCAAGCCGCGGTGGCCCAGGTGAACTTCGACTATTGCGTGGTGCGCGCGCCGTTCAGCGGCGTGGTCACCACCAAGGACGCGCAGGTCGGCGAGATCATCTCGCCGCTGTCCGCCGGCGGCGGCTTCACCCGCACCGGCGTGGGCACCATCGTCGACATGGATTCGCTGGAGATCGACGTCGACGTCAACGAGGCCTACATCGGCCGGGTCAAGCCGGACATGCCGGCCGATGCGGTGCTGGATGCGTATCCGGACTGGAAGATTCCCGCCCGTGTGGTCGCCATCGTGCCCACCGCCGACCGCGGCAAGGCCACCATCAAGGTGCGCGTGGCGCTGGAGAAGAAGGACGCCCGCGTGGTGCCCGACATGGGCGCGCGGGTGTCGTTCCTGGAAGAAAAACCGAAGGCCAGCGCCAGCGTGCCGCAAGGCGTGCTGGTGCCGGCCACGGCGATCGTGCAGCGCGACGGCCACAGCGTGGTGTTCGTGCTCGACGGCAGCAGGGTGCGCCAGCGCATGGTGAGCCCGGCTGCACAGACTTACGGCGACCTGCGCCTGCTGCCCACCGCGGTGAAGCCGGGCGACAGCGTGGTGGTGTCGCCGCCTGCCGAACTGCGCGACGGTTCGGACGTCCAGATCAAGGCGCCATAGGGCGCCCCCACACATTCACCGGAGAGCCTGCCATGTCCACACTGATCGAGATCAGGGACCTTGCCAAGACCTACGAGCGCGGCAAGCAGAAAGTCGAAGTGCTGCACCACGTCAACCTGGACATCGCCGAAGGCGATTTCCTCGCGCTGATGGGTCCGTCCGGATCGGGCAAGACCACCTTGCTCAACCTGATCGGTGGCCTCGACACGCCGAGCGCCGGCAGCATCAGCGTGGGCGGCCAGCGCATCGACCAGCTCGGCGGCGGCACGCTGGCGAAATGGCGCGCCTCGAACGTGGGTTTCATCTTCCAGTTCTACAACCTGATGCCGATGCTGTCGGCGCAGCGCAACGTGGAACTGCCGCTGCTGCTGACCAGGCTGTCGGGTGCGCAGCGCAGGAAGAACGCGGCCATCGCGCTGCAGCTGGTCGGCCTGGCCGACCGCGGCAGCCACAAGCCGGGCGAACTTTCCGGTGGCCAGCAGCAGCGCGTGGCGATCGCCCGCGCGATCGTCTCCGACCCCGAGCTGCTGGTCTGCGACGAGCCCACCGGCGATCTTGACCGGCAGTCCGCCGAGGATGTGCTCGGCCTGCTGCAGCAGCTCAACCGCGAGCACGGCAAGACCATCGTGATGGTCACGCACGACCCGAAGGCGGCCGAGTACGCCAGCCATACGCTGCACCTGGACAAGGGCACGCTCGTCGAGCAGGCGCTGGCCTGAGGAGGCAACGATGAAATACCTCCACTTGATCTGGGCCGCGCTGTTCCGGCGCAAGACCCGCACGATACTTACCCTGGTGTCGATCATCGCCGCGTTCCTGCTGTTCGGCATGCTCGACGCGGTACGCACTTCGTTCGACCAGGCCGGCAAGAGCGCGAACGGTGCCGAGCGCCTGCAGACCGGCTCCAAGCTGTCGTTCATCCAGACCCTGCCGTCGTCGCTGGAGCTGCCGATCGGCAGGGTGGCCGGGGTCAAGGCGGTGGCGTATGCGAACTGGTTCGGCGGCGCCTACCAGGACCCGCACAACCAGATCTTCAGCTTCGCGGTGAGCCCGAACTACATCGATCTGTTTCCCGAGATCGAGGTGAGCGCCGAGCAGCGCAAGGCGTTCGACGCCACTCGCACCGGCGTGCTGGTGGGCGAGGAGCTGGCGCGGAAGTACCACTGGAAGGTGGGCGACCGGCTGCCGTTGCAATCCACCATCTTCCCGACCCGTGACGGCAGCAAGAACTGGAGCTTCGACATCGTCGGCATCCTGCATCCGAAGGACAAGAGCGCGGGCGGCATGTTCAACCAGTTGATCCTGCTGCACTGGAAGTACTTCGACGACAGCACGCCGTACAACCAGGGCGCGGTGGGCTGGTATGTCAGCCGCGTCACCGACGTGAACCAGGCCGACCGCGTGGCCAAGGCGATCGATGCGATCTCGGCCAACTCCGACCACGAGACCCGCACGCAGACCGAACAGGCCGCCACGGCGAACTGGATCAAGCAGCTCGCCGACATCGGCCTGATCGTGGGCTCGATCATGGGCGCGGTGTTCTTCACCCTGATGCTGCTGTCGGGCAACACGATGATGCAGGCGGTGCGCGAACGGACGTCCGAACTGGCCGTGCTCAAGACGATCGGCTTTTCCAGTCGCAGCGTGCTGTGCATGGTGCTGGCCGAATCGGTGCTGCTCTTGCTGATCGGCGGCGTGGTGGGGCTGGGCATTGCCACGGCGCTGATTCCCGCCGTCGGCGCCAACAGCGGCCTGTCGCTGCCGCCGGTGGGCGCGGGCAACTGGGTGCTGGGCATCGGCCTGATGGTGCTGATCGGCCTGGTGGTCGGCGTGTTGCCGGCGCTGCGCGCGATGCGCCTGAACATCGTCGATGCACTGGCCGGTCGCTGAGGAGTACGCCATGAACAAGTTCAAGAATTTCATGATCGGTCTGGGCCTGATGGTGCTCCTGGTCGTGGCGCTGGCGATCTGGGTCAAGCTGACCTGGCCGCTGGTGCTCGCTGCCGCCGCGCTGTTTGCCGTGTGGATGGCGCTGACCCGCCAGGGCCGCCAGGCGGCGTCGGTGACGGCGGTGGGCGTGAGCACCTTGCGCCAGCGTCTGGGTTCGTCCTCGGTAATCGTGATCGGCATCGCCGGCGTGGTCGGCGTGCTGGTCGCCCTGCTGGCGATGGGCGAGGGTTATGCCGAAACCCTGCGCAAGACCGGCAACACCGAAACCGCGATCGTGATGCGCGGCGCGTCAGCCTCGGAAGTGATGTCGGTGCTCGAGCGCGACAGCGTGGTGGTGATCCCGCAGGCCGCCGGCATCGCCCGCGATGCGCAGGGCAAGCCGATCGCCTCGCCGGAGATCGTGGTTGCCGCCAACCTTCAGTTGAAGGGTGGCACGGCAGACGACGTGGGCAGCGTGCAGCTGCGCGGCATCGGCGACGAGGCGTGGACGGTGCGGCCGAACGTCAAGTTGGTAGCCGGGCGCAAGTTCAAGCCTGGCATGCACGAACTGATGGTGGGGCAGGGCGCGCAGCGCGAGTTCGCCGACCTGGGCGTCGGCCATCAGATCAAGCTGGGCAACCAGTTGTGGACCGTCGTCGGTGAGTTCGCCTCCGGCGATGCCTTGGACTCGGAGCTGTGGGCCGACGCGAACGTGGTCGCCGAGGCTTATCGCCGTGGCGGCAGCCGCAACTCGGTGACGGTGAAGTTGGCCGACCCGCGCGGCTTCGACGCGTTCAAGGCCACGCTGCAGGCCGACCCGCGTTTGAAGGTCGACGTCAGTACCACCATCGACTACTTCAGCAAGCAGTCCGAGGGCACCTCCAAGATGATCAAGGCGATCGGCATCACGGTCGGCGTGATCATGGCAATCGGCGCGATCTTCGGCGCGCTCAACTGCATGTTCGCCGCCGTCGCCGCTCGTGCGCGCGAGATCGCCACCCTGCGCGCGATCGGCTTCCGCGGCATCCCGGTGGTGGTGGCGATCATGCTGGAGACGATGCTGCTGGCCCTGCTCGGCGGTCTGCTCGGCGGTGCGCTGGCGTGGCTGATCTTCAACGGCTACACGGCATCGACGCTGGCCGCGGGCTCCGTCGGCAAGCTCAGCTTCGAGTTCAGCGTGACCCCCGCGCTGCTGTGGAGCGGCCTGAAATGGGCACTCGCGATCGGCTTCATCGGTGGCTTGTTTCCGGCCGTTCGTGCAGCACGGTTGCCGGTGACCGCGGCCTTGCGGGAACTGTAGTCTTGCGATGTACGCGCAGGAGCCCGCTGGCGGGCGATGCTCTTGATCCAGGGCGTCGCCCGCCAGCGGGCTCCAGGTATTAGGGCATCACCGGCGGGACGTAGGTCAGCGTCATGCCCAGCAGCCACAGCATGCCCAGCACCAGCGGCACGTGCACCACCAGCTGGATGAAGGTGTAGCCGACCACGTCGCGTGCCTTCAACCCGAGCACGCCGAGCAGCGGCAGCATCCAGAACGGGTTGATCAGGTTCGGCAGTGCCTCGGCCGCGTTGTACACCTGTACCGCCCAGCCCAGGTGCACGTGCAGGTCGTTCGCCGCCTGCATCACGTACGGCGCCTCGACCAACCACTTGCCGCCGCCGGACGGCACGAAGAAGCCCAGCACCGCCGAGTACGCGCCCATCACCGCGGGGAAACTCTCCTGGCCGGCCACCTGCACGAACAGGTTCGACAACCGGTGTGCCAGGGTTGCGCCATCGGCGCCGGGCACGTGGGTGAGCAGCGCGGCGATGCCGCCGTACAGCGGAAACTGGATCAGCACGCCGGAGGTGCTCGGCACCGCGCGGCTCACCGCGTCGAGGAAGCTGCGCGGGCGCCAGTGCAGCAGGATGCCCAGGGTGAGGAACAGGAAGTTGTAGGTGTTGAGGTTCGCGATCGCGGTGACCGCCGGCTTGCTGGCGAACTCGTGGCCGAGCCAGCCCAGGCCCAGCAGGCCGATCGCCATCGACAGCAGCGGGCTGTATTCCAGCCATTCGCCCGGCCGCGTGCGCGGCGGCAGCACCGGGGTCGAGGTTTCGCCCACGTCGAAATCTTTTGAAGTGCGCGCATTCGCATCCGACGGCGCCGTGGTCCAGCAGATCAACAGCGACACCACGATCAGCACCGCGGTCAGCACGATCGACTGCCACAGGAAGATGGTCTGGCTGAAAGGCAGCACGCCGGTGATCGCCAGCAGCCCCGGCGGCATGCTGGCCGGGTTCGCCTGCAACTGCGCCGCCGACGACGACAGGCCCATCGCCCAGATCGCGCCTAAGCCGAGATACGCCGCCGCGCCGGCCGCGCGGTAATCCATGCGCAGGTCCTCGCGGCGCGCCAGCGCACGCACCAGCAGCCCGCCGAACACCAGCGAGAAACCCCAGCTGAGCAGCGAGGCCAGCATGCTGACCAGCGCGATGTACACGATCGCGCCGCGCCCGGTGCGCGGCGCGCGCGCCAGCACGTCGATGAAGCGCGCCACCACCGGCGCGGTGGCCAGCACGTAGCCGCCGATCACCACGAACGCCATCTGCATGGTGAACGGGATCAGGCTCCAGAAGCCGTCGCCGAACGCGTTGACCGTCGCCGTCGGCGTGGCGCCGAAGGCGAATGCCGCCAGCGCCACCACCACCACGCCCAGCGCGGCAAACACCCACGCATCCGGAAACCAGCGCTCCGCCCACGCCGCGCTGCGCAACGCCGCGCGCGCCATCCAGCCGTCCTGCCTTGCGTTCATGCTGCCTCCGCCGGTGATCGCGACATGGTCGCGCCCAACCGACGGCTCAGGCAAGCCGACCAAGGTCGAAGCCCCGCTTCAATAGCGTGGAACCAGAGTTGCCGTCGGGGCGGCGCTACGTTTGCGCCCTGCAAGGCAGGGGAGGGAGCGAAGCCGCTCTGCTCCTCCCCCTGCTTGCAGGGGGAGGTTGGCGACCACAGGGAGTCCTTTAGGTGAGGGGGTAAGGCTTCTGACCTAGCGCCGCCGCTTCGCCAGCGTGATGACCGCCACGCCGAACAGGATGATCGCCATGCCGGCCAAGTCGTAGGGTCCCACGTGCTCGCCGGCCAGCAGTACGCCGAACAGCACCGCCACCGGCGGGTTCACATAGGCGTAGCTGGTGGCCAGTGCCGGCCGCGCGCGCTTGAGCACGTACAGGTACGCGCTGAACGCGATGATCGAACCGAACACCGCCAGATAGACGATCGCCAGCGTGGAACGCAGGCTCGGGTGCGCCGGCAGCTGTTCGCCGCTGAGCAGGGCGAAGCCGAGCAGAGCGATGCTCCCGCAGATCATTTGCGCGGCGGTGTTCATCGGGCCGGGCGGCATTTCGCGGCGTCGGCTCCACGCCGATCCGAAGGCCCATGCGGCGGCCGCGGCCAGCAGCGCCAGCGCGCCCAGCCGCGAACCGGACAGGCTGCTGCCGAGGTTCAGCACGATCACGCCGGCGAAGCCGACCACCAGGCCGACGCTTTCGTGCCGGTTCGGCCACTCGCCGTACATGCCGGTGAACAGCGCGGCGAACAGCGGCATGCTGGCCACCGCCACGGCGGCGATGCCCGAGCTCACCTGCTGTTCGGCAAAACACACCAGGCCATTGCCGAGGCCAAGCAGGAACACGCTGGTGAATGCGGCATTACGCCACTGCAGTGGCGTCGGCGGGGCGACCCCGCGCAGGCGCAGGAAGCCGTACAGCGCCACGCCGGCGCACAGGAAACGCATGCCGGCGAGCAGGAACGGCGGGTAGCTTTCCAGCGCGAAGCGGATACCCAGGTACGTCGAACCCCAGATCACGTACAGCGCGAGCAGCGCCAGCGGGATCAGGAAGCGGGGATCAGTCAGGCTGCGCGGCGTTTCGACCGCGACGGAGGCAGGGATATCGGACATGGGGGTGGATCGTGTGGGGACGGCGCATTATCGCGCGTCCGTCCAGGTTGTCCGCAGCGGGTTGCCGAAGAGACGATCAGTGCGCGACGGGCCGGCCCTGGCGGATCACCACGAACTCGCCTTCCAGCACGGCCGGCTGCGCGTTGGGCGCCATCGGCTTCGCCGGCGCGCGCCCCTGCTTCCACTGGCGCACGGCCAGCAGCACGACGCCGCCGACCAGCAGCACGCCGGCCACCACCAGCCCGAACACCAACAGCACGCCAAGCACCGCCACGCCGAGCAGCAGCGACAGGGCACGGGCCAGCGGATGACGAGGACGACGCATGGAAGGCATGGCGAAATACATGTGTTAAAAATCCGTGTGGTAAAATCAACAACTTACGCCGCAACCATGGGGCCATCCGGCCCACGAGGCAAGTGCCGATGGATACATTTATCCCCGTCGAATCGCTGGACCGGCAGTCGCTGTGCCGGCTGGACGATATCCCCGACGGCGGCGCCACCGCCGTCGACGCCAGCCTGGCCGACGGTGACGAAAGCCTGATCCTGCTGCGCCGCGGCGACCACGTGCGCGGCTACCTCAACGTCTGCCCGCACGCGGGCCGTCGCCTCGACTATGCCCCGGGCAAATTCCTGCTGAAGAACGAAACTTTGATCTGCGCCGTGCACGGCGCCACCTTCAACCGGGACGACGGCCTGTGCATCGCCGGCCCGTGCCGCGGCGAACATCTGCGCGCGGTGGCGGTGCAGGTGGAAGCAGGCGAGGTAAAGCTGGCGCAGGAAGCATGATGCGAGTGGACGGCAGCAAGCACGCCTCCCCATTCACGCCGACCGTGCCAGATGCAGCGGGTTGTTCCTACAGTCGCCCGTCAACAGCGGCCACGGGCAGCAGGCTCTTGATGTCGAACACGGCGCAGTTCTCGCGGCCGTAGCGGCGGATGTCTGCGTCGCCGCGGCCGAGGAAATCCCTGTGCGCCACGGCCAGCACGATGGCGTCGTAGGCGTGTTCGGCGGGCGCATCGACCAGGGTGACGCCGAGTTTCTGGCGGCTCTCGAGCGGATCGGCCCAGGGGTCGTACACGTCCACCTGCGCGTGCGTGGCTTCGAGTTCGCGGACGATTTCCACCACGCGGGTGTTGCGCAGGTCGGGGCAGTTTTCCTTGAAGGCCAGGCCCAGCACCAGGATGCGCGAGCCGACCACGTGGATGCGCTTGTTCGCCATCAGGCGGATCACCTGGTGCGCCACGTACAGCCCCATGCGGCTGTTGATGCGGCGCGCGGCGAGGATCAGCTCGGGGTGGTAGCCGAGCACGGTGGCCTTGTGCGTGAGGTAGTACGGATCCACGCCGATGCAGTGGCCGCCGACCAGGCCCGGCTTGAACGGCAGGAAGTTCCACTTGGTGGCGGCGGCGTCCAGCACGTCCTGGGTGTCGATGCCCATGGTGTTGAAGATCATCGCCAGCTCGTTGACCAGCGCGATGTTGACGTCGCGCTGGGTGTTCTCGATCACCTTGGCCGCCTCGGCCACCTTGATGCTGGACGCCTTGTGCGTGCCCGCGGTGATGATGCGGCGGTACAGCGCGTCGACGAAGTCGGCGGTTTCGGGCGTGGAGCCGGAGGTGATCTTGGTGATCGTGGGCAGCCGGTGCTGCTTGTCGCCGGGGTTGATCCGCTCCGGGCTGTAGCCGCAGCTGAAATCGTGGTTGAAGCGCAGCCCCGAGACCCGCTCCAGCACCGGCACGCAGATCTCCTCGGTGGTGCCGGGGTAGACGGTGGATTCGTAGATCACCACGTCGCCGCGCTTGAGCACGCTGCCGATGCTGGCGCTGGCGCTTTCCAGCGGGCGCATGTCCGGCCGGTTCGCCTCGTCGACCGGGGTGGGCACGGTGACGATGAAGACGTTGCACCCGGCAAGGTCGCCGATGTCGGTGGTGAAGCGCAGCTGGCTGGCGGCAGCCAGTTCCTCCGGCGGGGTTTCCTGCGTGTGGTCGCGCCCCGCGCGCAGCTCATCGACGCGCTCGCCGCTGATGTCGAAGCCGGTGGTATCGAACTGCCTGCCGAATTCCACCGCCAGCGGCAGTCCCACGTAGCCGAGCCCGACAACCGCAATTTTCGTGGATGGCAACGTAGGTATCTGCATGAGCCTGTCTGGATTCCCCCGGGTGGCCGACAGTCTAATGGGCTGGTATGGGTTGCATATAGCGCGCCGTGCTCTCCTTCTCCTGCACAGCAGGCGAGGGGCGGCGACCGGAGGGAGTCCTTCGGGTGAGGGGGCTCTTCGCCACAGAGTCAAAAGCGCACCCCCTCCTGACCTCCCCCTGCAAGCAGGGGGAGGGACCGAACCTGCGCCGCGCGCTCTGCGGAGCTGGGGGGAGGGACGAACCGAAGCCGCACGCTCTGCTCCCTCCCCTGCATCGCAGGGGAGGGTTGGGGTGGGGTTGCTCTTCGCTCGCCTCAGCCCTCGATCAGCGCCGCTATCTCGGCCGTGCGTTCCCGCATCAATGCGCTGTCGCCGCGCGATTCCACGTTGAGCCGCAGCAGCGGTTCGGTGTTGGAGCTGCGCAGGTTGAAGCGCCAGTGGCCGAAGTCGGCGCTGATGCCGTCGGTATGGTCGAGTGCGGGGGCGAGGTGGGCGTAGTGCGCCAGCACGCGTTCGGTGGCGGCGCGGGCGTCGGCGACCTTGAAGTTGATCTCGCCGCTGCACGGGAAGGCGCGCATGCGGTCTTCCACCATTTCGGCCAGCGACAGTCCGCTGGCGGAGATCAGGTCGGCGATCAGCAACCACGGGATCATGCCGGAGTCGCAGTAGGCGAAGTCGCGGAAGTAATGGTGGGCGCTCATCTCGCCGCCGTAGATGGCATTCTCGGCGCGCATGCGTTCCTTGATGAAGGCGTGGCCGGTCTTGCTCAGCACCGGGATGCCGCCGGCTTCGCGCACCATCTCGATGGTGTTCCAAGTGAGCCGCGGGTCGTGGATGATCTTGCCGCCCGGGTGCCGCGCCAGCAGCGCCCTGGCCAGCAGGCCAACCAGGTAATAACCCTCGATGAAGCGGCCGTCGGCGTCGAAGAAGAAACAGCGGTCGAAGTCACCGTCCCAGGCCACGCCGAAGTCGGCGCCATGTGCGCGCACCGCATCGGCGGTGGCGGCGCGGCATTCGGGCAGCAGCGGGTTGGGGATGCCGTTGGGGAAGTTGCCGTCCGCCTCGTGCTGGATGCGGATGAACTGGAACGGCAGGTGCGGGGCCAGTTGGTCGACCACGAGGCCGGCGCCGCCGTTGCCGGCGTTGACCACGATCTTCAGCGGCTGCAGCCGGTCGCGATCGACGTAGCCAAGCAGGTGCGCGACGTACGCGGACTTGTCCGTCATCCGACGGGGCGTTGCGCTGGCGGTCGGGATCGGTGCGTCGTGGCTGGCGGCGAAATCGCGGATCGCGAACAGTCCGCTGTCGCCGCTGATCGGCCGGGAGCCCTCGCGCACCAGCTTCATGCCGTTGTAGTCCATCGGGTTGTGGCTGGCCGTGACCATCACGCCGCCGGCTGCGCCGAGATGGTCGGTCTGGAAATAGACTTCCTCGGTGCCGCCCATGCCGATGTCGATCACCTCGCGCCCGGCCGCCTGGAAGCCTTCGGTCAACGCCGCCTGCAGTGCGGGGCTGCTCAGGCGTACGTCACGCCCCACCACCACCGGTCCCGGGCCGAGCAGGCCGGCCATGCCCAGGCCGATCTTGCGGGCGAGGGTTTCATCGAGCTCGTCGGGCACGCGCCCGCGAATGTCGTAGGCCTTGAAGCAGGGGAGTGGGGGCATCGGGGTGTTCCTGGTTCATGCGGTAAACCGTGAATGATAGCGGGCAGGCGGGGATCAGAAGCCTTACCCCCTCCTGACCTCCCCCTGCTGCGCAGAGGGAGGGACCGAACTGAATCCGCATGCTCCCCCTGCAAGCAGGGGGTGAGGGGTCGCTCTTCGCTTCAATGGAACAGCAGGTTGATCGCGAGCAGGGTGACGACAAGCACCAGGAAGGTCAGCGGCAGGCCCACGCGCAGGAAATCCTTGCCCTTGTAGCCGCCGGGGCCGGTGACCATCATCAGCGCCGGGTGGCCGGAGCTGAGCAGGAAGGTGTTGGACGAGGACACCGCCACGATCAGCGCGTAGGCCGACGGGTTGCCGCCGGTGGCGACGGCCACGCTGATCGCGATCGGCACCATCATCACGGTGGCGCCCACGTTGGACATCACCTGCGAGAACAGCAAGGTGAGGATGGCCAGGCACAGCTGCAGCAGCCACGGCGACGCGCTGCCCAGGTGGTCCAGCACCACCTGCGCGATCCACGCGGCGGTGCCGGTGGCGTCCATCGACCAGCCCAGCGGGATCAGGCAGGCGGTGACGAAGATCGTCTTCCAGTTGATCGCCTTGTACGCCTCGTCCATGTTCAGCACGCCGGACAGCAGCATGCCGATCGCGCCGGTCATCATCGCCACCGACAGGTCGAGGTTGGTGAACAGCGCCAGGCACTTCGCCAGCAGGAAGAAGCCCACCGCCTGCCATATCTTGCCCGGGCGCTGCTGTTCCTTCGGAATGTCGGTGACGACGACCAGGTCACGCTCTTCCGCGGCCAGCGACAGGTCGCGCCAGTTGCTGTGCAGCACCACGGTGTCGCCGGCGCGCAGGCTGACCGAGCGCACGTCGTCGCGCAACACCTGGTCGCCGCGGTTCACCGCCAGCACCGAGATGCCGAAGCGCTTGCGCAGGCGCAGCTCGCCCACGGTGTGCTTGATGAAGCGCGACACCGGCGGAATCACCACTTCGGAAATGCCGGCGCGGGTGGGATTGAACAACTCGCCGAGCTGGCGCATGCGGGTGGACAGCCGGCACAGCTGGTTGTTGGCGAACTGGTTGAGCTGCTCGCGCGGGCCGAGCACGCCGAGCACCGAGCCGACCCAGATCACATGGTCGGCCGGCGGCGCCATGCGCGCGTCGTTGCCACTCTTGATCGCCAGGATCAGCGGTGCCTCATACAGCTGCTCGACCTCGCCGATGCTCATGCCGACCAGCGGGCTTTCCGCGGTGACGGTGAGCTCGGCGGTCTCGCCGACGATGCCATAGGTTTCGGCGAAGTAGCTCTCGGTGCGTCCCGGCGTCACCTTCAGCCGCTCGTCCTCGTGCCCGGGCAGCAGCTTGCGGCCGAAGAAGTAGAAGTAGCCCACGCCCAGCAGTGCCAGGGTCAGGCCGACCGGCGTGACGCTGAACAGGCCGAACTTCGGGATCGTGTGCGCGCCCGGCGGCAGGTTCACGTTGGCGCTGGCGATCAGGTCGTTCAGCACGATCAACGGCGAATTCGCGATCAGCGTGGTGTTGGTGGCGGTGAGGATGCAGAACGCCATCGGCAGCAGCAGCTTCGACAGCGGCACGCCGGTGCGCGCGGCCAGCCGGCTGCTGACCGGGATCATCAGCGCCGCCAGCGCCTGGCTCGGGATCACCGCGCTGAACAGGCTGGCAACCAGGTTGATCACCACGCCCAGGCGCGACTCCGCACCACGCGCCATGCGCATCACGAAGTTCGCGGTGAGGTTGAGCACGCCGGCGCGGTCCAGTCCCTCGCCCATGATCATGATCGCGATGATCGCGATCACCGCGTTGCCGGCGAAGCCGTTGAACACCCGCTCGGACGGGATCAGCCCGGTCAGCCCGATCACCACCACCACCAGCAGCGCCACCATGTCGGCGCGGATCCACTCCAGCACCAGCATCAGCATGGTGAAGCCCACCAGCCCGAGTACCAGGATCATTTCGGGGGTGAGCGAGAGTGCCACTAGCTGACGTCCCTGCGGAACAGCTGGCTGCGGTGGATACGATGGGGCAGTGGAAGCTTCACGCTGCGACGATTCGTCCCTGGGTGGATGGGCGTGAGTATAAGCGGCTGAGCATGGTTGCTGGTGAACCGCAGGCCAAGAGCGCCACTCGCGCCTAAAGGAGTCCCTTCAGTCGTTCAGCCCCTCCCCTACTTCGCAGGGGAGGGAGCGTAGCCGGCTTTGCTCCTCCCCCTGCTGGCAGGGGGAGGTTGGGAGGGGGTCAGGCTTTTGACTCTTCTTCCAGCGCCCGAAAAATCTCTGCCAACACGTCATCCGTGCGCAACAGCACATCGTCGTTCCAGAACCGCAGCACGCGATAACCCGCGCGCTGCAAGGCCTCGGTGCGCCGCCGGTCGTACGCCAATGCATCGAGATGCTGGCCGCCATCCAGCTCGATCACGAGCTTCGCCGGCACGCAAACGAAATCCGCGATATAGCCGGCCAGCGGATATTGGCGGCGAAACTTGTGGCCGTCCAATTGCTGCCGGCGCAGGAAATACCACAAGCGGCGCTCGGCATCAGTGCTTTCGTTGCGGAGCTGGCGGGCGCGGATCCATATGCGCTGCATGGCGAGTCCTTTCGCTTGGCTTGGGCGAAGAGCTAACCCCCTCCCAGCCTCCCCCTGCAAGCAGGGGGAGGAGCAAAGAGCTGCAAGCTTTCTCCCTCCCCTGCGAGCAGGGGAAGGAGTGAAGCGAGCTCTGCTCCCTCCCCTGCGAAGTAGGGGAGGGCTGGGGTGGGGTCGCTCTTCGCTCAAACCTTGCGGTAAAGCAGATCCCAAACCCCGTGCCCCAGCTTCAGCCCGCGCCGCTCGAAGTGCGTCTCGATGCGCCACTCCGGCTTCTCGGCGTACTGCCCGGGGCCGAGCTGGTTGCGCCAGGCGGGGGCGGATTCCATCACCTCGAGCATGTGCTCGGCATACGGTTGCCAGTCGGTGGCCAGGTGCAGCAGGCCGTTCGGAACCATGCGCGAGGCGAGCAGGGCGACGAACTCGGGCTGGATCAGGCGGCGCTTGTTGTGGCGCTTCTTGTGCCACGGGTCGGGGAACCAGATGCGCGCTTCGGACAAGGCGGCAGGGGCGATCTCGTGCTGCAGCACTTCCACCGCGTCGTGCTTGTACAACTGCACATTGCCGGCGTCGCGTGCTGCCAGCGCGTTCATCAGCCGGCCCACGCCGGGGCCGTGCACTTCAACGCCGATGAAGTCGCGCGCCTGGTCATGCTCGCTGGCCCAGGCCAGCGCCTCGCCGTTGCCGAAGCCGATCTCCAGCACCAGCGGCGCCGAGCGGCCGAAGCTCGCCGCGAAGTCGTGCGGGGTGCCCTGGTAGTCGATGCCGAAGCGCGACCACAGCGTGTCGAACGCACGTTGCTGCGCCGGCGTCATGCGTCCTTCGCGCAATACGAAGCTGCGGATACGGCGCATGTATTCGGGGGCAGGGGAATCGGTCGTGGGCATCTGCGTATTGTAGAGCTTTACCCCACCCCGGCCCTCCCCTGCGTGCAGGGGATGGAGAACAGCTAGTCGGCTTACGCTCTGCTGCCTCCCCTGCACGCAGGGGAGGGTGGGGGTGGGGTCAGGCTCTCGCCTCAGTGCTGCCTCTCGTCCTCGCGCACACGCTCCGCATTCTTGCGGTTGGACGGCCGCGCTTCGCTGCGCTGCGGCCGTGGCGTTTCGGCGCGCGGTGGTGGCGCGGCGCGCGGCTGCGGCATCGCGCGCGGCGGTGGCTGGTAGCGTTGCGGCATCGGTTCGCCGCGGTCCGGATTGGGCATCGGCCGTGGCTGCTCGCGCACGTACGCGCGCGGCGCGGGTTCGGGTCGCTGGAAGCGAGGCGCGGCCGGCTCGCGTGCCGGTGCGGTTGGCTGCGGCCGTTCCCGCTGCACGACGCGGTCGGGCTGGTAGCGCTGGAAGCGGTTGTCGTCGGCCGGCATGCGGCGAGGTTCGGCACGGCGGATCTGCGGGACCTCCGACGGCATCGGACGGTTGCCGGGGATCGCACGCGACCTGTCTTCGGCGGCGGGAGCGATGTAGCTGACACCCGGACGTGGCGTCGCCACGCGGCGGTCCGTGTCATCGCGGCCGCGCGGGTGGGCGAAGCGGGCGGAGCGCAGTTCGCCGTCGTCACGCACCATGTCCGGCCTGCGGCTGGGCGTGGCCGGTGCGATGCGTGGAACGGCAGGGAGCTGCCCGGCCGCGGTGACTGGCCGACGCGGGACGTTGTCGTTGCGGTCCGCCATGGACGGGCGTTCGCCGCGGCCTTGGCCGCCCTGGTTATCCAGCACGCGCACGTTGCTGCGCGGCTTGGCGGCGAACCTGTCGCTGCGGCCGGGAACGGGCAGGTCGTGGATCACGGGTGGCGCACGGCGCGCCACCACCTGGCGGTTGAAGCCGCCGGCAGGCAGGTCGCGTGCGTGCGTGTTGCGCGGCGGCCTTGCGGCGTCGGCGATCGGGCGCGCTCGATCGACGCCACGCGGCAGCACCGGCGCATCGGCGAGTTTGCGTGGGTCGATCCGCATCATGTCGCGCTGCACGTGGCGGCCGCCGGCGAAGCTGCGGCCGGGCACGGCGGTGAAGCCGCGCGGTGCGTCGCGGTTGACGTAGCGGTCGCCGCGACCGGGCTGACCACGGCGGTAACGGTTGTAGTGGTCGTCGATGTCGCGGCGCGGATCGTAGCCGCGGCGCCCGCGGATATTGCGGATGTTGACGTTGGCGTAGTAGTTGCGGCCGCAGCGGTACCAGGGGTTGTAGAACTCGCCTGGGCCGAGCGGGAACCAGCCCACCGGCGCACCGCCGATGCCGACCGACCAGCCACCGCCGCCGACGAAGGCGACCAGCGCCGGCGCGTAGATCGGACGCACGTCGCGCGGCCCCGGGATCCAGCCCCAGCCGCCGCGTACGTAGGCCCAGCGGCCGTAGTGGTACGGCGCGAAACCCCACGGCGCATCGTCCACCCAGGTCCAGCCCCATGGCGCGATGTACGCCCAGTGGCCGTCGCGGTATGGCGCCCAGTTGGCGCCGACGTCGCGCGGGAACCACACCGCGCCGTACTCGCTGGTGTCCTGCCAGGCGCCGTACTGGTCGAGGTCCTGGTAGCCGACCACGTCGTCGGAAACGTACTGGCTGCTGTCCGATTGTGCGTAGCGGCGGTCGCGTTCGCTGGCCCAGGCGTCGAACGCGTCGCCGCCATCGATGTCGGTGATCGTCACCATGTCCAGGCTGGGGTCGACGAAGCGGTAGCTGCGCCCGGGGTTGATCGAGCGCTGCGCATTGTTCTCGCCGAACACGGTGGCGCCGCCGTCAAACGCGGTGACGCGTGTGCTGCCGTCGCGCTCGTCGATGTCGACGCGGAACGTGCCGGGCTGGTCGACCACCAGCGCCACGGCCGGGGTGTCGATCTCGTAGCTCTGGCCGTCGTCGAGGCGGCGTACGGTGAGGCTGAGCGTGCCCTGGGTCAGCTCGATCTGGGCCAGCTGGTCGTTGAGATCGAGCAGGCCGAAGTCGGTCCGCCCGTCGATGCGCAGGGTGCCGCCGCCGAACTCCAGCTCGGCGCGGGCGCCCTGGGCGGTGGACAGCTTGTCGCCGGTGGTCAGCGGACGGTTGATGTTGGCGTCGCTCCAGTCCTTCGCGCCGGCGGGCAGGAAGCCGAGGTCGCCGGCGATGTACGACAGCCGCGCCACCCGGCTCGGCGGATCGGCGCTGTCGTCGACGCCGGACTGCGCCTGCGCCAACCCCGCCGCCATGCACAGCAAGGTGATGGCCAATGCTCGCCAGTGACGGCGCCACGACGTGGACAACTCGACAAACCTGGGCATGGTGCTCTCCTTGGGAGTGAGCGCGGGTGGCACGGGGCTTCCGTTCGACACCCTCGCCTCAACGTGCATTGTCAGGCCGGCGATGACCGTCGCCGGATTATGCGCAGGCGCTTGTTCAGCACGCGTTGGGCCGCGCGGCCCGGCTTCGGCTCTGCTCCCTCCCCTGCAGGCAGAGGGTTGGGGAGGGGGTGCTCTTCGCCAAGGCAGGATCAAAAGCTCACCCCCTCCTGACCTCCCCTGCTGCGCAGGGGGAGGGACCTGGCGTGCGGTCGCCGGCGAGGGTCAAGCTTTTCAACCACGCGAATCCCGGGTTACCATCCGCCGGCCAAGGCGGGTGTAGCTCAATGGTAGAGCTGTAGCTTCCCAAGCTACTGACGAGGGTTCGATTCCCTTCACCCGCTCCACTCCCCGGTCCCCCGAGCAATCCCGAATCCTTATGGCGGATCTGATCACCCTCGGCTGGCGGGAGCGGCTGGCGTTGCCGCAGCTGGGTATCGGCGTGCTCAAGGCGAAGCTCGATACCGGTGCGCGCAGCAGTTCGCTGCACGTGGACACCCTCGAGACCTTCCAGCGCGCCGGTGCGACCTGGCTGCGGTTCACCATGCATGCGGGCCGTCGCCAGCCGTTGGAGATCTGCTGCGAGGCGCCGGCGCTGGACCGCCGCGCGGTGACCGACACCGGGGGACGGCGCACCGAGCGCTGGTTCATCCGCAGTGAAGTACAACTGGCCGGGCAGCGGTTCAGCGTCGACATCAATCTGACCGATCGTCGGCATATGCTGTTTCCGCTGTTGCTGGGCCGCAGCGCGCTGAGCGGGCGCTTTGCGGTGGACCCGGCACGTTCCTACACCCAGCCGCGGCCGCTGACGGCGGCCACGGACCTTCGATGACGGCCATTCCATGAAGATCGCGATCCTATCGCGCAATACCCGACTCTATTCGACCAAGCGCCTGGTCGAGGCCGCGCGCGTGCGCGGACACGTGGTGCGCGTGTTCGATCCGCTGCGCTGCTACGTGCGCATCGCGCCGGGCGCATCGTCGATCCGCTACAAGGGCAAGGAGCTGCGCGACATCGATGCGGTGATCCCGCGCATCGGCACCACCAGCACGTTCTACGGCACCGCCGTGCTGCGCCAGCTGGAGATGATGGGCGTCTACACGCCGAACCCGTCCGATGCGGTGCTGCGCGCGCGCGACAAGCTGCGCTGCCTGCAGATCCTCGCCGCGCAGGGCATCGACATGCCGGTGACGGTGTTCGGCGACAACCCGGACGACACCGAGGATGTGCTGGGCCTGCTCGGCGATCCGCCGCACGTGATCAAGCTCAACGAGGGCAGCCAGGGCACCGGTGTGGTGCTGGCGGAGAAGCGCGCCGCATCGCAGAGCGTGATCGAGGCGTTCCGCGGCCTGTACGCGAACTTCCTGGTGCAGGAGTTCGTGGCCGAGGCGAAGGGCAGCGACCTGCGTTGCTTCGTGGTCGGCAAGAAGGTGGTGGCGGCGATGCAGCGCGACTCCAGCCCGGGCGACTTCCGCGCGAACCTGCACCGCGGCGGCACCGCGATGGCGGCCACGCTGAGCACCGAGGAAAGGCGCATCGCCGTGCGTGCGGCCGGTGCGCTGGGGCTCGGCATCGCCGGCGTCGATCTGTTGCGCTCCAACCGTGGCCCCTTGCTGCTGGAAGTGAACGCCTCGCCCGGCCTGGAAGGCATCGAGGCCGCCACCGGCGTCGACGTGGCCGGCGCGATCATGGACCTGCTGCAAGCGCAGGCCCACGATTCCCACGCCGAAACCCGCCCGCGCCGCAAACCCGCCAAGGCCTGAGTCGCCAGCCTTCCATGCGGCGGCTTTCCAGGGTAAGGGCAGCATTCAGCCAGGTGAGAACGGGTTAACTGCAGCGTAACCACCGACCCCCTATAAAGCAGTCACTGTTTTTTGCGGCACGTTGGCCTGAACGGCCGGGTGACGGCAGACGATGGTATCGGGGCAGTAGTTTGGGCCCAGGTGGGCGACGGCGAGTCGCGCATCTGGGCCTTTTTCTTGCCCGGGCGATCTCTCGTTCAGTTTCACGGCGCGGCCGGTGCGCCGGCTTCACACAAGATTGTTAAGCTTGCAACTCCAGCCGGCCCGTGCGCCGGCTGCGCAGGAGTGACACATGCGCGTACTGGTGATCGAAGACAACAGCGATATCGCGACCAACATCGGCGATTATCTGGAAGACCGGGGCAACGTGGTCGATTTCGCGGGCGACGGCGTGACCGGCCTGCACCTGGCGGTGGTGCACGACTTCGACGTGATCGTGCTCGATCTCACGCTGCCCGGCATGGATGGCCTGGAAGTGGCGCGCAAGCTGCGCCACGAGGCGCACAAGCAGACGCCGATCCTGATGCTGACCGCGCGCGATGCGCTGGAGCAGAAGCTGACCGGCTTCGAGTCCGGTGCCGACGACTACATGACCAAGCCGTTCGCGCTGCAGGAACTGGCCGCGCGGCTGGAAGTGCTGGCGCGGCGCGGCAAGGGCCCGCAGAGCCGCGTGCTGAAGGTGGCCGATCTCACGTTCAATCTCGACACGCTCACGGTGAACCGCGAGGGCAAGTCGATCCAGCTGAACCCGATCGGCCTGAAGCTGCTGCAGGCGCTGATGGAAGCGAGCCCGTCGGTGGTCACCCGGCAGGACCTGGAACAGCGCGTGTGGGGCGAGGAGCTGCCCGACAGCGATTCGCTGCGTGTGCATATCCATGGCCTGCGCGCGGCGATCGACAAACCGTTCGACAAGCCGCTGATCCACACGCGGCACGGCATTGGCTATCGGATGGTCGAGCCGGATGCAGTCCAGGCGTAAGCTGCGGTTCCGCCTCATCGTCTCGTTCGCGCTGTTCGGCTTCGGCCTCAGCGCGTTGTTTGCTGTGGCTGCGCTGAACATTCGCGCCAAAGTCGAAAGCCAGCTGGTTACCGCATCCTTGCAGCAGGACGTGGATCAGGCTGTCGAGAAAGTGCACAGGGATCCCACCAAGCCAGCGGGTTCCGACCTCATCGAGGCCTGGATGCGCAGCGATCGCACGCTCTACAACATGCCGCTTTCCTGGCAGGGGCTCGACAGCGGCGTGCACGACATTTATGAGACGGGGGCAGACGGCACGAGGCACCACTACAAGCTTGCCGTACGCAAGAAGTACGGGCTGATCGGGTTCATCCGCTATGACGTTACCCGTGACGAACTCGGCAAGCAGCAGTTGTTGTTCAGCGTGATCGGCGCGGTATTCCTGTTCGGCCTGCTCTCATTGGTGTTGGGCTTGTGGCTTTCGCGCAAGGTACTGAAGCCGGTCAGCGAGCTGGCCAACCGCCTGCGCGATTTCCGCAAGGCGGGCAAGGCCGAGCCGCTGGCGCCGCATTTCGCCGACGACGAGGTGGGCGAGCTGGCGCACGCGCTCGACGAGTATTCGGCGCGGCTCACCGCGATGGTCGAGCGCGATCGCGAATTCAACTCCGACGTCAGTCACGAACTGCGCACGCCGCTGGCGGTGATCTCCAGCACCACCGAGCTGCTGCAGGGTTCGCCCGATCTCACCGAGAAGCTGAGCGAGCGGTTGAAGCGGATCGAGCGCGCCTCGCGCCAGGCCACCGAGCTGATCGAGGCGCTGCTGCTGTTGTCGCGCGCCGAGCGGCGCGGCCCCACCCGCGGAGAGACCACCGAGGTGGGCAAGGTCGCCGCCGACGTGATCGAGAGCCAGCGCCCGCAGATGCGCGGCAAGCCGCTGAGCATCGAGCTTGCCGTCAACGAACCGGTCAACGTCAACGCGCCGGCCTCGGTGCTGTCGGTGGCGCTGACCAACCTGGTCGGCAACGCGATCAAGTACACGCTCGAAGGCAGCGTGCGCGTCGAAGTGGGCGACGGCCGCATCGAGGTGATCGACACCGGCCCCGGGATCAAGCCGGAAGACGCCGAGCGGCTGTTCCAGCGCGGCGTGCGCGGCGAAGGCGCCGGCGGCAGCGGCGCCGGCCTCGGCCTGGCGATTGTGCGTCGCTTGTGCGAGTTGTACGGCTGGGATGTCTCGATGCGTCCGCGCAGCGATGCGAATGGTGCGATCGCCAGCATCAAGTTCAGCTGACGCCTATGACTCCTCCCCCTGCTTGCAGGGAGGTTGGGAGGGGGTTGCCCGAGCTTGCGGGAAGATCAAGAGCTGACCCTACCCCGGCCCTCCCCTGCAAGCAGGGGAGGGAGCAAAGCAGGACGGAAACGAAAACGCCCCGCATCGCGGGGCGTTTTCGTTTCCGCGAGTGGCCGTGGCTTCACACCTGCTCCAGCCAGCCCCACTTGTCGTGGGTGCGGCCGTCGAACAGACCGAAGAACAATTCCTGCAGGCGCAGGGTCACGCGGCCGGCCTTGCCGGTGCCGACCTGCTTGCCGTCGACCGAGCGGATCGGGGTGATCTCGGCAGCGGTGCCGCACATCAGCACTTCCTCGGCGAGGTACAGGTATTCGCGCGGGATGTCGCGCTCGACCACCTCAATGCCGTCCTCGCGGGCCAGCGTCATCAGCGTGTTGCGGGTGATGCCGGTGAGCAGCGAGGCGCTGGCCGGCGGGGTGTGCAGCACGCCGTCGAAGACCAGGAACAGGTTCTCGCCGGCGCCTTCGCTGAGCAAGCCGGTGGAGGCCAGCGCGATGCCCTCGCCGAAGCCGAGGCGGCGCGCTTCACGCGCAATCAGCTGGCCGGACAGGTAATTGCCGCCGGCCTTGGCGCCGGCCGGAATGGTGTTCGGCGCGAAACGCTGCCAACTCGACACGCAGGCGTCGATGCCGTTCTGCAGCGCCTCGGCGCCGAGGTACGGACCCATCGGCCACGCCGCGACGGCGACGTCGATCGGGGTTTCGGCGGACAGGCCGAAACCGCCCAGGCCGCGGTAGGCGACCGGGCGCAGGTAGGAGGCACCCAGGCCGTTCTTGCGGATCACTTCACGACACGCCACTGCCAGTTCGTCGGCCGAGTACGGCAGCACCATGTCGTAGATCTTGGCGGACTGGTACAGCCGGTTCAGGTGGTCGGTGAGGCGGAAGATCGCGGCGCCGTCGGGCGTGGCGTAGCTGCGGATACCCTCGAACACCGATGAGCCGTAATGCAGTGCGTGCGACATCACGTGGGTGGTCGCTTCGGCCCAGGGCTTGATGCTGCCGTTCTGCCAAATCCATTCGGGGTATTGCTGCGCCATGTCGATTCTCCAATGGGGACCGCCCATGATAACTGCTGGGCACCGGGTCGGCGTCAATTCGCGTTGCGCAACCACAGGCAGCCGGCCTGGCGCACGATGTCGAATCGCAGTTCGCGCGGGGCGCCGCTGCCGTCGTTGCCGGCGATATGCAATACCAGCTGGTTGCCGGCCGATGGCGGAGCGGGCGGGGCGGGCGGGGCGAACGGGTCGTCGATGCTCGCGGCTTGCGCCGGCGCGCTGCCGTTCGGGATGTCCACGTCCAGCAGCGGTTGCCTCATCAGTTCGGCCAGCGAGCGGATGTCCGCGATCGCCGCGCCGCGACCGTAGCCGTCCCACAGCATCAGGCCGGCCATGCGGTTGGCGTCGCGGCTGGCGAAGGCGTCGATCACGCTCTGGCGCAGTTCGCCGGTGCTGGCAGCGCACAGGATCGGCGGCGGCGCGGCCAGCGGGGCGGTGGCATTGCCAGGCTGGGTGCCGGGACTGATTGGGGTGGCCTGCAGCGCGGCGCAGGGCTGGTCGGTGAACACCGCGCCGCCGTTCGCGCCGATGCAGCGATGGATTTCCGTCTGCGCCGCAGCGGGCGCGGCACAGGCGAGCAGGATCAGGCAAAGCAGGGTGGGCAACCGGTGCATCGCACCAGCATACCCGCCGTGCGAATCAGAAAAGTTGCTGCAGCACCGCCTGCGTGGCACGAGCCCGGTTCAGCGTGTAGAAGTGCAGGCCCGGCGCGCCGCCGTCGAGCAGGCGCCGGCACAGTTGCGCCACCACTTCGGCGCCAAGCGCGCGCACCGAGTCGGCGTCGTCGCCGTGCGCCTGCATGCGTTTGGCGATCCAGCGCGGGATCTCCGCGCCGCACATGTCGGAGAAACGTTTCAGCTGGCTGTAGTTCGCGATCGGCATGATGCCCGGCACGATCGGCACGCTGACGCCGAGTCGGCGCACGTCGTCGACGAAGCGGAAATACGCGTCGGGATTGAAGAAGTACTGGGTGATCGCGCCGTTCGCGCCGGCGTCGACCTTTGCCTTGAAGTGCTGCAGGTCGCGCAGCGCGTCGTCGGCCTGCGGATGGGTTTCCGGATACGCCGCCACCTCGATGTGGAAGTGGTCGCCGCAGTGCTCGCGGATGAAGCGCACCAGTTCGGCGGCGTAGCGGAAGTCGCCCGCGGTGGCCATGCCCGAAGGCATGTCGCCACGCAGCGCCACGATGCGCCGGTAGCCCGCCGCGCGGTAGCCGTCCAGCAGCTCGGCGATCTCCGCCCGGGTGCCGCCCATGCACGACAGGTGCGGCGCCACGTTGAGCCCGTGCCGCGTGTGCAGCCGCGCCACGGTGTCGCCGGTGTAGCTGAGCGTGGAGCCGCCTGCACCAAAGGTAACCGAGGCGTATTCCGGCCGGTGCGCCTTCAGCACCTGCGCCGCCCGGTCCAGCTGCGTGCGCTGCTCGTCGGTCTTGGGCGGGAAGAATTCGAAGCTGATCGAAGGCATCGCACGGGTTCCTGGTCGGGATGTCGGCGAGTATATATCTTTGTGTCGCGATGGAGCGATAGATCGAGAGCGGGCCCCACCCCAACCCTCCCCTGCCTGCAGGGGAGGGAGCACGGCTTTGCTCCTCCTGCAAACAGGGAGGAGCACGGCTTTGCACCCTTCTGCAACTAAGGAGGGCACGGCTTTGCTCCTCCCCCTGCTTGCAGGGGGAGGTGGGGAGAGGGTTCGCTTTTGACTTTGCGGCGAGGAGCCAACCATCCCGAGCACAACAGGCACAAAAAAACGGGGCGCATCGCTGCGCCCCGTCCGTGCCCGGGTGAGAAGCCGGGTCGTGATTCCCGACTTCCCTCTCCGGCAATCAGTAGCGGTAGTGATCCGGCTTGTACGGGCCTTCCACCGGCACGCCGAGGTAGCCGGCCTGCTCCTTCGTCAGCGTGGTCAGCTTCACGCCGATCTTTTCCAGATGCAGGCGGGCGACTTCCTCGTCCAGCTTCTTCGGCAGGATGTAGACCTTCGCCTCGTACTTGTCCTTGTTCGCCCACAGGTCGATCTGCGCCAGGGTCTGGTTGGAGAACGAGTTGGACATCACGAAGCTCGGGTGGCCGGTGGCGCAGCCCAGGTTGACCAGGCGGCCTTCGGCGAGCAGGAAGATCGCGCGGCCGTCCGGGAACACGTACTTGTCCACCTGCGGCTTGATGTTGATCTTCTCGACGCCGGCCATCGCGTTCAGCGCGTCGACCTGGATCTCGTTGTCGAAGTGACCGATGTTGCAGACGATCGCCTGGTCCTTCATCGACTTCAGGTGATCGAGCGTCAGCACGTCCTTGTTGCCGGTGGTGGTGACGTAGATGTCGCCACGGCCCAGCGTGGACTCAACCGTGTTGACCTCGAAGCCTTCCATCGCCGCCTGCAGCGCGTTGATCGGGTCGATCTCGGTCACGACAACGCGCGAGCCGTAGGCACGCAGCGAATGCGCGCAGCCCTTGCCGACGTCGCCGTAGCCGCAGACCACGGCGACCTTGCCGGCCAGCATCACGTCCATCGCGCGCTTCAGGCCGTCGGCCAGCGACTCGCGGCAGCCGTACAGGTTGTCGAACTTGCTCTTGGTGACCGAGTCGTTGACGTTGATCGCGGGGATCAGCAGCGACTTCGCCTCGGCCAGCTGGTACAGGCGGTGCACGCCGGTGGTGGTCTCCTCGGAGACGCCCTTCCAGTCCTTGACCACGGTGTGCCAGTAGCCCGGACGCTCGGCATGCACGCGCTTGAGCAGGTTCTTGATCACCTGTTCCTCGTGCGAGGACGCCTTCTCGTCAACCCACTTCGAGCCGTTCTCCAGGTCGTAGCCCTTGTGGATCAGCAGCGTCACGTCGCCGCCGTCGTCGACCACCAGCTGCGGGCCGAGGAAACCGCCCTTGCCGTCGGGGAAGGACAGCGCGTCCAGCGTGCAGTCCCAGTATTCCTCCAGCGTTTCGCCCTTCCAGGCGAACACCGGCGTGCCGGTCGCGGCGATCGCGGCGGCGGCGTGGTCCTGGGTCGAGAAGATGTTGCACGAAGCCCAGCGCACGTCGGCGCCGATGTCCTTCAGCGTCTCGATCAGTACCGCGGTCTGGATCGTCATGTGCAGCGAGCCGGTCACGCGCACGCCCTTCAGCGGCAGGGTGGCGGCGTGCTTCTTGCGGATCGACATCAGGCCCGGCATCTCGTGCTCGGCGATATCCAGTTCCTTGCGGCCCCAGTCGGCGAGCGACAGGTCGCGGATCTTGTAGTCGTGGTGGTTTTCTTTGAGTGCGGCGTTCATGCGTATCTCCGGTTAGTGCGAGGCTCTTTCGAAGAGTTCGGCCATGGATGGCCGGTTTCCGCGAAGGGACTCGCGTGCAAACAACCGGGCGCCGTTGTGGAACGTGCCGCGCCGAGCCTGGCCGGTTCTGACCACGGACGGATCCGCAGTTGAACGGTCGCAGCGCCCCTCGGCGGGCAGTACAAGCCCGGTATTGTAGCGGCAGACGCCGGCGGATGCCGCCGCCGCCGCAATTCGTTTAGGCTGGCCATTCATCCAGCCCGGAGCCCCGCATGGAATCAAGCCGCGAACCCGAATTCCTGCCGCCCGACGGCCCGCTGCGCGAGGACGTCAGCCGGCTCGGCGCGATGGTCGGGCGGATGCTGGCCGAGCAGGGCGGCACGGCGTTTTTCGAGCGGGTCGAGCAGGTGCGCACCGCGGCGATCCGCCGCCGCCGCGAGGGCGCCACGGTGGACGATCTGGCCGCCTCGCTGGCCGGTCTCGACGCCCACGACGCGGAGGCGCTGGCGCGTGCGTTCGCCACTTATTTCCAGGCGGTGAACACCGCCGAGCGGGTGCACCGCATCCGCCGTCGCCGCGACTACCAGCGCGAGGGCAGCGCACCGCAGCCGGAATCGCTGCTCGACGTGCTGGGCCGGCTGAAGGCCGCGGGCGTGGGCGCCGACGAACTGGTGGGCTGGCTCGACCGGCTGTGGATCGAGCCGGTGTTCACTGCGCATCCGACCGAGGCGGTGCGCCGCTCGCTGCTGGAGAAGGAACAGGCGATCGTGCGTTCGCTGATCGACGGCTTCGACCAGCAACGTACGCCGCAGGAGCGCAAGGAGGACGACGACCGCATCTACATGGCCCTGTCCGCCGGCTGGCAGACCGCCGAGGCCTCGCCGGTGCGGCCCAGCGTGCAGGACGAGCGCGAACACGTCGACTTCTACCTGGCCAACCCGCTGTACCGGATCGTGCCGGCGCTGTACGAATCGCTGGCGCAGGCGCTGCAGGCCACCTACGGCGTGGCGATCAAGCTGCCGCGACTGCTGCGCTTCGCCAGCTGGGTCGGCGGCGACATGGACGGCAATCCCAACGTGGGCGCCGACACCATCGCCGCCTGCCTCGACTCGCAGCGCGCGCTGGTGCTGGAGCGCTACCGCGAGGACGTGGCGACGCTGGCGCGCCAGCTCAGCCAGACCGAGGGTCGGGTTGCCGCATCGGCGGCGCTGCGCGCACGGCTGGCGGACTACCGCGAGCGTTTTCCTGCAGCCGCGGCGCAGATCCGTCCGCGCCACGCCGACATGCCGTACCGCTGCCTGCTGCAACTGGTCGGCGCGCGGCTGGCGCTGACCGGTGACGAATCTTCGGACGGCTATCCGTCCAGTGACGAATTGCTGGACGACCTGCAGCTGATCGCCGACAGCCTGTTCCAGCATCGCGGCGTGCACGCCGGCGCCTACGCGGTGGAACGCCTGCTGTGCCGCGTGCGCAGCTTCGGCTTCCACCTGGCGCGGCTGGACGTGCGGCAGGATTCGCGCGTGCACGACGACGCGCTGGCGGCCCTGCTGGCCGATCCGGATTGGTCCTCCCGCGACGGCGCCGCACGTGCCGACCGGCTGCGCCCCTACGCCAGCGGCGAAGCCGCGTTTGCGCACAGCGGCGACGCGAATGCCGAAGCCCTGCAGGCGGTGTTCACCACCTTGCGCGACAGTCGCCAGAGCCACGGCCACGACGCCACCGGCCTGTACATCATCAGCATGGCGCGTTCGGCCGCCGACGTGCTGGCGGTGCTGGCGCTGGCGCGGCGCGGCGGGATGGTCGACGAGGCGCAGCACGTGCCGCTCAATATCGCCCCGCTGTTCGAAACCGTCGACGACCTGAAGAACGCGCCGGCCACCTTGCGCGCGCTGCTCGACGACCCGGTCTATCGCCGCCATCTGGCTGCGCGCCACGACCAGCAATGGGTGATGCTGGGCTACTCCGACAGCGGCAAGGACGGCGGCACGCTGGCCTCGCGCTGGGGCCTGCAGCGCGCCCAGGTGGAACTGCTGGACGTGGCGAATGCCGCCGGCATCCATCTCGCGTTCTTCCATGGCCGCGGCGGTTCGGCCAGCCGTGGCGGCGCGCGCATCACGCCGGCGCTGATGTCCTCGCCACGCGGCGCGGTGGCTGGCGTGCTGCGGGTGACCGAGCAGGGCGAGGTGATCCATCGCAAGTACGGCATCCGCGCGCTGGCGCTGCGCAACCTGGAGCAGACCGTGGGCGCGGTGCTGCGCGCGTCGCTGCGTCCGCGCGAAGACGAGCCGCGCGAGGCGCGCTGGCGCGAACTGATGGACACACTGTCGGCGACCAGCCGGCGCAGCTACCGCGACTTCGTCGAGCGCGCGGGCTTCGTCGACTACTTCCGCAGCGCCACGCCGGTCGACGTGATCGAGCAGATGACCCTGGGTTCGCGCCCGGCCAGCCGCCGCAGCATGCGCGGCGTGCAGGACCTGCGCGCGATCCCGTGGGTGTTCGCCTGGACCCAGTGCCGCTCGATCCTGCCCGGCTGGTACGGCCTTGGCAGCGCGCTGGAGCAGGGCGTGCAGCAGTTCGGCGAAGAAGCGCTGGCGGAGATGGCGCGCGACTGGCCGTTCTTCTGCAACCTGCTGGACGACGTGGAGATGGTGTTGGCCAAGTGCGACCTGGACATCGCCGAGGCGTTCTCGAAACTGTCCGGCCCGCTGCACGACGAATTCTTCGGCCTGATCCGCGACGAGTTCGCGCGCACCCGCCACTGGCTGCTGCAGTTGAAGGGCAGCGACGTCCTGCTGCCCGGCGAGCCGCGCCTGGCCGCTTCGATCCGCCTGCGCAACCCCTACGTCGACCCGATGAGCCTGCTGCAGGTCGACCTGCTGCAGCGCTGGCGCGCCGGCGAGCGCAGCGACGATGCCGTGCTGCAAGCCCTGGTCGCCTGCGTCAATGGCGTGGCGCAGGGTTTGCAGAACACCGGCTGACCGTCTCCTGCAAGCGTACGACTCCGGACAGCACTGCCCGGCAGCGAACGGCGGCATCGCCCTCGGCACTGGCCTGATCCCTTGCGCGACAATGGCTTGCACGCATGGCACGGGCCTTGCTCTGACCGGCTCATGGATATCGCCAACCCCCTCGCCGCCCAGCGCAAGCGCCGCCGCAAACGGATCGCCATCGGTGCCAGTGCGTTGCTGCTCACCGGCATTGCCGTCGGCGCGGCCAGTCTCGGCCCGGCCCTGCCCACGGCGGAGCGCTCGAGCCTGTGGATCGACAGCGTGCAGCGCGGCGACATGCTGCGCGAGGTGCGTGCGCCGGGCACCCTGGTGCCGCGCGATATCCACTGGCTGGCGGCGCAGACCAGCGCGCAGGTAGCGAAGATCGAAATGTGGCCAGGCACCCATGTGGAGCCGGACACGGTGCTGCTGCGCCTGAGCAGCCCGCAGGTGGAGAACGACCTGCGTAACGCCGAGGCGCAGGTCGCGGCGGCGGAGGCGCAGGTCGTCGCCAAGCACGCCGAACTGCAATCGCAGTTGCTCGACGAACGTTCCTCGCTGGCCCAGGCCCAGGCCGACTACGCCTCGGCCAAGGTCCGCAGCGACGCCGACGCCAAGGCGGTGGCGAAGAACCTGATTCCCCGCGTGCAGTACGAGCAGGAACTGATCGCGCTGAACCAGCTCATGCATCGCGCCGAAGTCGAGCAGCAGCGCGTGCAGACGTTCGGCGCCGGCATCGCCGCGCAGATGGCTGCGATGCGCGCCCAACTGCAATTGCAGCGCAGCAACCTGACCTTGCGCCAACGCCAGTCCGATGCACTGGACGTGCGCGCCGGCATCGCCGGCACGCTGCAGCAGGTCGCCGTGCAGGAAGGCCAGCAGGTCGCTGCCGGTACCGACCTGGCGCGGGTCGCGCGCGGCGACGTGCTGATCGCGCGGCTGCGCGTGCCCGAGGTGCAGGCCAAGGACGTGGCGCTGGGCATGTCCGCACAGGTGAACACCTACAACGGCATGATCGACGGCACCGTCACGCGCATCGATCCGGCGGTGGTCGACGGCAGCGTGCAGGTGGACGTGACGCCGATCGGCGCGCTGCCGGCTGGCGCACGCCCGGATCTGTCGGTCGACAGCCGCATCCGCATTGCGAAACTCGACCAGGTGCTGTCGCTGGGACGGCCCGCCCAGGTCGAGGCGAACAGCGAGGTGAGCCTGTTCCGCCTCGATGCCTCCGGCGACACCGCCACTCGCGTGAAGGTGCGTGTGGGCGCTACCTCGGTCGACCGCGTGCAATTGCTGCAAGGTCTGCAGCCGGGCGACCGTGTGATCCTTTCCGACACCAGCCAATGGGACAAATATGACCGCCTGCGCCTGCGCTGACCCCCGCCGACCCACTGCAGGAGCGCGCCCTGTGCGCGATGCTCTTGCTGATGGCCACCCAAAAGCATCGCGCACAGGATGCGCTCCTGCACGCAGATCCACCGGACCACTTCGAACAGGGACAACCGCATGAACGAACCGACTTCCGTCATCGCCCTCGGCGGCATCCGCAAGGTATTCCAGACCGACGAGGTGGAAACACACGCACTGGCCGACGTGCACCTTGACATCCGCCGCGGCGAATACGTGTCCATCTCCGGCCCGTCCGGTTGCGGCAAGACCACGCTGCTGTCGATCCTCGGCCTACTCGATACCGCCAGCGCCGGCAGCTACGTACTGAACGGGCACGACGTGGCCGCGCTCAACGCCGCCGAGCGCGCGCGCATCCGCAACGCCGAGATCGGTTTCATTTTCCAGGCGTTCAACCTGATCGGCGACCTGAGCGTGCAGGAGAACGTGGAACTGCCGCTGACCTATCGCAGCGGCATCGGCGCCGGCGAGCGACGCGAGCGGGTGCAGGAGGCGTTGGAACGCGTCGGCATGGCGCACCGCATGCGGCACTACCCGGCGCAGCTTTCCGGCGGCCAGCAGCAGCGCGTGGCGGTGGCGCGTGCGCTGGTCGGCAAGCCGGCGATCCTGCTCGCCGACGAACCCACCGGCAATCTCGATTCGCGCAACGGCGAGGCGGTGATGGCCCTGTTGGACGAACTGCACAAGGGCGGCGCCACCATCTGCATGGTCACCCACGACGCCCGCTACGCCGAACTGGCCCAGCGCAAGATCCGCCTGTTCGACGGCCGCGTGGTCGACGAGGAAACCTACGACCGCCTGCGCCGCGAAGACGAGCAGCGGCTGGATGCGCTGATCGGTGGCCATGTCGAGGTCGATGCATGAACGTCTGGCTGGCCGAAGTCTGGCGCGCCTGGCGCACCTGCCTGCGCCGGCCGGGTTTTTTTCTGCTGGCCAGCGGTGTGCTGGCGCTGGGCGTCGGCGCCAGCGCGGCGGTATGCGTGCTGGTCGACGACGTGCTGTTGCGGCCCTTGCCTTATGCCTCGCCCGAGCAATTGGTCGCGCTGGGCTCGCTGGACGAGGGACATCGGTTCAATGGCATTACGCCCCAGCAATACCAGCACATGCAGCCCGTCGGCGGCATGACGTCGATGGGCCTGATCAAGGGCGAGTTCACGGCCGTCAATGTGGCCGGCGACGGCGAGCCGGAGCAGGTGAACGCCTTCTTCGCCGATCGCGGCCTGCTGCCCACGCTCGGCGTACGGATGCGGCTCGGGCGAGGCTTCTCGGAACAGGAGGACCGCCCGGGCGGCCCGAAGGCGGTGATTCTCGCCGAGGGCTACTGGCGCCGCCGCTATGGCGGCGCGTCGGCGGTGATCGGCCGCAACCTGCGGGTCGAGGGCGTGGCGCATACCATCGTCGGTGTGCTGCCTGCCAGTTTCGATCAGTTCGGCCAGGGCGACATCATGTTGCCGCTGGCGTTGCAACCGAACACTTACGACGACGGCACCAACTTCATCGCGGTCGCGCGATTGGCGCCGGGGGCCAGCGCCGCGGTAGTCGATGCCCGGGCGAACGCCGCCATGCAGGCCATGTATGCGGGCCTCGCCGATGCGAACGCCGACTACTGGAAGCACGTGCGTTTCGGCAGCGTGCCGCTGTCGGCGGCGCTGCACCAGCAGCAGCGCCCGGTCATGCTGCTGTTCCTGGCCAGCGCGCTGGGCGTGCTGCTGATCGCACTGGTCAATCTCGGCAATCTCATGCTGCTGCGCACCTTGTCGCGCCACCACGATGCGACCGTGCGCCATGCCTTGGGCGCGCCGGTGTGGCGGCTGGCGCTGCCGGCCTGCGCCGAGGGCGTGCTGGTCGGCACCAGCGGCGCCCTCGTCGGCGCGGGGCTGGCGGCGGCGGGGTTGTCCCTGTTCAGTCATTACGTCCCGACGGCATGGATGCATGGTGAAGCGGCGCGCATGTCGGCCGGGCTGGTGCTGTTGACGCTGGCGATCGCCGTGCCGGGGGCGCTGCTGGCGGCGATGTTCGGTGCGTGGCGCGGGCTCTCCTCGGCGTCGGTGCAGGAGGCGTTGCATGAAGGGGGCCGCACGCCGGGGCGCCATGGCGGCCGCCTGGGGCGGGTGCTGGTGGTGGCGCAAATGAGCCTGGCGACCTGCCTGATGTGCGGCACCGGCCTGTTCCTGCATGCGCTCTACGATGCCGCGCGCACGCCGCTGGGTTTCGCCAGCGACCACATCCTGACCTTCGACCTGGCGCCGGTGCGGGCCAGCAACCCTGATGCCGCGTCGACGCAAACCCTGGTCCGGGGACTGCTGCGGCGCCTGCGTGCATTGCCCGGCGTCGAGCACGTCGCCGTCACCAACGGCCTGCCGGCGGGAGACTTCGGGCAGCAGTTCAACATGGGCGGCGTGCACGCCCCAGGCAAGGACTATTTCGATCCGAATCCGCAGATTCGCGGAGTGAACGCCGACTTTTTCTCCGTGTTTCGCATCCCCATGCGCGAAGGGCGCTCCTTTGACGCCACCGACACCGCGGGCAGCGAGCCGGTGGCCATCGTGAACCGGACGCTGGCCGAGCGGGAATACGGTGGCCACGCGCTGGGCAAGGGCATCGTCGTCAACGATTACAGCGGATACTCCGCCGGCAAGAAGCTCTCTGGCGACCCGACCTTTCGCCCGGTGACGGCGCGCATCGTCGGCGTGGCCGGCGATACGCGGCAATTCGGTCCGCTGGATGACCAGAAGCGCGCGTTCCTCTATCTCCCTCTTGTGCAGATGCCCGAGCACGTCGTGCGGGTGTTTCGTTCCTTCCAGCCGCTGCGCTTTGCGCTGCGCGTGCAAGGCAACCCCGACAATTATCGTCAGGCCGTCCGCGCAGCAGTCGCCGACGTGGCGCCGCAACAACCCATCGCCAACCTGCAGACAATGGCTGGGATCGTGCACGCGACCACCGACGACACGCGGCGCAACCTGTTCCTGGTTGGCTTGTTCGCGCTGCTGGCGCTGGGGTTGGCTGCCGCCGGGATGTACGCCGTGATGACGGTGGCAGTCGCGGCGCGCCAGCGCGAATTCGGCGTGCGCATGGCACTGGGCGCATCGTCGCCGGGCCTGGTGCGCATGGTGCTGCAGGGAGGGTTGCGGCAGATCGCGATGGGGCTGTTCCTCGGCATGGGCATCACGCTGGCTCTGTCGCGCGTGCTTGGTGCCGTGATGGAGGAGATCGACCGCAGCGTCTTCGATCCTTTCGCCATGGCTGGCGTATGCCTGGTGCTGGCCGCCGCCGGCCTGCTGGCCTGCCTGCTGCCGGCGCTGCGCGCGGCACGCGTGCCGCCGATGCGCGCCTTGCGCGGGGAGTAGGGCGATGGAGAGGATTTCATGCGGGAGTTTCCCATGAACATCTGGCTCGCCGAAATCTGGCGCGCATGGCGTACCAGCTTGCGCAGGCCCGGCTTCCTGCTGCTGGCGAGCGGCGTACTGGCGCTGGGCGTGGGGGCCAGCGCGGTGGCGTTCAACCTGATCGACCAGGTGCTGCTCAAGCCCTTGCCGCTGCCGCAGGCATCGCGCCTGGTGGCCGTGGGCAAGCTGGTCCCCAGGTGGCCGCCGCGGGTTTCCACGCGGCAGTACGCGGCGCTGCAGGACCTGGATGGCGTGCGCTCGATCGGCCTGCTTGCATTCGCCACGCCGATCGTCAATATCGAGCGCGACGGCGTGCCGCAGCGGGTGGAGGCGACCTACGCCGACCACAACCTGCTGCCCACGCTCGGCATGCGGCCGCAGCTCGGGCGCAACTTCGCTGCGGGCGAGGACAGTCCGCACGGGCCGCCGGTCGTCATGCTCACCCACGATTTCTGGCAGCGCCAGTACGCGGGCAATCCGGCCGCAATCGGTCGGACGCTGAAAGTCGAAGGCACGCCGCACACTATCGTCGGCGTGTTGCCCGAGGCATTCGTTGCGGCGGGCACAGGCGGCGACATCGTGCTGCCGGCCATGCTGACGCCCGATGGTGCCGACGGCCAGCCCCTCTACCTCGCGATCGCACGCCTCGCCGATAGCGCAACTCCCGACGCGGTGGGTGCGCAGGTGGAAGCGCGACTGCAGGCGGACGCCGCCCGTTCCGCTGCAAACCGCGACAACCACGCCCGCTACGGTGCCAGCGACTACCACGCCGCCTTGCATGTGCAGGGCGCCCGTGTGCTGGTGCTGTTCCAGGCCAGCGCGCTGCTGGTGTTGCTGATCGCCCTGGTCAACGAGGCGAACCTGTTGCTGCTGCGAGCACTGGCGCGGCAGCGCGACACTGCGGTGCGCACGGCGCTGGGCGCGCAGCGCTGGCGCCCCGGTGCGCCGCTGCTCGCAGAAAGCCTGCTGGTGGGCCTGCTCGGCGCCGGCTTCGGCATCCTGCTGGCGCTGGCAGGCGTGGCGGTACTGCGCAGCATCATTCCGCCCGAGGCCATCGGCGGCGAGCTGCATCTGGGGACGCACACCTTGCTGCTGGTGGTGCTGGTGTCGCTGCTGGCGACGCTGGGGTCCGCGGTGCTGGGCCTGTGGCGGGCCCGCGCCATCGTTTCCTTCGACGAGTTGCGCGAGGGCGGCCGCAGCGGTGGCACGCGTTACCAGGGCCGGCTCAGCCGCGTGCTGGTGACCGCGCAAGTGACGCTGACGGTGGTGCTGCTGTGCGCCTGCGGGATCTTCCTGCGCAAGTCCTGGGACGATGCGCGCGCGCAGTGGGGTTTCGACTATGCCGACGTGGCGACGGTCGCGCTCGCCCCGGTGCAGGCCGACTACCCGGACGTGCAGGCGGTGACGGCCCTGTCGCAACGGCTCGTCGAGCGCATGCGCCAGCTGCCCGGCGTGCTTGACGCCGCAGCGTCCACCAGCCTGCCGCTGGACGGTTTCCTCGGCTCCTTCGGCGTCGCCGCGCACGCGCAGGGTGACGAGCCGACGTTCGTTCTCTATCGCGCCGTGGGCGCGGATTATTTCCGGCTGTTCGGCATCCGCCCGCAGCGTGGTCGGCTGTTCACGCCGGAGGACGGACGCGGCAGCGAAGCGGTGGCGGTCATCGGCCGGACCATGGCCGAGCGGATGTATGGCGGGCAGGCGCTGGGCCGGCAGGTGCAGATGGACGATACGGCCCATCCGGGCAAGCCGTGGACGGCGCGCATCGTGGGCGTGGTCGACGACACCTACCCGAGGCAGGCCTCTGGTTCGAGGCCCGCGGAACTTTACGTGCCGCTGGCGCAGATGCCCGATGCGCTCATGGCCGGCTTCCGCAGCATCGAATCGATGCATTTCGCCTTGCGCGTGCACGGCGATGTTGCCGGCTATGGCAAGGCGCTGAGCGAGATCGTCGCCGCGGTGGCGCCGCAGCAACCGGTCGCGCAGGTGCGCAGCATGCGCTCGATCGTCGCCGAGGCATCGGGTGGCGCGCGGACCGGCATCTGGATCTGCGGCGTGTTCGCGACGATGGCCTTGCTGCTCGCTGGAGCCGGCCTCTACGCGGTGATGTCGGTCGCGGTGGCGGCGCGCGAGCACGAGCTGGGCGTGCGCTCCGCCTTGGGCGCATCGCCTGCACGACTGGCCGCGCTGGTGCTGCGCGGCGGGATGGCCCAGATCGCGGTCGGCCTGGCGCTGGGGCTGGCCTTGGCGGCTGCCTTCCCGCGGGTGTTCGCGGCCTCGTTCGCGCAGCTCGGGTCGCATGCGATGTTCGGACCGTGGGTCGCGGGCGGTGTCTGCGTGCTGTTGCTGGCCTTCGGCCTGCTTGCCTGTCTCGCGCCCGCCGTGCGCGCGGGCCGGGTCCAACCGATGCGCGTCCTGCAGGGAGATTAGTCCATGGTTGTCATGCCGCAAGACGGGAAGCTCTTTCGCCGGCAAGTCGCCGACGGCTTGCACAGCAAGGTGGCCGCATGAGCATCTGGCTTGCCGAAATCCTTCGTGCCTGGCGCGCCAGCCTGCGTCGCCCCGGCTTCCTGCTGCTCGCCGGCGGCGTGCTGGCGCTGGGCATCGGCGCCAGCGTGGCGGTGTTCGTGCTGATCGCGAACACCTTGTGGCGACCGCTGCCGGCACCGCGGGCGGATCGGCTGGTGGTGATCGGTGCGCTGCACGACAACGGCCACGTCGGTGGCATCTCGCCGCACGAGTACCAGTCGCTGGGCTCTCCGGCGGGGCTGGCGTCGATGGGGCTGGTGCATTTCGGTACGGTAGTGAACATCGCGGGAGCGGGTGCGCCGGCGCAGGTGCCGTTGATCGAAATGGATCGCGGCCTGCTGCCCACGCTGGCACTGCGGCCCGTGCTGGGGCGCAACTTCAGCGCACAGGAGGATCGCTCGGACGGACCGAAGGCGGTGCTGCTGGGCCATGGCCTGTGGCAGCGCGCCTACGGCGGCGACCCCGGCGTGGTCGGTCGCACGCTGAAGGTGGAAGGCGTGACGCACACCATCGTGGGCGTGTTGCCGGCGGCGTTCAGCATCCTGCTGGGGCCGGGCGACGTGGTGCTGCCGACCGCGCTGCCGGCGGTGAGCCGCGATTACTACCACAACGGGCATGAGGCGATCGCGCGACTGGCGGAGGGTGTGGACATCGCCACCGCATCGGCGCAGGCGGATGCGGCCGAGCGCACGATGTTCCGCGACATGGGCATGGGCGGCAACTGGAAGAAGCCGCGCTTCGGGGCGGAAGGCTACGCCTCGGCCTTCCAGCAGGACACACGGCCGATGCTGCTGCTGTTCCTCACCAGCGCGGTGCTGGTGTCGCTGATCGCCCTGGTCAACCTGGCCAACCTGATGCTGTTGCGTGCGCTGGCGCGCCAGCACGATGTCGCGGTGCGGCATGCGTTGGGCGCGTCGCAGTGGCGGATCCTGCTGCCGGCGCTGGCCGAGGGCCTGCTCATCGGCGCCGTGGCGGCACTGGCCGGCATGGCGCTGGCCGCTGCAGGACTGGCCTTGTTGCGGGGGTCCATCCCCTCGTTGTGGCTGTGGGGCGGGCGCGTGCAGACGGGCGCCATGGCGTGGCAACTGGCCTTCGGCATGGGCTTGCTGGGCGCGGTGCTGGCGGCCGTGTTCGGCCTGCTGCGCAGTCGTGGCGCGGCGGGGGCGGAGGCCTTGCGCGAAGGCGGGCGCAGCGGCGCCGGCGTCCGCGGCGGTCGCCTGAGCCGCAGCCTGGTGGTGGCGCAGGTGAGCCTGGCGGCGATGCTGCTGTGCGCCGCGGGGGTGTTCATGCACGCCATCGGCGAGGCCTCGCGCCAACCGCTTGGCTACACGGAAGCCGGAGTGCTCACCTTCGAGTTGGCGCCCGTGAAAGGCCACTACCCGGACACGGCCTCGATGCTGGCCATGACCCGGCAACTGGTCGAACGCCTGCGCATGATCCCCGGTGTGACCGATGCCGCCGTGACTACCAACCTGCCCACCAGCGACGACCTCTTCGGCTCGTTCAACAACGGCATGCACACGCCCGAGGGCAATGAATTCGAAGCGCAGATGAAGGGCATCGACGCGGATTACTTCACGGTGTTCGGCATGGCCCTGCGCGAGGGGCGCGGTTTCACGCGCGAAGACAGACAGGGCGGCGCGCCGGTGGTGATCGTCAGCCAGGATCTGGCCGACCGATGGTATGGCGGGCATGCGCTGGGCAAAGAGCTGGATGTGGAAGTGAACGATGCGCCGCACCTGCCCGCGCGCATCGTCGGCGTGGTGGCCAGCACTTGGCAGCGTGGGCCTTTGCATCCGCTGCTGCCGGTGGTGTACCTGCCGCTGGTACAACTGCCCGCGCCGACGATGGCGATCTTCCGCGATCTGGAGCCTCTGCGCTTCGCCCTGCGCGGCCACGGCAATCCGGACGATTGGCGTGCCGGCGTGCGCGCGGCGGTGGCCGAAGTGGCGCCCGAGCAACCCATCGCCAAGCTGCGCAGCATGCGCAGCATCGTCGAGCGGACTACCGCCGACGCGCGCCTCAACCTGCTCCTGATCGGCGTGTTCGCCGCATTGGCCGTGCTGCTGGCCGCGGCCGGCTTGTACGCGGTGATGGCGGTGGCGGTCGCCGCGCGCGAGCGCGAATTCGGCGTGCGCATGGCCTTGGGTGCCGCACCGTCGCGGCTGTTGCGGCTGGTGCTGCGCGGCGGCTTGTGGCAGATCGCGCTGGGGTTGGCGCTGGGTGTTGCGATGGCGTGGCTGATGGCACGCGCGGTGTCGCAGGTACTGATGACGCTGATTGGTCGCAGTGGTGCGCTCGATCCGCTGGTGATGGTGGGCGTGGCGGTGGTGCTGGTTGCCGCCGGGTTGCTTGCCTGCCTGCTGCCGGCGCTGCGCGCGGCGAACGTGGCGCCGATGCGTGCCTTGAAGGGAGAGTGACGATGGTCGTGCGCGAATTTCGCGAAGCGTGGCGGCGGCTGGCGCGGCGGCGTGGCTATGCGCTGCTGTCGGTGGCGGTGCTGGGCGTGGGGCTGGGCATCGGCCTCCTGCTGGCGTGGCCGTGGTCGGGCCTGCTGGCCGATCCCGGCTTGCATACGCAGGCGCACGACATGCGGGTATTCGCGCCGGTACTGCTGACAGTGTTGCTGGTGGCGCTGATCGCCTCGCTGATGCCGCTGGCCCGTGCACTGCGCGTCGATCCCGCGATTGCCTTGCGCTACGAGTAGGAGCCCGCTCGTTTGAGGCCAATGAGAAAGCGAAAGCATCGCCCGCGAGCGGGCTCCTACTATGCTGCGATGGCTGCATGGACAGACGGAACCATATGACGCGCGAAACCAACCCCACCGTGCTGCTCGCCGACGACCAGGCCGACGTGCGCGAGGCGCTGCGCCTGCTGCTGAAGTCCGAGGGCATTGTCAGCGTCGGCGTGGACGGTCCGGCTGCGGCGCTGGAAGCCGTGCGCCAGCGCGATTTCAGCTGCGCGCTGGTCGACCTCAACTACACCCGCGACACCACGTCCGGCGAGGAGGGTTTGGTCCTGCTCGACCAGTTGCGTCAGCACGCGCCGGAGTTGCCGGTGGTGGTGATGACGGCGTGGGGCAACGTGCCGCTGGCGGTGGATGCACTGCGCCGCGGCGCCGGCGACTTCATCGAGAAGCCGTGGGACAACACGCGCCTGCTGAGCATCGTGCGCACGCAGATCGCGCTGGGCGAAGGCGCGCGGCGGCAGCGTCGGCTGGAGGCGGAGAACGCGCTGCTGCGCGGCGGCAGCGACGAACTGATCGCCGAATCGCCGGCGATGCGGCGGGTGATGGAGCTGGTGGCGCGGGTCGCGCCCAGCGACGCCAACGTGCTGGTGCTGGGCGAGAACGGCACCGGCAAGGGGGTCATTGCGCAGCAGCTGCACGCGCAGTCGCGACGCGCGGCGAAGGCGCTGGTCAAGGTCAACATGGGCGGCATCGCCGAGAACGTGTTCGAGTCGGAGATGTTCGGCCACGTGCGCGGCGCCTACACCGACGCCAAGAGCGAACGCATCGGCCGCTTCGAGCTGGCCGACGGCGGCACGCTGTTCCTCGATGAGGTAGGCAACGTGCCGCCGTCGCAGCAGCCGAAGCTGCTGCGCGTGCTGGAAGATGGCGAGTTCGAGCGGCTGGGTTCGTCGCGCACGCAGAACACCGATGTGCGGCTGGTCTCGGCGACCAATGCCGACCTCGCGGTCGAAGTGGAAGCGGGCCGGTTCCGCAAGGATCTGCTGTACCGCCTCAACACGCTGGAGGTCCGTTTGCCGCCGCTGCGCGAGCGCAGCGCCGACATCCTGCCGCTGGCGCGCAGCTTTCTGGAACGCAGCGCGGCGCGCTACGGCCGTCACGGTCTGCGCTTGGCGCCGTCGGCCGAGCGCGCGCTGCTGGCATGGCGCTGGCCGGGCAACGTGCGCGAACTGGGCCATCTGATGGAACGCGCCGCGCTGCTGGCCCAACACGACTTGATCAGCGACTCGGCGCTGGCGTTCGGCCCCGGTGCGGCGGGGGGGGGCATCCGTGCAGGACATCGACGGCATGACCATCGACCAGGCCGAGGCGCACCTGGTGCGGCGCGCGCTGGAGCGCCACGACGGCAACCTGCAGCATGCCGCCGACGCGCTCGGCATTACCCGCCAGACCTTGTACCGGCGCATGGAAAAATACGGGTTGCGCGATCCCTCGTCCGATGCCGACTGATTCCGCCCGCCGCAGCGGCCGCATGCCCGCCTTCGAGCGGCGCGTGCTGCTGGGTAATTGGCTGGTGGCCTTGCCGGCGCTGCTTGGCGTGGGCGGGCTGTTGCTGGCCGGCGTGCCCGAGCGCGCGCTGTGCTGGCTGCTGGCCGTCGCGGTCGTCGTGCCCACCGCGTTGATCGCGCGCTGGCAGCATCGGCGCGTGGTGTATCCGCTGTACACCCTGGCCGGCTTGCTGGAAGCGCTGCGCGAGGGCGACTACAGCATGCGCGGCGTGCAGGGCGGCGTGCTCGGCGATGCGATCTACGACATCAACGCACTGGCCGACCGCTTGCAGAAGGAGCGTTTGCAGTTCGAGGATTCCGCGCGCCTGCTCGGCAAGACGCTGGCTGCGCTGGACAGCGCCGTGCTGGTGTTCGACCACGACGCGCGGTTGCGCCTGCTCAATCCCGCCGCGCAGCGCCTGCTCGCCGGCGAGCGGCACGCGCTGATCGGCCGCCGTGCCGGCGAGCTGGAACTCGACGCGCTGCTGGCCGCGCCGTCGGCACAGGTGGTTCGGCACACATTCCCCGGCCGCAGCGGCCGTTTCGACATACGCCATGCGCCGCTGCGCAACGAAGGCCGCAGTGGCCGCTTGCTGGTGATCAACGACGTCGGCCGCGTGCTGCGCGAGGAAGAGCGTCAGGCCTGGCAACGCCTGCTGCGCGTGCTCGGCCACGAGGTCAACAACTCGCTGGCCTCGATCCACTCGCTGGCCGGTACGCTGGCCACCGTGATTGCGCGCGAGCCGTTGGCCGAGGACTGGCGCGAGGATGCGCGCGGCGGCCTGCAGGTGATCGGCAATCGTGCCGAGTCGCTGGCGCGCTTCCTGGCCGGCTACAGCCGGCTCGCCGCGCTGCCGCCGCCGCAAAAACGCGAGCTCGACCTGGCTACGCTGGTGCCAGCGGTGGCGCGGCTGGAACAGCGCCTGGCCGTGCAGGTGGAGGCGGGCGCACCGCTGCAGGTGCAGGCCGACCCCGACCAGCTCGAACAGGCGCTGATCAACCTGCTGCGCAATGCCGTCGAGGCGAGCCTTGCGACCGCCGGCCAGGTCATCATGCGCTGGCGCATCGAAGGCGAACGCGCTGTGATCGACGTGCTCGACGATGGTCCAGGCCTGCCCGGCAGCGACAACCTGTTCGTGCCGTTCTTCACGACCAAGCCGGGCGGCTCCGGCATCGGTCTCGCCCTGGTGCGACAGATCGCCGAAGCGCATGAAGGCGGTGTCAGCCTGAGTGCACGCGGCGACACCCCCGGCGCCGTGGCCCAACTCTGGCTGCCGCTGGAGTCCCCGTGACGCCGCTCCCACGGCGTCGGGTCAGGGCGCCATGTTTTCGTGCAATGCGGCGATGCGTTCATCGCGCGGCAGTCGTTTCCACGCCATCTCCAGCTTGAGCGCCGCGCTGCGGTCGGCGACCCAGACCCAGCCCAGCAGTTGCCGCGGCGGGTTGGAGCGGGTGAAACGGGCGCCCTTGCCGGCGAGGTGTTTCGCGTAGCGCTGTTCGGGGTCGCGGGTGATGCCGGTGTAGACGCGGCCGTCGGCGCATTCCAGCAGGTAGACGGCCCAGGCGTCGGCGCCGACGTCGCTCATGGGCTCAGGCCCACTCGACCAGGCCTTCGGCCTCGCACACGCGTTTCCACGACGGGCGCGCCTTCAGTCGCGCGGCCAGCGCGGCCAGCTGCGGCCATGCCGTCGCCGGGCGCGGCATGTTGCGCGACCAGCGCATCAGCATCAGCGCGTACAGGTCCACCATGCCGAACGTGTCGCCCAGCATGTACGGGCCGTGCGCGGCCAGCTGCGCATCGATGTGCGACCAGCACTTCTCGATGCCGATGCGCGCCGCTTCCTTGATGCTGTCGGCGGCGCCGGGCAGGTGGTCGCCGGGATAGAACCACTGGCGGAACAGCGGCTGCAGCGAGTTGGCCAGGTACAGCATCCACTGCAGGTAATCGGCGCGTTGCGCGCTGCCGGTGGCGGGTGCCAACGCGGCTTCGGCGTGCCGCTCGGCCAGCAGCATCGCCAGTGCCGCCGCCTCGCCGTGCGGCACGCCGTCGATCACCAGGGTCGGCACCACGCCGTTCGGATTCAGCGTCAGGTAGGCCGCGCTGCGTTGCTGGCCGGCGTCCAGGTCGACCCGCTCCAGCGTGTGCGGCGCGCCGATCTCGAGCAGGGCCAGGTGCACCAGCAGGTTGGCCGAACCGGGGGCGTAGTAGAGCGTGTACATGGCGATCATCCGCAAGGGCAATCCACGGATGATACGCCGCCATGTCGGCATCCCGGCGACGCGACGGCCGAAGGTCAGCCGTCCAGTTCCGCCCAGCGTGCATAGGCCGCGTCGAGTTCGGCTTGCAGCGCCACCAGGGCTTCGTTCGCCTTGACGATGGCGGCGCCGTCCTGCTGGAAGAAGGTTGGCTCGGCCATCGCGGCAGTGCGCGCGGCGATGTCGCCTTCCAGCTGCTCGATGCGTTTCGGCAGCTGTTCCAGTTCGTGCTGTTCCTTGAAGCTGCGCTTGCGCTTTGCCGCAACAGGCGCCGCAGGTGCCGGAACCGGCGCGGCGGATTTGCCGGTGGCAGGGGTGCTGCGCGCGTCGGGGCGCTGGCGCAGCCAGTCCGTATAGCCGCCCACGTACTCGCCGATCTGGCCTTCGCCTTCCAGCACCAGCGTGCTGGACACGACGTTGTCGAGGAAGGCACGATCGTGCGAGACCAGCAGCAGGGTGCCCTGGTAGTCGGTCAGCAGTTCTTCCAGCAGCTCCAGCGTCTCGACGTCCAGATCGTTGGTCGGTTCATCCATGACCAGCAAGTTCGACGGCTGCGCGAACAGCTTGGCCAGCAGCAGGCGGTTGCGCTCGCCGCCGGACAGGCGGGTGATCGGCGCGCGCGCGCGGTCGGGCGAGAACAGGAAGTCCTGCAGGTAGCCGATGATGTGCTTGCGCTGGCCGTTGAGCTCGATGTACTCGCGGCCCTCGGCCACGTTGTCCAGTGCATTGAGCTTGTCGTTGAGCTGCAGGCGATGCTGGTCGAAGTAGGCGACCTGGATGCCGGTGCCCAGCTCGGCCGTGCCGCGCAGCGGGGTCAGCTCGCCCAGCATGATCTTCAGCAGGGTGCTCTTGCCGGCGCCGTTGGGGCCGATGATGCCGATGCGGTCGCCGCGCATGATCGTGGTGGAGAGATCCTCGATCAGCACGCGTCCGCCATAGGCCTGGTGCACGTGCTGCAGGTCGATCACCTTCTTGCCCGAGGCCTGCGCGTTCGCCGCATTCATCTTGACGTTGCCGCTCAGGTTGCGCCGCTCGGCGCGCTCGTTGCGCAGCGCCTTCAGCGCGCGCACGCGGCCCTCGTTGCGGGTGCGCCGGGCCTTGATGCCCTGGCGGATCCACACTTCCTCCTGCGCCAGCTTCTTGTCGAACAGCGCGTTCGCCTGTGCTTCGGCGTGCAGGCGTTCCTCGCGGCGGCGCAGGTAATTGTCGTAATCGCCGGGCCAGTCGGTAAGCGCGCCGCGGTCGATCTCGACGATGCGGGTGGCCAGCGCGCGCAGGAAGCTGCGGTCATGGGTGACGAACAGGATGCTGCCGGCGAACTGCTTGAGGAAGGTTTCCAGCCAGCCGATCGCCTCGATGTCGAGATGGTTGGTCGGCTCGTCCAGCAGCAGCACGTCGGGCTTGCGCACCAGCGCCTGGGCCAGCAGCACGCGGCGCTTCATGCCGCCGGACAGGGCGGCGAAGTCGGTGTCGCCCGGCAGTTCCAGCTGGGTCAGCACGTCGCTCACGCGGCGGTCCAGGTCCCAGCCGTGTTGCGCCTCGATCTGGTGCTGCACATCGCCGAGCGTGTCGAAGTCGCCCTCGGCCAGCAGGTGGTGGTAGCGGGCGAGCAGGCGACCGAGATCGCCCAGCCCTTCGGCGACCACGTCGAACACGCTGCCGGCTGTGCCATGCGGCACTTCCTGCGCCATCCGCGCCACCACGACGCCGTTCTGGATGCGCACCTCGCCGTCGTCGGCCTGCAGCTCGCCGGCGATCAGCTTCATCAGGGTGGATTTGCCTTCGCCGTTGCGACCGACGATGCACACCCGCTCGTTCGCCTCGATCGACAGATCGACATGTTCGAGCAGGAGTGGGCCGCCGATGCTGAAGTCGACGCGTTGCAATTGGATAAGAGACATCCGCCCATTGTAGCTGGTGCGGCAGGTATCGCTGCGTCTGGAGTCCGCTTCGCAAGACGGGTGAAAAACAAAACGGGCCGCACAGGGCGGCCCGTTTCGCTTGCGGCGTTGTGACGCCGGCTTACTTCAGCTTCGCATCCTTGCGCAGCGCCTCGGCGCGGTCGGTCTTTTCCCACGAGAACGCGGTGAAGGCCTTGTCGTCCGGACCCTTCATCTGGTGCGGGGTGCGGCCGAAGTGGCCGTAGCTGGCGGTCTGCTGGTACATCGGGTGGATCAGGTCGAGCATCTGCAGGATGCCGTACGGACGCAGGTCGAAGTGCTTGCGGATCAGCTTCTCGATCTTCTCGTCGCTGATCTTGCCGGTGCCGAAGGTGGTGACCGAGATCGAGGTGGGATGGGCCACGCCGATCGCGTAGCTCACCTGCACCTCGCAGCGGTCGGCGATGCCGGCGGCCACGATGTTCTTGGCCACGTAGCGCGCGGCGTAGGCGGCCGAACGGTCGACCTTGGACGGGTCCTTGCCGGAGAACGCACCGCCACCGTGACGGGCCCAGCCGCCGTAGGTGTCCACGATGATCTTGCGGCCGGTCAGGCCGCAGTCGCCCACCGGGCCGCCGATCACGAACTTGCCGGTCGGGTTGATGTGGAACTTGGTGCCCTTGTGCAGCAGCTTGGCCGGCAGCACCGGCTTGAGGATGGTCTCGCGCACGGCCTCGATCAGGTCTTTCTGCTTCACGTCCGGATCGTGCTGGGTCGACAGCACCACGGCGTCGATCGCCGTTGCCACACCGTGCTCGTAGCGCAGGGTGACCTGGCTCTTGGCATCCGGGCGCAGCCACGGCAGCGGCGAGTTCTTCCGCTTGCGGACCTTCGCCTGCTGCTCGACCAGGCGGTGCGAGTAGTAGATCGCCGCCGGCATGAAGTCCTTCGTCTCGTTGGTGGCGTAGCCGAACATCAGGCCCTGGTCGCCCGCGCCCTGTTCTTCCGGCTTCTTGCGGTCCACGCCCTGGTTGATGTCCGGCGACTGCTTGCCGATCAGGTTGATCACGCCGCAGGTGGCGCCGTCGAAGCCGACGTCGCTGGAGTCGTAACCGATGTCGAGGATCACCTTGCGGGTGATCGCCTCGAGGTCGATCCACGCATTGGTGGTGATTTCGCCGGCGACGATCGCCACGCCGGTCTTGACCATGGTTTCGCAGGCCACGCGGGCGCGCGGATCCTGCGCGATGATCGCGTCGAGCACGGCATCGGAGATCTGGTCGGCGACTTTGTCCGGATGGCCTTCGGAGACCGATTCGGAGGTGAACAGGTAGTTGGACATCGCGGTTTATATCCCTTCGTACGGATAGAAAGATAAATGAAGTCGGGCATCATACATCCCCGCCCCCGGTTTTGCAGCCCGCCGTCGTTCAGCTTGCCCGGGGGTTGCCGCGCATTCAGCCGTATGGACGGCTGTTCCGGTTTTCGCCTGCATCAGGCGGCCAGGCGCTCGCCGCTGGCCAGCGCGGCGAAATAGTCGCGGGTCAGGCGCAACTGTTCGCTGGCGGTTTCGGCGCGGTTGACCACCTGCCGGAACGCGGCGTTCTCGGGACGGTCCTTCGCGTACCAGCCCAGGTGCTTGCGCGCGATGCGCACGCCGGCCGGTTCGCCGTAGAACGCGTGCAGGTGTTCGAGGTGGCCGAGCAGGATCGCGGCGACTTCGGCCGGTTCCGGTTCGGGCAGCAGTTCGCCGGTGGCGAGGTAGTGGGCGATCTCGCGGAAGATCCACGGCCGGCCCTGGGCGCCGCGGCCGATCATCACCGCGTCGGCGCCGGTGACGGCAAGCACGTGCTTCGCCTGCTGCGGGGTGCAGACGTCGCCGTTGGCCAGCACCGGGATGCGCACGGCGGCCTTCACCGCGGCGATGGTGGCGTACTCGGCCTCGCCTTCGTACTTGTCGGCGCGGGTACGGCCGTGCACGGCCAGCGCGGCGATGCCGGCGTCCTCGGCGATGCGCGCGATGTTCAGCGCATTCCTGTTGTCGCGGTTCCAGCCGGTGCGGATCTTCAGCGTCACCGGCACGTCCACCGCGTCCACCACCGCCTTCACGATGCGTGCCACCAGCGGCTCGTCCTGCAGCAGCGCGGAGCCGGACCACACGTTGCACACCTTCTTGGCCGGGCAACCCATGTTGATGTCGATGAGCTGCGCGCCGTTGGCGACGTTGAAGCGTGCCGCCTCGGCCAGCATCGCGGGATCGTAGCCGGCGATCTGCACGCTGACCGGCTCGGGTTCGCCGGCGTGGTCCATCCGGCGCAGCGACTTGCGCGTCTGCCACAGGGTCGGGTCGGCGGTGGTCATCTCGGACACGGCCAGGCCCGCGCCGAGCCGCTTGCACAGCAGGCGGAACGGCTTGTCGGTGACACCCGCCATCGGGGCGAGCACCAGCGGCGGGTCGATCAGGTAAGGGCCGATTTGCATCCGCCCATTGTAAGTGAATCGCGGGAACCGACGTGCCGTCGGCTTCCGGGATCGCTTATCGGCGGTGGCGCCGTTGGCGCGTGCGCCAGAACAGGAACCCGGTCACCAGGAAGAATGGCGGCAGCAGGCCGCACAGCAGCACCAGCAGCTTCCCGGCCAGGCCGCCCACGCTGCCGGCGTGCAGCGGATAAACCGCGTTGCTGATGCGCGCGCCGGTGCCCTCGGCGGTGGCGTCGACGGCGCCCAGCACCTGGGCCTGGTAAGGATCGAGCCACACCTGGCTGCGCCCGACCGGATGCCATTCGCCCGGCGCCCGTGCGCGGATCGTCACGCGGCCGTCGTTGGCCGAGGGCAGCGCGATGCGGCGCAACTCGGCGCCCGGCAGCGCGTGCTGCGCGGCGTCGAGTACCGCCGCCCAGTCGATCGCCTGCGGGCGCGGTGCGATGCGGGCCGGCGTCGGCGTGGCCGGCGCGTCCGCGAACAGCGTCTGCAAGACGTGTCGGGTGCCTGCGCTGTAGACCATCAAGGTGCCGGTCAAGGTCACCAGCAGCAGCAACGGCAGGCTGAGCGCGCCGATGCTGCGATGCCAGCTGACCCAGCGCCGTGCCGGTGGCTGCGTATGGATGCGCAGGCTGCCGCGCAGATTCCGCCGGCCCGGCCACCACAGCCACACGCCGGAAAGCAGCAGTCCCAGCGTGAGCCAGCCGAGCACGCCCAGCACGGCCTCGCCGGTTTTCCCCGCGAGCAGGTGGGTGTGCCAGTCGCGCAGGGTCAGCAACAGGTCGCTGCCGGGTGCGCGCGTCAGCAGCAGGCTGCCGTCGGAGGGATCGAGATAGCGCCGTGAGCCGTCGGAAAAATACAGCTGCCATACCGGCAGCTCGGCGGTCGGCAGATCGGCGCTGCGCAGTCCCCTGGACGGCCATTCGTGCGTGATGCGCGTCAGCACGGCCGCGTGCGCGGCGGCGTCGGGCAACGCATGCGCGGCCAGCGGCGGGTGCAGCAGGCGCAGCAGCGGACCCTGCAGCACCAGCACGCTGCCGCTGAGCGCGATCAGCGCGTAGACCAGCCCCACGCTGAGGCCGACCCACAGATGCAGGCGCTTGAGCCAGTACCGCACGGCGCCGGCACGGCGGACGGATGCCTCGATCGTGGTCGCGGAGGCGGACACTTCAGAAGGCCTGCTGCCAGGTCAGCGAGACCACGCGGCCGCGGCCGGCGAAGTACGAATCGTCGTCGCCGACGGTCTGCGCGACGTAGTTGATGTATTGCTCGTTGGCGAGGTTCTGCACGCCCAGGGTCCAGTCGCCGGCGCTGTCGGTGTGCCACTTCAGGTAGGCGTCGGCGGTGCTGTAGCCGTCGAAGTGCGCGCTGCGCCGGCCCAGCGTGGCGAAGTCGCGGCTGTAGGCGTGGCTCAGCTGCAGGTAGCTCGACCAGGCGTCGTTCCAGCGCTGCGTCCACGACAGGTTGAGCCGGTTCGGCGCGATGTTGGCGCCGTCGAGGTCGGAGTCGACCTGGCCGTCGCCGTTGCGGTCCGAGCGGCCGCGGTTGATCGCGAAGGAGGCGTCCAGGCGGGTGCCGTCGAACGGCTGCCAGTTCGCGCGCGCTTCCCAGCCGCTGATCGCGGTGCGCTGGCGCATCACGTTGTAGACCTGGTTCGGCGCGTCGAACACCAGTACCGAGCCCAGCCGCGAGCGCGAGACGTAGTAGCTCACCCGGGCGCCCGCGCGGTCGCCGGCGTACTCGGCGCCCGCTTCACGGTTGTCCGAGACCACCGGTTTCAGGTCGAGGAAGCTGGCCACGTCCTGGCCCGGCTTGTTGATCGCGCGCAGCACGCGGCCCACGTCGGGCAGGGTGTAGCCCTCGGCGTAGCTGGCGAACAGGTTGATCCGGCCGGTGAGGTACCAGACCGCGCCGAGGTTCGGCAGCGTCTTGCTGAAGCGGGTGGAGCCGCCCTGCACGGTGACGCCGTTGTAAGCGGCCAGCGTCTGGAAGGTGGGCACGTCCAGCGTGCCGTGCTCGTGGCGCAGGCCGCCGGACAGCGACAGCGACTCGAGCGGCCAGTACTCGGCCTGCAGGAACGGTGCCCAGCCGGTGTAGGTACTGTCCGGCACCCAGTGGCGGCCGGTGTGGGTCAGTTCCTGGAAGGTACGGTCGCGGTAACCGTCGGCGCCGGCCAGCACGGTGAGCTTGCCGTCGAGCAGGCCGCGCCGCGCCCACGACAGCCGCGCGCCGTCCTTGGTTGAGACGTTCTGCGACTGGTCGAAGACGTTCGGACCGTAGGCCGGGTCCTGGAAGGTGGCGAAGCGGCCGCCGCCGAACAGTTCGCGGTTCTTCTGGTGATACAGCTGCGCGCGCAGTTCGCCGCCGGCCAGCGCCGGGTCGCGGTAGTCGAGGCTGCTGGTCAGCACGCGGTTGCGCGGCGCATCGCCGGGTTGTTTGCCGTGGACCGAGGTGGTCGGCAGGTTGCTTGCCATGTCGCCCGGCACAGCGGTGTAGTCGCCGTTGCCTTGCAGGTCGAAACGATTGACCGTCAGCTGCAGCCGGCGCGCGCCGGCGAAATCGTAGCCGAGCTTGGCGAAGCCGTCCGTGCTGCGCGAATCCATCAGGTCGCCCTGGGTGCCGTCGACGCCGATCAGCCGCCCCTTCGCGTCGGAGTACATGCCGCGCTTGCGCCACGACGCGCCGGCGACCAAGTCGAAGGCGCCGCTGCGCAGGCCCAGCAGGTACGCCGCGCCGTAGCCCAGGCCGTTCGCGCCGCGGGTCGGTGCGCTGGTGTTGACCGTGACTTCCTGGCGCACGCCGTCCTGCTTCGGCGCCTGCTTGGTGATGATGTTGATGATGCCGCCGGCGGCGCCGAGGCCCTGCATCGAGTTGGACCCCTCGACGATCTCGATGCGCTCGATCATTGCCGGGTCGATCGTGTAAGCATCGCGCGAACCGTTGCGCAGCGGGCTCGATTGCGGCACGCCGTCGATCATGTACAGCGGGTTGCGCCCGCGCAGGGTCTGCCCGCGCGAGCTGAGCTTCTGCGTCGAGGGGGCGAACGAAGGCAGCAGGTTGCCGATGGCGTCGGAGAGGTCCGGATTGATCGCGAGCTGCTGACGCAGGTCCTCGGCGGTGATCACCGTGATCGTGGTCGGCAGCGCGCCCTGGCTCTGCGGCATGCGCAGCGTGCTTTCGGAAACCTCGATGCGCCTGAGCTCGACGGCGTCCTTCTGGTCGGCGGCATGGGCGACGCCGGCGCAGGCGAACACGATGGCAAGGGCGAGCGGGCGAGCGGGGAACGACATGAAGGCCTCCAAGTTGAGGAGGCGCATGTTAAATGAAAATGATTCGCAATAACAATCATTCCGCCGAACCGACCGGCCCGGCGGAGCGCGATGCCGGGCTCAGCCGTGCAGCGGTCCGCCCGCCGGCAGCGTCGCGACGCGCACGTGCCTGTGCTTGAAGAAGATCGCGAACAGCACCGCCACCACCAGCGAGTACAGCGCGAAGGTGGTCCAGATGCCGTGCCAGTCCTTGCTGCCGTCGGCGTGGGTGAACCAGAGGTCGATGATCACGCCACTGATCGAGCTGCCCAGGATCGCGCCGATGCCGTTCGTCATCAGCATGAACAGGCCCTGCGCGCTGGCGCGGATCGCCGGGTCGCTCTGCTCCTCGACGAACAGCTGGCCGGAGATGTTGAAGAAGTCGAACGCCATGCCGTACACGATGCACGACAGCACGATCATCCAAAGGCCGGGGCCCGGGTCGCCATAGGCGAACAGGCCGAAGCGCAGCACCCACGCGACCATGCTGATCAGCATCACCGTCTTGATGCCGAAGCGCTTGAAGAAGAACGGGATGGCGAGGATGAACAGCGTTTCGGACACCTGCGAAATCGACATGATGATCGCCGGGTAGCGCACGGCGAGCATGCCCTTGTACGCGTCGACCTTGGCGAAGTCGTGCAGGAACGTGTCGCCGTAGGCGTTGGTCAGCTGCAGCGCCGCGCCCAGCAGCATGGCGAAGATGAAGAAGATCGCCATCTTGCTGTTCTTGAACAGCGCGAACGAGGTCAGCCCCAGCGTATCCAGCCACGAGGTATGGGCCTGTCCACGCAGGCGCGGCGGACACTTCGGCAGGGTGAACGCATACAGGCCCAGCAGGAGCGCCGCGCCGGAGGCCACGTAGAACTGGCCGCCGGAGGTTTCCAGATGCAGCAGGCTCACCATCCACATCGCGGCGATGAAACCGATCGTGCCCCACACGCGGATCGGCGGGAATACCAGCACCACGTCGGCACCGTCGGTCTTCAACGCGTTGAACGCCACCGCGATCGCCAGCGAGATCGTCGGCATGTAGCACATCATGTTGAGCAGCATCACCCAGAACAGGGTGGCCGGATTGTCGATCATCGGCACGATGAACAACACGATGGCGCCACTGATGTGCAGCAGGCCGTAAAGCTTCTCCGCGTTGAGCCACTTGTCCGCGATCACGCCCATCAGCGAGGGCATGAACAGCGAGGCGATGCCCATGGTCGAGAAGATCGCGCCGAACTGCGCGCCGGACCAGTGCCGGTACTGGAACCAGTAGGCGCCGATGGTGATCAGCCACGCGCCCCACACGAAAAACTGCAGAAAATTCATCGCCACGAGGCGGAGCTTGATGCTCATCGGCCGGTATCCAGCATGTCGGGTTCCCCAGGAGAGGCCGAGGGAACTGCCCCGTGGCCGTGAAGCCCGGGCAGGTTAGATGAATCGGCAGGCGGGCGGCAAGGCGCGCTGCGGCGCCCGCTCAGTCCGCTGCATGCAGCGCCGCGGCCACGCGTTCGCGCAGCACCGGCAGCAGTTCGGTCTCGAACCACGGGTTGCGCGCCAGCCACAGCCGATTGCGCGGGCTGGGATGCGGCAGCGGCAGGCGGCCGTGGGCGAGATGGTCGCGCCATGCCTGCACGGTGTCGGTGAGGCGCGTGCCGCGCGCCACGCCGAGCAGGCCGGCCTGCGCGTACTGGCCGATCACCAGGGTCAGTTGCACCTGCTTCAGCAGCGGCAGCAGGCGCGGATGCCAGGCCGGCGCACATTCGGGTCGCGGCGGCAGGTCGCCGCCGCGACCGGTGCCGGGGAAACAGAAACCCATCGGCACGATCGCGACGCGGCCGGTGTCGTAGAACATGGCCTTGTCGATCCCCAGCCAGTCGCGCAGCCGGTCGCCGCTGGGGTCGTTGAACGGAATGCCGGTCTCGTGCACCTTGCGCCCCGGTGCCTGGCTGACGATCAGCAGCCGCGACGTCGCCGATGCCTGCAGCACCGGTCGTGGTCCCAGCGGCAGATGCGCCGCGCAGATCCGGCACGCGCGGATCTCGCCGAGCAGTTCATCCACCCGGTCACCCTTGGTCATGGCGTTCTCCGATGTCCGTCCATCAAGGCAGCAACTTGCCCGGATTGAGGATACCGTCGGGGTCGAAGGCGGCCTTGACGTTGCGCATCAGCTCCAGCGTGGCCGGCTCCAGTGCCAGCGGCATGAATTCGCGCTTGACCATGCCGATGCCGTGTTCGCCCGACAGCGTGCCCTCAAGCGAGAGCACCAGCGCGAACACGTCGGCGAGGCAGGCGTGTGCGCGCTCGCGTTCGGCGTCGTCGCGTGGCAGCAGGTTCACGTGCAGGTTGCCATTGCCGGCGTGGCCGAAGCTGACGATCAGCACATCGTGTTTCGCCGACAATAGCCTGATGCCGTCGACCAGCGCGGGCAGGTGGCTGACCGGCACCACCACGTCTTCGTTGATCTTGTGCGGCGAGATGGTGCGCTGCGCCGGTGACAATGCCTTGCGTGCGGCCCACAGCGCGCGGGTTTCCTCGGCGGTTTCGGCGACGCGAAGTTCTTCCAGACCGTCGCCGCGCGCCGCTGCCGACACCGCGTCGACCGCCGAAGGCAGCGTGGCCGGCTCGCCGTCCACCTCGATCATCAGCATCGCGCCGGCCAACGGCACGCGGTCGCCGCCATGATCGTGCGCGAGCTTCAGCGCCGCGTCGTCGATGAATTCCAGCGCGCACGGCGTCACCGGCTGCGCCATGATCCGCGCCACCGCGCGCGCCGCCGCGCCGACATCGCGATAAGTCGCGCGCAGCGTGCGCACCGCCGACGGTTTCGGCGTGAGTTTCAGGGTGGCTTCGGTGATCAGCGCCAGCGTGCCTTCCGAACCGATCAGCAGGCGGGTCAGGTCGTAGCCTGTCGCGCCTTTGCTGGTGTAAGTGCCGCAGCGGAAACCTTCGCCGCTGCCGGCCACGGCGCGCAGGCCCAGCGTGTTCTCGCGCGGACTGCCGTATTTCACCGTGCGTGGTCCCGCCGAGTTGCAGGCGAGGTTGCCGCCGATGCTGCACCAGGGCGCCGAGGAGGGATCGGGTGGCCAGAAGAAGCCATGGGCGGCAAGCGCCTGCTGCAAGTCGCCGTTCAATACACCAGGCTCGACCACCGCGAGGCGGTTGTCCGGATCGATACGCAGGATCCGGTTCATCCGTTCGAAACTCACCACCACGCCACCCGCCACCGGCACCGTGGCGCCGGTGGTGTTGCTGCCGCGCCCGCGTGCGATCACCGGTACCTCGTGCGCACGACAGGCCTGCACCAGCGCCTCGACCTGGGCGTGCTCCGTGGGAAACACCACCGCGTCGGGCAGCGCCTGCCGGCGCGAATTGTCGTACGAGTAGGCGATCCGCTCCGCTTCGCCGGTGGCGAGTGCGTCGATGGGGAAGATCTCGCGCAGGCGGAAGAGCAGTTCGGCAGGCAGGTGCATCGGCAAAGCGTAATCCACTCGCGGGGAAAATTTGCTGCGCCAGATCAGCCGGGTCGGCTCAGCCGGCCTCGAATGCGCCGCGCAGCCAATCGCGCCGGATGGCATCGGGCGGGCCGTCGTAGCTGACCACGTCGAAGCGGCAACTGCGCCGCGCGTGTTGCGGGTGCGCGGCCAGCCAGTGCTGCGCGGCGAGGATCAGTTTCGCCTGCTTGGCCGCGGTGACCGAAGTGGCGGCGTCGCCGTGGCTGGCGCTTCGGCGATAGCGCACTTCGACGAACACCACGCTGTCGCCGTCGCGCATCACCAGGTCCAGCTCGCCGTGGCGGGTGGTGTAGTTGCGTGCCAGCAGCTTCAGGCCGGCGCGCTCGAGTTCGCCGCAGGCGCGCTGTTCGAAGCCGTCGCCGGCGACGCGCATCAGTCCGCCGCGGGCTGGAAGGTCCCGCCCGACGAGGAGCCCGCCGGCGATGGCTCGGTCGTGGCCGGAGGCGCGTTCGACGGCACGTCGTCCATCTGCAGGCTGCCGCCCAGCGGGCGCGCCAGGCCGTTCTGGAATTGCGCCCAGATCAGCACGCGGCGTACGCGGCCGAACTGGTCGGCGGCGAGCTGGCCGCTGGCGCCGGGCACGTAGCTGCCCGGGTGCGCGCGCAGCCAGTCGAGGTAGGGCACCAGGTTCCACGCATCCATGCCGAACGCGAACAGCCGCGCCGCGCCTCCGCGGGCCGCCGGCAGGCGTGCGGCGACCCCGTCACGGTTCGGCAGGCCCGGCTGGGCATCGAACAGCCACGGCGCATCGCAGAACTCGACGCCGTCCAGGTCGCGATTGGCGGCGACGTCGTCGCTGCCTTCATAGACGTGCGAGGTGGCGAACACCGGCAGGTTCACCTGTGCAATGCGCAACTGCGGCAGCAGCACACGCGCTTGCGCCGGACGCATGCTGATGAAGATGCCGGCATCGTTCACGACGCCGTTTTCGGCGGGAGCGGCGGTGCCGCTGGCGGCGGGTGCGGAAGCGGCGGGCGCGGTAGGAAGCTTCAGCCCGGTGATGATGTTGGCGTAGCTGGTGACACCCGGCGGCAGGGTGATCATGCCGGCGAGCTGGCCGCCACGCGCCGCCAGTTCGGCCTTGAAGGCCCCGGCCGCGCGCTGCGCAAAATCGTCGGTGGAGACCAGCACGTAGACCTGGCGCAGGCCGCGCTCGACCATGTGGTCGGCGGCCTGGGCACCTTCGGTTTCCGGCAGCAGGCCGAATTCGCTGGCATCGGTCGCCGGCAGCTGCTTGTCGTCGGGATGGTTCAATGCCAGCACCGGCACCGGCAGTTGCGCCTGGCTGAACACCGCGGCGACTTCGCCGCGGGTCAGCGGGCCGACCACCAGCCGGGCGCCATCGCTGACTGCCTGCTGGTACGCCTTGACCGCGCCGTCGGCGGTGCCCTGGCTGTCGTAGACGCGCACCGACGGACGCGGCGCGTGGTTGCGCCCGGCGTCGAGATAGGCCGCGAAGAAGCCTTCGCGGATCGCCGTGCTTGCCGCGGCGTAATTGCCGTCGTTGGGCAGTAGCAGGGCAACCTGGGCGGGCACCTTGTAACCTTCGCGCACATTCGCGTCGGCGCCGGGCAGCAGGGTGCCGACCGGCTGCTGAAGGTCCGGCGGCGGTTGCGCCACGGCGACGCCGAGCTGGCTCAGCGCTTCGTTCACCCATGGCAGCATGCGGTCGCCGCGTTGCATCGCGGCGGCGCGCTGCTTGAGCGAGTCGACGCCGACCTGGTTGAGCAGTTCGAGGATCTGCTGGCGGTTCTGGGTGTGGTCGAAACCGCTCAATTGGCCGTCCATCTGCACGCGGGTTCGTGCGGCGCCCCAGCGGTCGCCGCTGGCGGCCATGGCGCGGGCACGCCATTCCAGCAGGCGCAGTTGCAGTGCGGGCGGCGCCACCACGTTCGGTTGCGTGGTGAGCCGCAGCGCGGTGGCGGCGTCGTGTCGACCGAGCGCGAGCTCGGCCAGCAGCAGGTCGAAGCGGAGCGGCTCGTCACCGCTCAGACGCTGGCGCTTGATGGTGTCCAGCACCGGGGCGGCGCGATCGAGTTGACCTTCCTCGCGCCAGGCCTCGGCGGCGAGCAGGCGGTAGCTGTCGGCGTGGCCGCGCGATTGTGCAGCCAGTGCCAGCCATGCCTGGGCGGCCTGGTCGAACTGGCCCTGCCGGGACAGCGCCTCGGCGCTTTGCGCGGCGGCGAGTTCGGCCGGCGAGCGCGGTGCATTCGCCGGCACGCAGGCGGCCAGCGCCAGTGAAAACAGCAGTCCGATCGCGGCGACGCGCGAGAGGCGCATGAAGCGCATGGGAAATCCCTTGTTCGTCATGGTCGTCAATGCGCGATCATAGCGGATCGACTTGCCGGCTTACGGCGCAGGAGTTCTCAGATGTCATCTGTTCAGCCAGGCTGCCTGTGGGTGGTGGCTACCCCCATCGGTCATCGTGATGACCTGTCCGCCCGCGCGATCGAAACCTTGCGCGCGGTGGCGGTGATCGCCGCCGAGGACACCCGGCACAGCCGGCCGCTGCTGGTGCATCACAACATCGACACGCCGCTGATCGCGCTGCACGACTACAACGAGCGCGATGCGGTGGAGGCGATCGTGCGCCGGATGCAGGGCGGTGATGCGGTGGCGCTGATTTCCGATGCGGGCACGCCGCTGATCAGTGATCCGGGTTTCCGGCTGGTGCGTGCCGCGCGCGCGGCCGGCATCCGCTGCATTCCGGTGCCGGGTGCCTGCGCGGCGATTGCGGCGCTGTCGGTGGCCGGCCTGCCCAGCGACCGTTTCGTGTTCGAAGGCTTCCTGCCGCCGAAAGCCGCCGCACGGCGCAGCCGGCTGCAGGAGCTGGCGGGCGACGCGCGCACGCTCATCTTCTATGAGTCGTCGCATCGGGTCGGCGAGAGCCTGGCCGACATGCGCGACGTGTTCGGCGCCGACCGCGAGGCGGTGCTGGCACGCGAACTGACCAAGCTGTTCGAGACCGTGCTGGGCGCGCCGCTGGCGGAACTGGCGGCGCGCGTCGTCGCCGATCCCGACCAGCAGCGCGGCGAGCATGTGATCCTGGTCGCGGGGCGCGGCGAGGAAGCGGACGCGAAGCTGGCCGAGGGGCAACGCGTCTTCGCGATCCTGCGCGAGGAGCTGCCGCCGGCGAAGGCGGCGAAGCTGGCGGCGGCGATCAGCGGCGCGCCGCGCAAATCTCTCTACGAGGGCGAGAAGTGAGTGGAGAGGAGTGAGAAGTGAGGTAGGCAAACATGCATGCAGCGACTTTTCTCTCGTTTCTCACTCCTCTTCACTCACTCCTGTATTCTTCTCCATGGAGTCGGCCGGACAGTCGCGTCGCGCGCAAGCGCATCGAGGAAAGTCCGGGCTCCGCAGGGCAGAGTGCCAGGTAACTCCTGGGCAGCGTGAGCTGACGGCCAGTGCAACAGAGAGCAGACCGCCGATGGCCCGCAAGGGCACAGGTAAGGGTGAAAGGGTGCGGTAAGAGCGCACCGCGTACGGGGCCAACGCCGTACGGCACGGTAAACCCCACTCGGAGCAAGACCAAATAGGGGAACGATAACGCGGCCCGCGTTGTTCCCGGGTAGGTTGCTGGAGCCAGGCGGCGACGCCTGGCCGAGAGGAATGACTGTCGCGTCGCAAGACGTACAGAACCCGGCTTACAGGCCGACTCCACCTCTTTCGTGCCTTCCTTCACCACCGCGATTCGTCGTCGCCGTGGTGAGGGAGGCGTCTGTGTGAACGGTGATTCATCCCCGAGTGGCCTCACGGCGCCGATTCGGCCGGATTTCACCCGGTTTGGGCGCAAAGCAGCGCATTTGAATTTATAAAAAATTCCCTGCTTTCAAACACCTTGCCCGCGTTCCTGAGAATATGCTGCATGTACGGTCAGCATTCTGCCTTTACTCCTTGATTCACAAGCGAAATTCCCTTGACAGTCTCATGGGGCGAGATTATCGTGGGCCTCAGTGTGAAATTGTGGGTTTTAGTGGAGTCTGCTGATCGTGTTTCAGGGCGAAACCGCCATCACCATCGACGACAAGGGTCGCCTGACCATTCCGACGGCATATCGGGAGCAGGTGGCGGGCGAGTGCGCCAATCGTCTGGTGATCACCTACAACCCGTTCGAGCCGGGTTGCCTGTGGCTGTTTCCGCATGGCGAGTGGGAGCAGGTACGCGACCAGGTGAACGCCTTGCCCAAGGTCAAGGCCGCCCATCGCGACATGCAGATGAAGCTGGTGGGTGCCGCTGCGGTGGTCGAGCCTGACGGCGCGGCGCGGGTTCTGCTGCCGGCAAGCCAGCGCGCCGCGGCGGGCATCGAGAAGAAGGCGGTGTTGCTGGGCATGGGCAACAAGTTCGAGCTGTGGAGCGAACAGGCCCACCTGGCCAAGATCCGCCAGGTCATCGGCGAGGACGACATCACGGAACACATGGCGGATCTTCGCCTTTAACCGGCAACGGTGAGGCAGTCGAATTTGGCGGGACGGGAGCGGGAGTGCGGCATGGCCGAGCAGCAGTTGCGGCACATCCCGGTGATGCTGGGTGAAGCAGTGGAGGGACTCGCCGTGCAGGCTGGCGGGCGCTATCTCGATGGAACCTTCGGTCGCGGCGGTCACGCCCGCGCGGTTCTGTCGCGCCTTGGCCCCGACGGCCGCCTGCTGCTGATGGATCGCGATCCCGCTGCGATCGCCGCAGCCCGGGCCGAATTCGCCGGCGATCCGCGCGTCGCGATCCGGCATGCAAATTTCTCCAGCCTGGCCGAGTGGGACGAGACCGCGGCCGGCCTCGACGGCGTGCTGCTCGACCTCGGCGTGTCCTCGCCACAGCTGGACGAGGCCGCGCGCGGCTTCAGTTTCATGGCCGATGCGCCGCTGGACATGCGCATGGACACCACCCAGGGCGAAAGCGCCGCGGATTTCCTGGCCCAGGCCAGCGAGCGCGAGATCGCCGACGTGCTGTGGAATTACGGCGAAGAGCGCCACAGCCGGCGCATCGCCCGCGCCATCGTGGCCGACCGCGACGCCACCCCGTTCACCCGTACCGGCCAGCTGGCCGCGCTGATCGAGCGCGTGGCGGGCCGGCGCGAGCCGGGCAAGCATCCGGCCACGCGCAGCTTCCAGGCGCTGCGCATCCGCGTGAACGGCGAGCTGGACGCCCTGCAGCAGGGGCTGGACGCGGCGCTGGAACGGCTCAAGCCCGGTGGGCGGCTGGCGGTGATCAGCTTCCACTCGCTGGAAGACCGCGCGGTGAAGCTGTTCATCCGCGATCACTCCGGCCGCGTGCAGAACAGCCGCCGCGGGCCGCCGGTGCAGGCCGCCCCGGCGCGGCTGGCAGCGGTCGGCAAGGCGCAGTTCCCGTCCGACGCCGAGCTGGCGGTGAACCCGCGTGCGCGCTCGGCCGTGCTGCGCGTGGCGGAGAAGTTGTCATGAAGGCGATCGGCGCCCTGTGCCTGCTGACCCTGCTGGTCGCCGTGCTGGCCAGCGCGCTCGGCGTGGTGTGGACGCGTCACGAGAGCCGCGTGCTGTTCGTCAACCTGACCGCGCTGCAGAACCAGCGCGACGAGCTGAACATCGAATACGGCAAGCTCGAACTGGAGCAGGCCACCTACGCTGAACCGCGGCGCATCGACGACGAAGCCCGGCAGAAGCTGGGCATGGTCGATCCGCGCCCGCAAGACATCCGGTTGCTGCGATGAGCTGGCGCAACCACAACACTCCCCCTCAGTCCGGTCGGCGCCGCAGCGCCGGCCCCAGCGCGCGCCGGCGCATGGTGGTGGTGGTCGGCCTGCTCGGACTGGCCTCGATCGGCCTGGTCGCGCGCGCGTTCGACCTGCAGGTGGTGCGCAAGCAGTTCTACCAGCGCCAGGGCGACGCGCGCTTCCTGCGCGAGATGCCGATCCCGGTGTCGCGCGGCACCATCTTCGACCGCAACGGCGAGCCGTTGGCGGTATCGACGCCGATGATGTCGATCTGGGCGAACCCGTCCGAGGTGCTCGACAACGACGAGCGTATCCCCGCGCTGGCGCAGGCGCTGGGCGTGGATGCGGACGGCCTGAAGGCGCAGCTGGCGCAGCGTTCCGACCGCGAGTTCGTCTACCTGCGCCGGCAGATGGCGCCGGCCGCGGCGCAGGCCGTGCTGGACCTGGGCATTCCCGGCATCAACGGCCAGCGCGAATTCAAGCGCTACTACCCGTCCGGCGAAGTGACCGCGCACGTGCTCGGCTTCACCAACATCGACGACCGCGGCCAGGAAGGACTGGAACTGGCCTATGACGACTGGCTGGCCGGCAAGCCGGGCGCCAAGCGCGTCATCCGCGATCGCATGGGCCACGTGGTGGAGGACATCGAGCAGGTGCGCGCGCCGAAGCCGGGACAGAACCTCACGCTCAGCATCGACCGGCGCATCCAGTTCCTCGCCTACAGCGAGCTGAAGAACACGCTGGAGAAATCCCAGGCCGACTCCGGCTCGATCGTGGTGCTCGATGCGAAGACCGGCGAAGTGCTGGCGATGGCCAACCTGCCGACCTACAACCCGAACGCGCTCAGCGGCAGCAAGCCGGGCCAGCGGCGCAACCGGGCGATGACCGACGTGCTCGAGCCGGGCTCCACCGTGAAACCCATCCTGATGGCGGCGGCGCTGTCCAGCGGCAAGTACACTCCGACCAGCCCGCTCATCGACACCACCGGCGGGCACTGGTATTTCCAGGGCCACGACATCCACGACACGCACAATTACGGGGTGCTGACGCCGACCGGCGTGATCACCAAGTCGAGCAACGTGGGCGCCGCGCGCATCGCGATGACACTCGATACCGGCCTGATGTACGACACCTATCGCGCGTTCGGTTTCGGCAACAGCACCGAGAGCGGCTTCCCCGGCGAGGCCTCCGGCTACCTGCGGATCGGGCGCGACTGGCGGCCGCTGGAAAAGGCCATCCTGGGCTATGGCTACGGACTCAACGTGACCGTGCTGCAGCTGGCCAACGCCTACGCCACCATCGCCGACGGCGGCGTGATGCACAGCCCCACCTTCATCAAGGGCAACGACAACGCCGCCAAACAGATCATCTCGCCGCAGATCGCGCACGAGCTGGTGCAGATGATGGAGACGGTGACCGGCCCGGGCAGCACGGGCACACCGGCGCGCATCGCCAACTACAGCGTGGCCGGCAAGACCGGCACGGCGCACAAGGCGAGCGTCGGCGGCTACGACAAGAACAGCTATACCTCCGCATTCGCCGGCGTCGTGCCGGCGTCCAATCCGCGCCTGGTCGGCGTGGTCGTCATCGACAATCCGCAGAAGGGCAGCTATTACGGCGGCACGGTATCCGGGCCGGTGTTCGCCAAGGTGATGGAGGGTGCGCTGCGCCTGCTCGATGTGCCGCCGGACAACATCGGCCGCTGGTATGTCGGCGGCCCGTTGCAGAGTCCGGATGGGCTGGTCGGCAGCAAGCCGCCGGTCGATGCGCCGCTCGACGATGCACCGGTCGACGAGGACACGCCATGAGCACCGGCCATCTCGACCAGTTGCTGCTGGGCATCGCCGAAGCGCCGATCGCCGCCGCGCCGGAGACCGGCCGCATCGTGGTGTCCGGACTGACCCTTGATTCGCGCCAGGTGCAGCGCGGCGACGCGTTCTTCGCCTTGCGCGGCAGCCAGGCCCATGGCATCACCTTCGCCGCCGGCGCCGTGCAGCGCGGTGCCCGGGTGGTGCTGGCCGAGGCGCCCGCGCCAAATGAATCCCTTCCCCTGCTTGCAGGGGAAGGTGCCGAAGGCGGAAGGGGTCGACTGCCGCAGGCAGTCGGTGAGGTTCCCGTTCTGTGGATCGACGGCTTGCACGGCCAGGTCAGCGAAATCGCCGCGCGTTTTTACAATCGTCCCAGCGAGTCGATGCGGATGGTCGGCGTCACCGGCACCAATGGCAAGACTTCTTGCGTGCAGTTGCTGGCGCAGGCGCTGACCCTGCTCGGCCATCGTGCGGCCTCGATCGGCACGCTCGGCGCCGGCGTGCATGGCCAGTTGCGCGAAGGCGAGCGCACCACGCCGGATGCAATCAGTGTGCAGGCGCTGCTGGCGGAATTCCGCGACGCCAGGGTCGGCCATGTGGCGATGGAGGTATCGTCGCACGCGCTGGAGCAGGGCCGCGTGGGTGCGGTGGATTTCGAGGTGGCCGCGTTCACCAATCTCACCCGCGACCACCTGGACTACCACGGCAGCATGGAAGCCTACGGCGCGGCCAAGGCGAAGCTGTTTGCCTGGCCGGGCCTGCGCGGCGCGGTGATCAACATCGACGATGCGTTCGGCCGCGAACTGGCGACGCAACTGTCCGCCGGCGTGCAACGCCTGCGTTTCAGCATGGCCGACGACGGCGAGGCGGAGATCGCCGCCAGCGCGATCGTCACCTCGGCCGAAGGGCTGGCGTTCCAGCTGCGCACGCCGTGGGGCACGCGGGCGATCCGCAGCCATCTGATCGGCCGCTTCAACGTGGCCAACCTGCTCGCCGTGGTGGGTTGCCTCGGCGCGCTGGGTGAGCCGTTCGCGAGCATCGTCGAAGCGGTCGAGCAATTGCAGCCGGTCAACGGGCGGATGAGCCGGCTCGGTGGTCTGCGTGGCCAGCCGCTGGTGGTGGTCGATTACGCGCATACGCCGGACGCGCTCGAGCAGGCGCTGACCGCGGTGCGCGCGCATTGCGCCGGCAAGCTGATCTGCGTGTTCGGCTGCGGCGGCGAGCGCGATGCGGGCAAGCGTCCGTTGATGGGCGAAATCGCGGCGCGGCTGGCCGATGTGGCCATCGTCACCGACGACAACCCGCGCGGCGAAGACGGCGACGCGATCGTGGCGCAGATCGTCGCCGGCATGGCCGCGGCGCGCGCGATGGCGGTGGAGCGCGATCGCGCGGTGGCGATCGCCGACGCGTTGCAACTGGCGCACGCCGGCGACGTCGTGCTGATCGCCGGCAAGGGCCACGAAACCTATCAGGACGGCGCCACCGGCAAGCGTCCGTTCGACGATCTGGCGGTGGCGCATGCCGTGCTGGAACGGATCAGCCAGGAGCCGCGAGCATGATGTCGCTGAGCGCCATCGCCGTGTGGACCCACGGCCGCCTGCTTGGCAGCGATGCCGAGATCACCGGCGTCGCCATCGACACGCGCAAGCTGCGGCCGGGCGACCTGTTCGTGGCGATCAAGGGCGAGCGGGCGGACGGCCACGACTACCTGGGCGAGGCCGCCGCGCGCGGCGCGGTTGCCGCGCTGGTCACGCGCAAGGTCGACAGCGAACTGCCGCAGGTGCTGGTGAACGACGCCGAGCTGGCGCTGGGCGACCTGGCCAGCGCGGTGCGCGCCCAGCGCGACGTGCGCGTGGTCGGCATCACCGGTTCCAACGGCAAGACCACGGTGAAGACGCTGGTGGCCTCGATCCTGTCGCGGCACGGCCGCACCCATGTCAGCGCGGGCAACTTCAACAACGAACTGGGCCTGCCGCTGAGCCTGCTCTCGATGCCGCGGGACACCGAATACGCGGTGTTCGAGATGGGCGCCGGCAAGCCGGGCGACATCGCCTACCTGGCTGCCATCGCACGGCCAGATATCGGCCTCGTCACGCTCATCGCGCCGGCGCATCTTGCACGCATGGGCAGCATCGAGGGCGTGGCCGAGACCAAGGGCGCGCTGTACCAGGCCTTGCCGGCGGACGGCATCGCGATCATCAACGCAGACGACGCGTTCGCCAGTTTCTTCGGCGGCCTGGCCGGCGCGCGCAGGCAACTGCGCTTCGGTCTCGAGCAGCCGGCCGACGTCGGTGCCGACATCGTCGAGCAGCGCGTGGACGGCTCGCGCTTCGTGCTGAGCACGCCGCAGGGCGATGCCGACGTGTCGTTGCCGCTGCCTGGGCGCCACAACATCGCCAATGCGCTGGCTGCGACGGCAGTGGCGCTGGCGCTTGAGGTGCCGCTGGAAACCATCGTGGCCGGGCTGGAGCAGGTGCCCGGCGTCGCCGGCCGACTGCGCCGCGAGACGATGGAGGGCGGCTGGACTTTGATCGATGACAGCTACAACGCGAACCCCAGCTCGATGGCGGCGGCGATCGACACCTTGCTGCTGGCCGGCGGCGAACGCTGGCTGGTGCTCGGCGACATGGCCGAGCTGGGCGCGGACGCACGCGCGCTGCATGCGGGTATCGGTGAACGCGCCCGCGAACGCGGCGTCGACCAGCTGTTCGCGGTGGGCCCGTTCGGCGTGGCCACGGTCGAGGCCTTCGGCGCGGGCGGCGAGCATTTCGACGACAAGGCCACGCTGATCGCCGCGCTGCAGGCGCAGTTGCACGCCGGCGTCACCTGCCTGGTGAAGGGCTCGCGTTCGGCTGGCATGGAGCGGGTGGTGGCGGCGCTCGGCGGTCATCCGGGTCATGCGGACAAGAACAAGGGGGACGCATCCGATGCTGCTTGAACTGGCCGACTGGATGGCACGGCATTTCACCGCGCTGCATCTGTTCCAGTACATCACCTTCCGCACGATCATGGCTGCGCTCACCGCGCTGTCGCTGTCGCTGCTGTACGGGCCGTGGCTGATCAACCGGCTGGCCGCGCTGAAGGCCGGCCAGGTGGTGCGCAGCGACGGTCCGCAGACACACCTGGTCAAGGCCGGCACGCCGACCATGGGCGGCGTGATGATCCTGCTTTCGGTCACCGTCGCCACCTTGCTGTGGGCCGACCTGCACAACCGTTACGTGTGGGTGGTGCTGGCGGTGCTGCTGAGCTTCGGTGCGATCGGCTTCTACGACGACTACCGCAAGCTGGTGCTGAAGGACAGCCGTGGCCTGGCCAGCCGCTGGAAATACTTCTGGCAGTCCGTGTTCGGCCTCGGCGCGGCGCTGTTCCTGTACTACACCGCGCCGCATGCGGCAGCCGCCGGCCTGCCGGTGGCGGAGACCGCGCTGTACGTGCCGCTGTTCAAGCACGTGGTGTTGCCGCTGGGGTTGTTCTTCGTGGTGATCACCTACTTCATGATCGTGGGCTTCTCCAACGCGGTGAACCTCACCGACGGGCTGGACGGCCTGGCGATCATGCCCACCGTGCTGGTCTCCGGCGCGCTCGGCGTGTTCGCCTACCTGGCCGGCAACAAGGTGTTCTCCGAATACCTGGGCATCCCCTCGATTCCCGGCGCGGGCGAGCTGGCGATCTTCACCGGCGCGCTGGCCGGCGCGGGGCTGGGCTTCCTGTGGTTCAACACGTATCCGGCGCAGGTGTTCATGGGCGACGTCGGCGCGCTGGCGATGGGTGCGGCGCTCGGTTGCGTGGCGGTGATCGTGCGCCAGGAGGTCGTGCTGCTGGTGATGGGCGGCGTGTTCGTGATGGAAACCGCGTCGGTGATGATCCAGGTGGCGAGCTTCAAGCTCACCGGCAAGCGCGTGTTCCGGATGGCGCCGATCCACCACCACTTCGAATTGAAGGGCTGGCCCGAACCGCGCGTGATCGTGCGCTTCTGGATCATCAGCGTGGTGCTGGTGCTGGTCGGTCTTGCCACGTTGAAGGTGCGCTGATGCCGATCTTCGACGCCACCACCCAAGCCAAACGCCGTACCGGACCGCGCGGCAGCTTCGACCTGTGGCTGCTGGTCGCGCTGATCGGGCTGGCCAGCGTGGGCGTGGTGATGGTGACGTCGAGCTCGATCGCGGTGGCGGACAGCCAGCACATCGGCGCGTTCTATTTCCTGAAGAAGCACCTGCTGTTCCTCGGCCTGGGTCTGTTCGCCGCCGGCATGGCGATGCGCACCGAGCTGAAGCTGCTGGAAAAATATGCGTTCCCGCTGCTGGCGTTGGCGTTCCTGATGCTGCTGGCGGTGTTCGTGCCGCACCTCGGCCTGCGCATCAACGGCGCGCGGCGCTGGCTGAACCTGCTGGTCACCACGTTCCAGCCGGTCGAGGCGGTAAAACTCATTCTGGTGGTCTATGTGGCCAGCTACCTGGTGCGTCACCGCGAGAACGTGGAGACGAAGTTCCTGGGCCTGTTCAAGCCGGTGCTGGTCGCCGGCATGATCGTGCTGCTGTTGCTGGCGCAGCCGGACTTCGGCTCGGCCACGCTGGTGATCGCGGTAACCATCGCGATGGTCTGGCTGGGCGGCGCGCGGCCGATCTTCCTGTTCCTGATGGGCCTGCCGCTGATGCCGCTGCTGTACGTGGCGGCGACCGGCGAGAGCTACCGCATGAAGCGGCTGACCTCGTTCATGGATCCGTGGAAGGACCCGTTCAACGATGGCTTCCAGCTGACCCAGTCGCTGATGGCGATCGGCCGCGGCGAATGGACCGGGGTGGGGTTGGGCTCCAGCGTGCTGAAGCTGTCCTACCTGCCGGAGGCGCATACCGATTTCATCTTTGCGGTGATCGGCGAGGAACTGGGCCTGGCCGGCGTGCTGCTGGTGATCGGCTTGTTCGGACTGGCGGTAGGACGCGGCCTGTACCTGGGCCTGAAGGGCGTCGAGGTCGGCCAGCGCTTTGCCGGCTACGTCGCGTTCGGTATCTCGCTGATGCTGGCGATGCAGGCGTTCGTGTCGGTCGGCGTGAACCTGGGCGCCCTGCCGACCAAGGGACTCACTCTGCCGCTGATCAGCTACGGCGGCTCGTCGATGGTGCTGACCTGCGCCATGGCCGGCGTGCTGCTGCGCGCCACCTACGAGATCAACCGTGCGCTGGACGCGCGGCAGATGGCCACGCGGATGCCGGCGGCGGTGGTCGCCGCCGATGCGAATGTTGCGGCGAAGCCGCGCGAGGCGGTGGCCGCATGAGCACGCAAGCGCCCGTGCTGATCATGGCCGGCGGCACCGGCGGCCACATCTTCCCCGGCCTTGCGGTAGCCGAGTGCCTGCGTGCGCAGGGCGTGCCGGTGGTGTGGCTGGGCGCGGTCGGCGGGATGGAGACGAAGGTGGTGCCGGCGCAGCGGATCGAGCTGCACACCGTGGCCGTCGGCGGCCTGCGCGGCAAGAGCATCAGGACCCGGCTGCTGGCGCCGCTGATGCTGCTGCGCGCGTTGTTCGCCTCGCTGGCCGTGCTGCGCCAGGTGCAGCCGCGCAGCGTGTTGTCGATGGGCGGCTACGTGGCCGGCCCCGGCGGCCTCGCCGCATGGCTGTTGCGCCGGCCGCTGCTGGTGCACGAGCAGAACCGCGTGGCCGGGTTCACCAACCGCAGGCTGGCCGGACTGGCGAAGCGCGTGCTGGCCGGTTTCGCCGATGCCTTGCCGCGGGCCGAGTGGGTCGGCAATCCGGTGCGCGAGGCGATCGCCGCGTTGCCGCCGCCGGCCGAGCGCATGGCCGGGCGCGACGGCAAGCCGCGCTTGCTGGTACTGGGCGGCAGCCTCGGCGCCCGCGCGCTGAACCTGGTGTTGCCGCAGGCGCTGGCGCAATTGACCCCGGTGCAACGTCCCGAGGTGCTGCACCAGTGCGGCAGCCGCGGTCTCGACGAAGCGCGTGCGGCGTATGCGAAGGCTGGCGTCGAGGCGCAGGTGGTTGCCTTCATCGACGACATGGCCGGCACCTATGGCTGGGCCGACCTGGCCGTCTGCCGCGCCGGCGCGCTGACCCTGGCCGAACTGGCTGCGGCCGGGCTGGGCGCCGTGCTGGTGCCGTTCCCGCACGCGGTGGACGACCACCAGACGCGCAATGCCGAAGTACTGATGGCGGCCGGAGCCGCCGAACTGATGCAGGAGAACGAGCTGGACGTACAGATTCTGGCGCAGCGACTGGAGTCGTTGCTGGGTGATCGCAGCCGCCTGCTGGCGATGGCCGAAGCCGCGCGCACGCTGGCCAAACCCGACGCGGCGCAGGTCATCGCGCGCGCCTGCCTGGAGGTGGCCGCATGACGCCGCGCAGGTTGCACGCACACGAAGACCCGATGAGCACGTTCCGCCGGGTGCACTTCATCGGTATCGGCGGTGTCGGCATGAGCGGCATCGCCGAAGTGCTGCACAACCTTGGCTATGCGGTGTCCGGTTCCGACCGCGCGCATTCGCCGACCGCGCAGCGGCTGCAGCAGCTGGGCATCGTCGTGCATGTCGGCCATGCCGTGGAGAACATCGGCGACGCCGACGTGGTGGTGACCTCGAGCGCGATCAAGCAGGACAACCCGGAGCTGGTCGCGGCCCGCGCGGCGCGCATCCCGGTGATTCCGCGCGCGGAGATGCTGGGCGAGCTGATGCGCTTCCGCCGCGGCGTGGCGATCGCCGGCACGCATGGCAAGACCACCACCACCAGCCTCACCGCCAGCGTGCTGGCCGAGGCCGGCTACGACCCGACCTTCGTGATCGGCGGCCAGCTCAACGCGGCCGGCGCGAACGCGCGACTCGGCACCGGCCAGTACCTGGTCGCGGAAGCCGACGAATCCGATGGCTCGTTCCTGCTGCTGTCGCCGGTGATCGCCGCGGTCACCAACATCGACGCCGATCACCTGGAGAACTACCACGGCGATTTCGCCGAGGTGAAGAAGGCGTTCGCCGATTTCCTGCACCGGCTCCCGTTCTACGGCCTGGCCGTGCTGTGCGTGGACGACCCCGAGGTGGCCGAACTGGCGAAGTCCACCACCCGCCGCGTGATGACCTATGGCATCGACACCGCGGACGCCGACGTGCGCGCGTTGAACGTAAGCCAGCACGGCTTCGAGATGCACTTCGACCTGTTGCTGCCGGGTCGCGATGAAGCGCTGCCGGTGAAGCTCAACCTGCCGGGCCGGCACAACGTGCTGAACGCGCTGGCCGCGTCCGCGATCGGCTGGCAGCTTGGCGTGGAGGCGGAGGCGCTGGCGCGTGCGCTGGAGAACTTCCAGGGTGTCGGCCGGCGCTTCCATCGGCGCGGCGAGATTGCGCTGGACCAGGGCCACGTGCTGCTGGTCGACGACTACGGCCATCACCCACGCGAGCTGGCCGCGGTGTTCGCCGCCGCCCGCGGCGGCTGGCCCGAGCGCCGCCTGGTGGTCGGTTTCCAGCCGCACCGCTACAGCCGCACGCGCGACCTGCTGGACGACTTCGCCAACGTGCTGGCCGAGGTCGACGTGCTGGTGCTGACCGACGTCTACCCGGCCGGCGAGGCGCCGATCGCCGGCGCCGACGGCCGCGCCCTGGCGCGCGCGGTGCGCGCGCGCGGCAAGGTCGATCCGGTGCTGGTCGAGCATCCGCGCGAGCTGAAGGAAACCCTGCCGGCGCTGCTGCGCGACGGTGATCTGTTGCTGCTGCTGGGTGCCGGCGACATCGGCGCGGCGGCGGTCGAGCTGGCCCAGCTCGGCAACCTGAGGACAAGCAAGTGAGCATGAAGATCACGGATCCTGCCCGGTTTGGTCGCGTCGCCGTGGCGATGGGCGGCAGCTCGGCCGAGCGCGAGGTCTCGCTGGATTCCGGCCGCAACGTGCTGGAGGCGCTCAGGGCGCGCGGCGTGGACGCGCATGCGATCGACGGCATCCCGGCGCTGCTCGACGCACTGCGCACCGACCGCTTCGCGCGCGTGTTCAACATCCTGCACGGCCAGCATGGCGGTGGCGAGGACGGCGTGCTGCAGGGCGCGCTGGAGGCGCTCGACGTGCCGTACACCGGCTCGGGCGTGCTGGGCTCGGCGTTGTCGATGGACAAGACGCGCTCGAAACGCGTGTGGCAGTCGCTTGGCCTGCCGACGCCGAAGTTCGTGGCGTTGCCGCGCGGCGCGGATGTGCATGCGGCGGCGAAACAGATCGGCTTCCCGTTGATCGTGAAGCCGGCCTGCGAGGGTTCCAGCGTGGGTGTCACCCGCGTGTTCGAGGAGGCGCAGCTGGACCAGGCGGTGGAGCTGGCCGCGAAGTATCCGGGCGACCTGCTGATGGAAACCCTGATCGAGGGTGACGAGCTGACCGTCAGCATCCTCGGCCGCGAGGTGCTGCCCAGCATCCACATCGTGCCGAAGGGCGCGTTCTACGACTACAACGCGAAGTACATCGCCGAAGACACCCTGTACCTGTGCCCCGGTCTGGAGGGCGACGCCGAAGCGGAACTGCGCACGCTGTCGCTGCAGGCGTTCGATGCACTGGGTTGCGCCGGCTGGGGCCGCGTCGACGTGATGCGCGACCGCGCCGGCCGCAACTGGCTGCTGGAAGTGAACACCGCGCCGGGCATGACCTCGCACTCGCTGGTGCCGAAGGCGGCCAAGGCGGCCGGCATCGACTACCAGGAACTGTGCTGGCGCGTGCTGGAAACCAGTTTCCGGGAGGGCATGTGAAAGGAACCATCCGCCTCGTCGCCTGGTGCCTCGCCATCGCGCTGGTCGCGCTGCCGATCGTCGGCGTGCTGCGCGGGTGGTTTGCAGCCGGGCGCTGGCCGGTGACCCAGCTGACGGTGCAGGCCGAGTTCAAGCACGTCAGCGCGGACGACATCCGCGCCGCGGTGCGGCCGCGCCTGGGCAAGGGCTTCTTCGCGCTGGATCTCGATGCGGTGCAGAAGGCCGTCGCCGCGCTGCCGTGGGTGGAGTCTGTCGAGGCGCGCAAGCGCTGGCCGGACACCCTGCAGTTGCGCATCTACGAGCGCCAGCCGTTCGCACGCTGGAACGACAAGCAGCTGATCAGCCGGCAAGGCCTGGTGTTCGATGCGCCGGGCATGGATGGCGTCGGCGCGCTGCCGAGCCTGCACGGCCCGGATGCACGGCTGGCCGAGGTGGTCAGCTTCTATGCGGAAACCCGCAAGGCATTCGCCGGCACTCAACTGCAGATCACCGGCGTGGCGCTGACCGACCGTGGCAGCTGGAGCGTGAGCATGGCGGACGGCGCGCAGATCGTGATCGGCGACCGCGAGTACGCCGGGCGCCGGCTGCGTCGCTTCCTCGACGTCTACCCGCAGCTGATCGCCGGCCACACCGACGGCTTCGCCTACGCCGATCTTCGCTACACCAATGGATTCGCCGTGCGCTGGCCGCAGACGGCCGCCGTCAACGCTGGAGGTTCGCCCCGCTCATGAAGCCGCGCAATGACAAGCAATTGGTGGTCGGGCTCGACATCGGCACCTCGAAGGTGGTGGCGATCGTCGGCGAGTACGAGCCGGGCGAACCGATCACCGTGATCGGCATCGGCACCCACGTCTCGCGCGGCATGAAGCGCGGCTCGGTGGTCGACATCGAATCGACCGTGCACTCGATACAGCGCGCGGTGGAGGAGGCCGAACTGATGGCCGGCTGCGACATCCGCTCGGTCTATGCGTCGATCTCCGGCAGCCACCTGGAAACCCGCAATTCGCACGGCAATGCGGCGATCCGCGACCGCGAGGTCACCGCCAGCGACCTGGAGCAGGTGCTGGAGGCGGCCAGCGCGGTGGCGATCCCGGCCGACCGCAAGGTGCTCTACAAGGAGTCGCAGGAATACCGCATCGACGGCCAGGATGGCATCCGTGCGCCGATCGGCATGAGTGGCGTGCGGCTGGAGGCTAACGTGCACCTGGTCACCGGCGCGGCGGCGGCGGTGCAGAACGTCACCAAGTGCATCCAGCGCTGCGGCCTCACCGTGGACGAACTGGTGCCGTCGGCCGTCGCCAGCGCGAAGGCGGTGCTGACCGACGACGAGCGCGAGCTGGGCGTGTGCCTGGTCGACATCGGCGCCGGCACCACCGACATCGCGATCTACACCCAGGGCTCGATCCGCTATACCGCCTCGCTACCGGTCGGCGGCGACCAGGTCACCAGCGACATCGCCTACGGCGTGCACACGCCGACCGCGCATGCGGAGGAGATCAAGATCAAGTACGCCTGCGCGCAGACCGGGTTGGCGCACGCCGAGGAAACCATCCAGGTGCCCAGCGTCGGCGACCGCCCGCCGCGCCGGCTGGCGCGGCAGTCGCTGGCGCAGTCGGTGCAGGCGCGCTACGAGGAGATCTTCGAAATGGTGCAGGACCAGCTGCGCCGCTCCGGTTACGAGAGCCTGGTCGCGGCCGGCGTGGTGCTGACCGGCGGCGCCTCGAAGATGGAAGGCGCGCTGGAGCTGGCCGAGGAGATCTTCCACAAGATGGTGCGCATCGGCGTGCCGCAGCAGATCGACGGCCTCGGCGAAGTCGTTTCCAGTCCGCTGCACGCCACCGGCGTGGGCCTGCTGCTGCATGGCTCGCGCGCCGGCAGCACGCGCATGGGCGGCTCGGGCGGCGGCAGTGTCGGCGGCCTGGTCGGCAAGTTGCGTGGCTGGCTCACCCGGAATTTCTGATGACGGTTTTTCTAAGCGGCGCAGGAGGCGCAGCCACGGGCAGAAGGAGATTCGCCCACCACCATGGACCGACAGGAGTCGCGCTCCATGGTTACAACGACAACAACTCTACGGAGGACGGGAAATGTTTGAACTGATTGATAAACTCGCACCCAATGCAGTCATCAAGGTGATTGGCGTGGGCGGCGGCGGCGGCAATGCCGTGGCGCACATGCTCAATGCCAACATCGAAGGCGTGGAATTCGTCGTCGCCAACACCGACGCCCAGGCGATGAACAGCTGCGGCTCGCGCACCCACCTGCAACTCGGTGGCAACGTGACCAAGGGTCTCGGCGCCGGCGCGAATCCCGAGGTCGGCCGACAGGCCGCGCTGGAGGATCGCGAACGGATCGAGGCGATGCTCGAAGGTGCCGACATGGTGTTCATCACCGCCGGCATGGGCGGCGGCACCGGCACCGGCGCGGCACCGGTTGTGGCGCAGCTGGCCAAGGAAAAGGGCATCCTCACCGTGGCGGTGGTGACCAAGCCGTTCCCGTTCGAGGGCCGTCGGCGCATGCAGGTCGCCCTGAAGGGCATCGAGGACCTGTCGCAGCACGTCGACTCGCTGATCACCGTGCCGAACGAGAAGCTGCTCAGCGTGCTCGGCCGCGAGGTCACCTTGCTCAACGCGTTCAAGGCCGCCAACGACGTGCTGCAGGGCGCCGTGCAGGGCATCGCCGACCTGATCACCGCTCCTGGCCTGATCAACGTCGACTTTGCCGACGTGCGCACCGTGATGTCCGAGATGGGCCTGGCGATGATGGGCTCGGGCACCGCCCGCGGCGACGATCGTGCCCAGGCGGCTGCCGAGGCGGCGATCAAGAACCCGCTGCTGGAAGACGTCAACCTCAACGGCGCCTGCGGGATCCTCGTCAACGTCACCGCTGGCCCGAACCTGACGATGCGCGAATTCGACGAAATTGGCCGTATCATCCACGACTTCGCCAGCGAAGACGCCACCGTCGTGATGGGCACCTCGCTCGATCCGGAAATGAAGGACGACGTGCGGGTCACCGTGGTCGCCACCGGTCTCAACCGGGCGATGGCCTCCCGCCAGCAGCCGCCGATCCGCATGGTCGAGACCCAGCAGGTGCAGATGCGGCCGCGCCCGGTCGTGCTGCGTACCGGCACCGGCAACGAGGTGGTCGACTATGCGCAGCCGGACATGATGGTCAGTCACAGCCGTGCGGAACCCGCGGCGCCGGCGAAGAATGCCGAGCCGGGCTTCGATTACCTGGACATTCCGGCGTTCCTGCGCCGCCAGGCCGACTGATGGCAGGCTGACTTCTGGCAGGTTGCACAGGTTAAGGAGGTGCGAAAATATTGAACAAATGCCCGTTGGGTCGGTCACTACTTCTGTCGTGCCCGTTATCGGCTTCAGCCGGTCGCATCGTGCGTGAGATGTGAGGAGTGGCGGTCGTACCCGGGCTCCGTTCACCGTTGTATGAGCAAGACTGTGCGTCGGGATGACGCACGGCCAGCCGCCGCGGATTCGCCCGTGACGGTCGGTCCGATGCCCCGTGCCGGATTCCCGTCCCAGGCACGGAGCGTCGTGTCGAACTGTCGTTTTATCGGGAAAACCGCAGCGGATGCCCCTCGCTTCCAAGGATGAAAGAAACATGAAGGCTTAATCAGACTGTACGGTACGGTTTGCTTTTATCACAGGTTAAAACTGTGTTAGCATCCGCTCCTGATTGGCTGCTGCCTACACAGGTACCAACTACAATGATCAAGCAGCGTACGCTTAAGAACATCATCCGGGCGACCGGCGTCGGCCTGCATACGGGTGACAAGGTGTACATGACCTTGCGTCCCGCGGCGCCGAATACCGGCATCGTGTTCCGCCGTACCGACCTCGACCCGCCGGTGGATATTCGCGCCCGCCAGGACAACGTCGGTGATACCCGGCTGTCGACCACACTGGTCAACGGTGATGTGCGCGTCTCCACGGTCGAGCATCTGCTCTCGGCGATGGCGGGCCTCGGCATCGACAATGCCTACGTCGACCTGTCCGCGCCGGAAGTGCCGATCATGGACGGCAGCGCCGGTCCGTTCGTCTTCCTGCTGCAATCCGCCGGCATCGAAGAACAGAACGTGGCCAAGCGCTTCATCCGCATCAAGAAGCCGGTGAAGGTGCAGGAAGGCGACAAGTGGGCCAGCTTCGAGCCGTTCGAAGGCTTCAAGGTGGGCTTCTCGATCGACTTCAATCACCCGATCATCAGCCAGCGCACCTCGCGTGCCGAGATCGACTTTTCCACCACGTCCTTCGTCAAGGAAGTGAGCCGCGCGCGCACCTTCGGTTTCATGCGTGACATCGAGATGCTGCGCGAACACAACCTGGCGCTGGGCGGCTCGATGGACAACGCGGTGGTGCTGGACGACTACCGCGTGTTGAACGAAGACGGCCTGCGTTACGAGGACGAGTTCGTCAAGCACAAGATCCTCGACGCGATCGGCGACCTCTACCTGCTCGGCCATAGCCTGATCGGCGCCTATCACGCGCACAAGTCGGGCCATGAGCTCAACAACAAGCTGCTGCGCACGCTGATGGCCGATGCCTCGGCGTGGGAAGAGGTCAGCTACCAGGACGACCCGGCTACCTCGCCGATCTCCTACGCCCACCCGGCACAGGCGATCTGAGCCAAGTTCGCTCCTCTACAAACCCTTCACTGAAAACGGCCGTGTCGCGAGACATGGCCGTTTTTTGTGATGCGTATCGCATTTCTGTCGCGCTGCGCTTCACGGCTTCATGACATCGGGGGTTATTCCTTAACAAACTGCATGCTATAAACCCGCTTCCGGGACACGGAACGGGGCGGTCAGTCCGTTTCGGGCAAGGGGGAATCAGCGGTTTCGGCGAAGGACGCCAGCTCAAGGAACAGTACCCGCCATTCGGGGTCTGTGAATGACGCGGCGGCGGCCCTGAGATGGGCGGCGGCGGCGGGCGAAAGCGGTTTCGACCGGTCCGGCGTTATTGCTGCCGGTGGTGGGGGGGCCACTTTCACGGTGACTGAACTGGCGCAGGTGCCGATGGCATGTGCGGTGGCAAGGATTTGTGTCTGCATCAAGCGCAGGCGCGATGCCCAGCCCGGTGAAGACGCCAGGAAGACGAGGCGGTCGTTGCGCAGGTTGGCGAATCTCACCTGCTCGCGCAATGGCGATGGCAACGTCTGGCGCAGTGCGCGGTCCAGCGCTTCCAGCGCACCGGCCTTTCGGGCCAGTGTCGCGAAGGAGCCGCAGTCGGCGAGGGACTTCGGTCCGTTGCCGGTGCGGCGGGAAGTGGCTGGGGTGGCGCGTTGCATGGTGCCGAATTCGATCTTGGAAAGACATGCAAATCATACTCGTATCACGTGCCAGGAAATTGCCCAAGACCCTCGATCTGGCGAACCGGCGCCTGCGCTGGAAGCTGATTTCGGTGGCCTCGCTGGCGGTGCTCGGTTGCATGGGGGCCGGGGTGGCGCTGGCCATGCTGGTGGCCAGCCCGCGTGATCGGGCACTGGGCGAGATCCACGACTTGCAGCAACAGATCCAGCAGCAGAATGCCCAACTGGGCGGGGTACGCCAGGATGCCCAGCGTAGCCTCGACGCGCTGGCCGTGAAACTTGGCCAGCTGCAGGCCCAGTCGACCCGTCTGAACGCACTGGGCGAGCGGCTGGCCGAGGTCGGCAAGCTCGACGATGGCGAATTCGATTTCGACCAGCAGCCGGCGGTGGGCGGCATCGAGGACGCCGGCAGCAGCGCCTATGCCCTGCCGCCTGTGCTGGACAAGAGCATCAACCAGCTGGCCAGCCAGTTCGACCGGCAGCAGGCGCAGTTGTCGGCGCTGCAGAGCCTGCTGCTGGATGCCAAGATCGAGTCGAACCTGAAGCCGACCGGGATGCCGGTGCCGGGCTACATTTCCTCCTATTTCGGCGTGCGCGCGGACCCGTTCGATGGCCGCTCGGCACGGCATACCGGCATCGATATCTCGACCCCGCTCGGCACGCCGGTGCACACCGTGGCCGAAGGCATGGTGACCTTTGCCGGGGTGCGCAGCGGCTATGGCAACGTGATCGAGATCGACCACGGCAACGGCTACATGACCCGTTATGCGCACAACAGTGCATTGGTGGCGCATCCGGGCCAGCATGTGCAGGTCGGCGACGTGATCGCCCGGGCCGGCTCCACCGGCCGCTCCACCGGGTCGCACGTGCATTTCGAGGTCTGGTACGACGGCCGCGTGGTCAATCCGCTGGCGTTCGTGCGCAGCCATCGCTGACCCTGGGCCTCCGCGCCGTCATCCCTTGAATCCCGCCATGCCCGGCGCCATTCAGGACGGCGGGATCGGCATGGCTTGAGCGGCCGTGTCCCGGCAGGGCCGGCCCTCGTGGGCGGCGCCCTGTTGGCATGTAGTAACATGCCCGATTGGCCCGCGCCTGCAGCGGGCATTTCACTCCCAACCCGGAAGATCGATGTTCAATCGTGCCCTGACGAGCCTGTTTGGTAGCCGCAACGAGCGCGTATTGCGCCAGCTTTCCAAGAGCGTTAACCGCATCAATGCGCTGGAGCCCGAATTCGAAAAGCTGAGCGATGACGCCCTGCGCGGCAAGACCGACGAGTTCAAGCAGCGCATTGCTGCCGGCGATTCGCTGGACAAGCTGCTGCCGGAGGCGTTTGCGGTGGTCCGCGAGGCGGCCAAGCGCACCCTGGGCATGCGTCATTACGACGTGCAGATGATCGGCGGCATGGTTCTCCATCAGGGCAAGATCGCCGAGATGCGCACCGGCGAGGGCAAGACCCTGGTCGGCACGCTGCCGGTCTACCTGAATGCGCTGGCCGGCAAGGGCGTGCATGTGGTTACCGTGAACGATTACCTGGCCCGGCGCGACTCCGCGCAGATGGGCAAGCTGTACAACTTCCTCGGCCTCAACGTGGGCGTGGTGTATCCGGGCATGGATCACGCCGACAAGCACGCGGCTTATGCCGCCGACATCACCTACGGCACCAACAACGAATTCGGTTTCGACTACCTGCGCGACAACATGGCGTTGAGCAAGGAGCAGCGCTACCAGCGCGGCCTCAACTACGCGATCGTCGACGAGGTCGACTCGATCCTGATCGATGAGGCACGCACTCCGCTGATCATCTCCGGCCCGGCCGAGGATTCCCCGCAGCTGTACCTCGCGGTGAACAAGATCGTGCCGCAGATGATCCGCCAGACCGAAGAAGACGGCGAGGGCGACTACTGGGTCGACGAAAAGCAGAAGCAGGTGCACCTCTCCGAGGCGGGCATGCAGCACGCCGACGAGCTGCTGCGCGCGGCCGGCGTGATCGAGCAGGACAGTGGCCTGTACGACTCGAAGAACCTCGCCGTGGTGCATCACCTCAACGCGGCGCTGCGCGCCAACGGCATCTACCAGCGCGACGTCGACTACATCGTGCGCGACGGCGAGGTGATCATCGTCGACGAATTCACCGGCCGCACCCTGGCCGGCCGGCGCTGGTCCGACGGCCTGCACCAGGCGGTCGAGGCGAAGGAAGGCGTGCCGATCCAGCGCGAGAACCAGACGCTGGCCACGGTGACGTTCCAGAACCTGTTCCGCATGTACAAGAAGCTGGCCGGCATGACCGGTACGGCCGATACCGAGGCGTTCGAGTTCCAGAGCATCTACGGCCTGGAGGTGGTGGTGATCCCCACCCACAAGCCGATGATCCGCAAGGACAACGCGGACATGATCTTCTTGTCGCAGGATCCGAAATACCGTTCGGTGATCGAGGACATCAAGGACTGCCACAAGCGTGGCCAGCCGGTGCTGGTCGGCACCACCTCGATCGAAGTATCCGAGCTGCTGTCCGACCTGCTGAAGAAGGCCGGGGTGGCGCATGAAGTGCTGAATGCCAAGCAGCACGAGCGCGAGGCGCACATCGTCGCCCAGGCCGGCGCGCCCGGCCAGGTCACCATCGCCACCAACATGGCCGGCCGCGGTACCGACATCGTGCTCGGCGGCAGTCTCGACGCGGCCATGGCCGCGCTGCCCGAGGACGCCGGCGAACTGGATCGCCAGCGCGTCAAGGCCGAGTGGAAGAAGTTGCACGAGCAGGTACTTGCCGCCGGCGGCCTGCACATCATCGGCACCGAACGGCACGAGTCGCGCCGCATCGACAACCAGTTGCGCGGTCGTTCCGGCCGCCAAGGCGATCCGGGTTCTTCCCGTTTCTACCTGTCGCTGGAAGATAACCTGCTGCGCATCTTCGGCGGTGAAGGCCTGGTGCGCTGGATGAAGCGCTTCGGCATGAAGGACGACGACGCGCTGGAAGATCGCATGATCAGCCGGCAGATCGAAAAAGCCCAGCGCAAGGTCGAACAGCACAACTTCGACATCCGCAAGCACCTGCTGGAATTCGACGACGTCGCCAACGACCAGCGCAAGGTGATCTACCGCCAGCGCGACGAACTGCTCGACGGCGAGGAGGTGCAGGCCACCGTTGCCGACATCCGCGACGACGTGGTGCAAAGCATGGTGCGCGCATACGTGCCGGACGACAGCATCGACGAGCAGTGGGACCTGGCCGGCCTCGACCGCGAACTGGAAAGCGAGCTCGGCCTGTCGCTCGACCTGCAGCACTGGATCGAACAGCAGCAGGAGATCGACGCCAGGATGATCCTCGAGCACGTCCGCGAAGGGGTGAACGAGCTGTTCCGGGCGAAGGAGGCGCAGATCGGCGCCGACACCATGCGCCAGCTGGAAAAGCACATCATGCTCACCGTGGTCGACAATGCCTGGAAGGATCATCTGGCCAGCATGGACTACCTGCGCCAAGGCATCTACCTGGTCGGTTATGCGCAGCAGGACCCGAAGCAGGCGTTCAAGCGCGAATCGTTCAAGCTGTTTTCCGACATGCTCGAGCGGATCAAGGCCGAAGTGGTGCAGATGCTGGCGCGGATCCGCATTCGCAGCGAAGAGGAAGTCGCCGCGATGGAGGCCGAGCAGCGGCGTCTGGCCGATCGGCTGCAGAAGCAGATGCAGGCGAGCGGCGGCGGCGCTCCGCCGGCCGGCGCGTTTGGCGGCGACGTGGCGGAGGTGCCGGTCGGTGCCGGCATGCGCCTGGCGCAACAGCCTGCGCAGCACGATGGCCCCAAGGTCGGTCGCAACGATCCCTGTCCGTGCGGTTCTGGCAAGAAGTACAAGCACTGCCACGGCCAGCTGGCCTGAGCCATTCCGGGTATCACGAAAAACCCCGCTGCGGCGGGGTTTTTTGTGGGCACGTAGTCAATACGCGGAGAATCAGTCCTCGACGCCGGGCGGTCGCTTGCGATGCGGTTCGGCGTTGACCGCAATGTACTGCGGCTCCTCCCCGTCCAGTCGCAGCGCGGTGAGCTGCCCACCCCAGACGCAACCGGTGTCGATCGCGTGGACGCCGAGTCCGGCGAAGCGGCCCAGCGCCGACCAGTGGCCGCAGACGATACGGGTATCGCGCCGGCGCATGCCGGGCACTTCGAACCACGGGTACAACCCCGCCTTCTGCGTACCGGGCACGCCCTTTGCCTCGAAGTCGATGCGGCCGTTGACGTCGCAGTAGCGCATCCGGGTCATCGTGTTGATGGTGGCGCGCTGGCGGTCCAGCCCCTGCAGCCGGCTCGACCATACCGCCGGCCGGTTGCCGAACAGGTTGCGCAGCAGCCGTGGATGACGCGTACTGGACAGCTCACGCTCGACATCTTCGGCGGAACGCAGCGCCTGGCGCAGCGTCCACATCGGTGCAAGGCCCGCGTGCACCATCGTCCAGTTCAGCTGCTCGTTGTGGTGCAGCAGTTTTTGCGAGCGCAGCCATTCGAACAGCACCGGCGCGTCATCGGCGAACAGTACCTCGCGCAGCTCCGGGTTCACCCGGGCCTGTGCGTCGGGCCGGCGCTGGGCGATCGCCAGCAGGCTCAGGTCGTGATTGCCGAGGGTGACCACGCTGTGTTCGCGCAGGCCGTGGATCAGACGCAACGTTTCCAGCGATTGCCCGCCGCGGTTGACCAGGTCGCCGCAGAACCACAACTGATCCTGCGCCGGGTCGAAGCGCAGCTTGTCGAGCAGGCGTTGCAATTCGGGGTAGCAGCCCTGCACGTCGCCGATCGCGTATGTAGCCATGTCAGCGCAGGGCCATCAGTGCAGCGTACGCGGAATGGACAAGGTGAAGGTCGGGATGGGGGCTTCGAACTCCGTGCCGTCGTCGGCCAGCATCTGGTAGCTGCCGCCCATGGTGCCGACCGGGGTCTCCAGCACGGCGCCGGAGGTGTATTCGAAATCGTCGCCGGGCCGCATCCACGGCTGTTCGCCGACCACGCCCTCGCCGGTCACTTCCTCCACCTTGCCGTTGGCGTCGGTGATCATCCAGCGGCGGGTGAGCAGGCGTGCGGGCATCTCGCCGGCGTTGCGCAAGGTAACGGTGTAGGCGAAAACGTAGCGATTGTCACCGGGCTTCGATTGATCGGGGACGAAGCGGGTTTCGACCTGCACGTCGATCGTGTAGGAAGATTTTTCAGTCATGTCCGGATTGTAAGGCCTGTCGCCATGAATGGGGCGGAGTGGCCACGATCGGGATGCCGCTTCTTCGTCAGAGCGCGCCGTAGACCTTGGCCAGGCGCACGAAGTCGGCTGGGGCGAGGGTCTCGGCGCGTGCCTTCGGATCGACGTCGGCACGGCGGATCGCATCGGCGTCGAGCAATTGCTTCAGCGCATTGGCCAGCGTCTTGCGCCGCTGCCCGAACGCGGCTTTGACCACGGCGTAGACATGCTCGGGTTGCGCGTCATGCAGCTCGTGCGGTTCCAGCGGCAGCAGCCGCACCACCGCGGACTCCACCTTCGGCGGCGGGCGGAACGCTTCCGGCGGCACGTCGAACAGCGGTTCGACCCGGCACGCCAGCTGCAGCATCACCGACAGCCGGCCGTACACCTTGCTGCCCGGTTCGGCGGCCATGCGGTCGACCACTTCCTTCTGCAGCATGAAGTGCATGTCCTGGATCGCCGCAGCGTGCTCGATGCAATGAAACAGGATCGGGCTGGAGATGTAGTACGGCAGGTTGCCGGCGATGCGCAGCCGCGGTACGCCATGGCTGTGCGCGAGTGCGCTGAAGTCCACCTTCAGCACGTCGGCGTGGATGATGTGCAGTTCTCCTGCAGCGGCGGCACGCGCCTGCAAGGCGGGGATCAGGTCGGTGTCCAGCTCGATCGCGGTGAGCTTGCCGGCTGCGGCCAGCAGCGGCAGGGTCAGTGCGCCCTCGCCGGGGCCGATTTCGACCACGAAATCCTCCATCCGCGGTGCCACCGCGCTGACGATGCGATCGACATAGCGCCGGTCGTGCAGGAAATGCTGGCCGAAGCTTTTCTTGGGGCGGGCGTTCATGGGGCAGGAATCAATGGGCAGAAGTGAACGAGTGGGCTGCCTTCGCTTTTACTCATTTCTCTCTCCAGCCTGCTCGTTTCTGCGCCGGACCAGTGCGAGTGCCATGTTTGCCGCGGCGATCAGGCTGGCCGGATCGGCACTGCCGGTGCCAGCCAGGTCCAGCGCGGTGCCGTGGTCGACCGAGGTACGGATGAACGGCAGGCCGAGGGTGAGGTTCACGGTGCGGTCGAACGCCTCGCTCTTCAGCACCGGCAGGGCCTGGTCGTGGTACATCGCCAGCACCGCGTCGTAGCGTGCGCGCTGCGCCGGCACGAACGCGGTGTCGGCGGGCAGCGGGCCGAGCAGGTGCATGCCTTCGCCGCGCAGCGCGTCCAGCACCGGGATCAGCGTGTCGATTTCCTCGTGGCCGAGATGGCCGCCTTCGCCGGCGTGCGGGTTGAGGCCGAGCACCGCGATGCGCGGCTCGGCGATACCGAACTTGCGCTGCAACTCGGCGTGCACGATGCGCAGCGTACGGGTCAGCGCGGCGGGAGTGACCGCTGCCGGTACCGCCGCCAACGGCAGATGGGTGGTGACCAGCGCCACCCGCAGTTCCGGACTGGCCAGCATCATCACCACGTCGGCGTGCGCGCGTTCGGCGAAGAATTCGGTGTGTCCGCTGAAACGGATGCCGGCGTCGTTGATCGAGGACTTCTGCAGCGGCGCGGTGACCACTGCCTCGTAGCGGCCGGCCATGCAGCCGTCGGCAGCCTCGGCCAGCGTGTCCAGCACGTGCCGGGCGTTGCGCGGATCGGGCCGTCCGGGCACTTCGTCGATGGCCAGTGGGATGTGGCGCACACGCAGCGTGCCGGGACGGCGCGCCACCTGCGTGCTGCCGTCGTCATCGACCAGTTCGACGGCAAGGCCGCAGCGTGAGGCCGCGCGTTGCAGCAGGGCGCGATCGGCGATCGCCACCAGGCCCGCGGCCAGCGGCGTGGCGGCCAGGCGGATCAGCAACTCGGGGCCGATGCCCGCCGGCTCGCCCGCGGTAAGCGCGAGCCGGGGCAATGGCATGGTGTCCAACCGCCTTTACGGCGAGCTGGCGGCAGCCTGATCGTCCGCAGCGCGCAGCTCGGGCACCAGGATGTCGACGTAGGCATTGGAGCGCAGGTCGCGCAGGTAGTCGTCGTAGGCCTGCTCGGACTTGCGGGTGCCGATGGCCTGGCGCGCCTGGTCACGTTCGATCTGCGTGGTCTGGTCGCTCTGGCGCTCGCCGAGCCGCTGCAGGATGTGCCAGCCCGCGGCGCTCTGGAACGGCTGTGACACCTCGTTGTCCTTCAGCTGGCCCAACTGTGTGGCGATGGCCTGACCCCATGCCTGCTGCGGGAACCAGCCCATGTCGCCGCCGAGATTGGCGCTGGTGTCGTCCTTGGAGTTTTCCTTCGCCAGGGTGGCGAAGTCCTCGTGCTTGTCGACGATGCGGTGGTACAGGTCCTGCGCCTTCTGCTCGGCCTGGGCCGGAGTCAGCAGCTCGCTCGGCTTGATCAGGATCTGCCGGGCGTGCAGTTCGGTGACCATCTTGCGGCTGCTCTGGCGCTGGTCGACCAGCTTGAGGATGTGGAAACCGGTAGGGCCGCGCAGCGCCGGGCTGACGTCGCCGGGCTTCATCGAGGCGATGGTGTCGGCGAACGCAGGCGGGATCTCGTCCAGCCGGCGCCAGCCGAGGTCGCCGCCCTCCAGCGCATCGGGCGCGTCGGAGTAGCGGATCGCGGCGGCGTTGAAATCCATGCCGCCATGGATCGCGGCCAGTGTCTGCTCGGTCTTGGCTGCGGCGGCCTGGATCGCGGCCGCGTCGGCGCCGCCGGGGATGCTGATCTGGATGTGCGCCAGGTGCACTTCGCCGGCCTTGTAGGTCGGGCTGCTGAGCAGGTTGTCGATCTCGCTGTCGGTGACCGAGACCGAGTCCTGCACCACGCTCTGGTGCAGCCGCTGCACGGTGATCTGGTCGGCCAGCTGCTCGCGGAACGAGGCGAAGCTGGCGCCGCTGCGCTCCACCTCGGCACGCAGTTGCTCGGGGCTGAGCTTGTTCTGCTCGGCCACGCCCTGGATGGCCTGGTCGACGTCGGCGTCGGATACATGGATGCCCTGATCCTGCGCCTTCTGGATCTGCAGCCGCATCAGCACCAGCCGGTTGAGCACCTGCTGCTGCAGCACGTTCATCGGCGGCAACTGCTCGGTGTGGCCGGCGTACTGCTGCTGCACCGAAAGCACGGCGTCGTTCAGTTCGCTCTGCAGGATCACGTCATCGTTGACCACCGCCACGATGCGGTCCAGCGGCTGGCTGGCTGGCGCGGCCGGCGTGAGCAGCTGGGCGTGGGCGGGGAGCATGATCGCGAGCGCGAGCAGGAGAGATGCAAGGGATTGCTTCATCAGTGGAAAGCCTGGGTCGCCGGGGCGAGTGCGTTTATTGATAGCCGAGAATATCACGGCGCAGCAGTGGATCGATTTGGCCGCCGGTGGAGCCCAGCCCCTTGAAAACCACCTCGAACAGGACGGCGTTGTCGCGCCGGTCGAGGTTGCCACCTTTGGGAACCGGTCCAAAACCGTAGTAGCTCTGGTTCACGTAGCTGCGCCCGACCAGCCGCAGCGACACGCAGCAGCTGTCGTACTCCACGCCCGCCAGCGCATCGACGCTCTGGCGGTCCTTCACCGAATAAGTCCATGAGCCCACCAGCCGCCAGCGTTCGGACACCGGGTAGACCACGGAAGCGCTGTATTGTTCCAGCAGGCCGCGACGATAGCGGTAGGAGAAGTTGAATATGCCGTCGGTGCGCAGGCGCCGCTGCAATTGCACCGCGGCCATATCGGTGAGGCGGGTGTTCGGGCTCCACTGGTAGGCGCTGTTCAGGCGCCAGCGATCGCTGAGCTGCACGTCGAGCTGGGCCACGTAGGCCGAGCGGACCCAGTCGGTGGCCAGCACTTTCTGCGGGCTGAAATAGTGGATCTGGCCGATGCTGGCCGACACCCGCTCGACACCGCTGTCGTCGAGCAGGCGGGTGGTGAGCGCCGCGGTGAGGTTGTTCGCGTCCATCTGGCGGTCGGCGCCGGAGAACTGGTTGGTCGAGAACAGCTGCCAGTAGTCGAACGACATCACGTTGGTGTCGAACAGCGGCAGGTTGTTCTGGTTGCGATACGGCACGTACAGGTAGAACAGCCGTGGCTCCAGAGTCTGCGTATAGCTGCTGCCGAACAGCGTGGTGCTGCGATCGAACACCAGCCCGCTGTCGAGGCTGACGACCGGCAGCGAACGAGTCGGCGACTTCTGGTCGAACGGCGTGGTCGCCCCGCTGCCGAGCGGCCCACGGTAACCGTAATCCTGATAGTCGCTGCCCAGCTGGTAAGCGGTGTAGCGGTAGGCGAGCCGCGGCCGCACGAACCAGGCGGAGGTGCCGAAGTCGGCGGCCAGGTAGGGGTAGATATCCTCGCGCTCGCCTTCGACGGAGCCGGTCTTGCGGAACGCCACCGCCGAGGTGTCCATGCCGAATTCCAGCCAGCGCGACAGCGGCACGTCCATGCTGAATTTCGCGTAGGGCAACTGCCTGTACGGCAGGCCGCGATCGGTGACGAACGGGTTCACGTTCTGGTAGATGGTGCCGCCGAACGAGGCGCTCCACCACTTGCCGCCGCCCACGATCGCGGCGTTCGAGCCCAGCGTGTAGACCGCCGCGTGGGACAGGGCGTCGCCGTAGTCGTACAGGTAGCTGCTGTCCGAGGCATGGTTGTACGAACCCACGAACTGCCAGCCCTGCCACAGCCGCGTGCGATCGGAGAACTTGACCAGGTAGCGGGAGTCGTCCTTGGTATCGGCGAGGCCGTCGCTCTCGCCGTGGTCGTTCGGCACGTATTCCACGTTGAGCTGGCCGCGGCTGCCCGGCGTCAGATAACGGAATTCGCCGGCCAGCATCGCGCCGCGCTCGCTGTAGATGCGCGGGTCCAGCGTGGCGTCGTAATTCGGCGCCAAGTTCAGGTAGTACGGCGTGCTGACCTCGAAACCGGAGCGGCTGGTGTTGCCGATGGTGGGGTAGAGGAAGCCGCTCTTGCGGCGGTCGTCGACCGGAAAGCTGAAATACGGCAGGTACAGAAACGGCACGTTGCCTAGGCGCATGGTGGCATTGCGCGCCACGCCGACGCCGGTTTCCTTGTTGATGGTGATCGACTTGGCGCGGAACTCCCACAGGTGGTGGCCGACGTCGCAGGTGGAGTAGGTGGCCTGCGAGTAGCGCGTGTGCTGCGCGTCCAGCATCTGGCCCTGGCCGGCCGTGCCGTTGCCGCGCGCGTCGAGCATCTGGTAGCGCACGTCGTCGGCGATGCCGCGGCTGGCTTCCGTGTTGCCGCGCATGCGCGAGGCGGCCAGCAGCTGGCCGGCCTCCTGGTAGCGCACGTTGCCACGGGCGTCGTAGTCGGTGCTTCCGTCGTTGTAGTCGATGCGCTCGGCCTGCAACTGCTGGTCGGCACGTTGCAGCTTCACGTCACCGGACAGGTGGTAGACCGACTGGTTGGAGCTGTCCACGTGCTGCGCCTGCACCAGGGTCGGGCTGGTCTCGCGCAGGCTGGCGTCCTTGCCCAGGCTGGGATCGTAGAACTCCAGCAGGGCATTGGGCCGGCACATCGCGTAGTTGAGTGGGCGCGGCGCACAGTGGAACGAACCCAACGGGCAGGCCAGGTCGGTCTGGTTCGAGGGGCTTGCGGGGGAGATCTGCGCGTTGCTGGCGTCGGCCTGGCCGCCGAACACGGCAAGGGCGGCAGCAACCGCCAGCAGGCGGCGTGGAGGTAGCTTGGGCGTCACGGGGAATCTGCCGGCTTCGAAGGCTCGTTAAGCTAGCAGAAAGACCCTCCGGACGGCAGATAAAGGTTTCCCGCTGCACGCCGGGATTCAGCATGGGCGGGCGGGAAAGAGGCTGGACTGGATGCCGGGTAGCGGTGCGTTGCGTGCTTTCCGATGGGGTTTGGCAAGCTCCGAACCCTCACCTCAATCCTCTCCCGCGGGGAGAGGAGGCAAACGAGCGCGCTGCGCGCGGGAGCTACTCCATGAGAGCGCCGACGTGCGCGCTCACGCTGGCGGCCAGTGCGGCCAAGTCATAGCCGCCTTCCAGGGTGGAGACCAGCCGCCCGCCGGCGTGCGCGTCGGCCAGCGCCGCCAGGCGTTCGGTGATCCACGCATAGTCTTCCTGGCCCAGCCGGATGTCGGCCAGCGGGTCGTTGCGATGGGCGTCGAAGCCGGCCGAGACCAGCACCAGCTGCGGCTTGAACGCATGCAGCCGCGGCAGCAGCACGCTGTCCCACAATTCGCGGAATTCGTGCGAGCCGGCACCGGGCGACAACGTGCCGTTGACGATGTTGCCCACGCCGCGCTCGTCCTCACGGCCGCTATCCGGATACAGCGGCGACTGATGGCTGGAGGCGAACAGCACGCGCGGCTCGTGCTCGAAGATGGCTTGCGTGCCGTTGCCGTGGTGCACGTCGAAATCGGCGATCGCGACCCGTTTGAGGCCATGCGCGACCAGCGCATGGGCGGCGCCCACCGCGATGTTGTTGAACAGGCAAAAGCCCATCGCCTGGTCGCGCGTGGCGTGGTGACCCGGCGGGCGCACGGCGCAGAACGCGCGCCGCGCACTGCCGCCGAGCACCGCGTCGACCGCCGCGACCATGGCGCCGGCCGCACGCAGGGCCGCCTCGGTCGAGCCGGGGCCCATCACGGTGTCCGGGTCCAGGGCGAGCATGTCGTCCGGCGGCGCACCGAGCAGGATCTCCCTGATGTGGGCTGCGCTGTGCACGCGCTGCAGCTGTTCGCGGATGGCTTGCGGCGCCTCGATGCGGTCGAGCGCGGCGAAACGGTCGTGGTCCAGCGCCTGCAGCACTGCGTGCAGCCGCGCTGGTCGCTCGGCGTGGCCCGGACCGGGGTCATGCAGCAGGCAGGCGGGATGGGTGTACAGCCGCAGCATGCGGCGGGCCTACTTCGTGGAAGGCTTGCGGCGGCGCTCGTGCTGCCACAGCACTTCGCCGTGGCCGCTGGCACGGGCCAGCACGCGCGAGATCACGAACAGCAGGTCGGACAGCCGGTTCAAGTAGCGTTGCGGCTGGTTGCGGATGTCTTCCACTCGCGACAGCGCGATCACTTCACGCTCGGCACGACGACACACGGTGCGCGCCAGATGGCCGCAGGCCGCGGCCATGCCGCCGCCGGGCAGGATGAATTCCTTCAGCGGCGGCAGCGGTTCGTTGAGCGCGTCGAGGATGGTTTCCAGGCGGTCGATGTCGCTGTCCTCGACCATCGCCATGCCGGGGATGCACAACTCGCCGCCGAGGTCGAACAGGTCGTGCTGCACCTGGGTCAGCGCCTCGCGCACCTCGGTGCTGACGCCGTCGGCGGCCAGCAGCATGCCGATCGTGCTGTTGAGCTCGTCCACCGTGCCGTAGGCGTTGACCCGCAACGAGTCCTTGCCCACCCGCGAACCGTCGCCGAGGCCGGTGCTGCCGTCGTCGCCGGTGCGCGTGTAGATTTTCGAGAGCCGGTTGCCCATCGCGCCGGCTTAGTGGCTCAGGCCCGGCTGGCTGGAGCCGCGCAGGGTGCGTGCCAGCAGCGTCACGCCCACGTGCAGCGCGGCGCCGATGCCCACATACAGTACGGTGGTGCCCAGGAACGGCAGGTACCAGTCGCCGAGGTTGGTGAACCAGTTGGCCGCGCTGCGCGGCAGCGGCACGCTGGCGCTGAGCCAGTAGAAGCTGCCGTTGGAGATCAGGTAGCAGACCGCCTCGCTGACTACCAGCGCCACCGCGGCCAGGCCCAGCGTGGACGGGCGCAGGCCGGACTGGTGGCGGGCCAGCCAGCTGCCGCCGAACCACAGCGCGCCGAAGTACACCGGCATCGTCCAGTACGCCGGCGAGACGCAGTAGTGAGTCCAGAAATCGAGCCCGGCGCCGGTGATCGCGAAGAAGTCGACCAGCACGGCCTCGGCGATCAGCAGCGGAAACGCCCAGCGCGCGGAGCCGCGCAGCCAGAAGCCGGCCAGGAAGAACACGCCCCACGAGGCGTCGGGCAGGGCGCTGAAGTGATGCAGGCGGGTGGCCGCCATCACCAGGGCCAGCATCAGGAAGATGCCGATGCGTCGGGTCTGCGTCTTGGCCATGGGGTGCTCCGTGTGGGGTCTGGACAGACCGCTAGTCTAGCCCAACGCGCTGCTACGCCGACAGCGCCAGCGCGTATCATCGGCGCATGAATGTCCCCGAATCCCCCGTCATGAGCGAGTCTGGCGTGCTGATCGTCGGTGGCGGCCTGGTCGGCGCCAGCCTGGCGATCGCGCTGGATGCCGCCGGCATCAAAGCCACCCTGGTCGAGACCGCCGCACCGCGCACCGACGCCCAGCCCAGCTACGACGAGCGCAACCTCGCGCTGGCCCGCGCCACCGTCAACGGACTGGAGGCGATCGGCGTGTGGCGGCACGCGGCCGCCCGCGCCACGCCGATCCGGCACATCCATGTCAGCCGCGCCGGCGAGTTCGGCAGCGCGCGCATCGACGCCGACAGGCAGGGCGTCGACGCGCTGGGCTGGACCTTGCCGGCGCGCGAACTCGGCACGGCGCTGCTGCGCCGGCTGGACGAATGCGCCCGGCTGACCCGGCTGGCGCCGGCCACCTTGTCCGCACTGCAGCCGCTGGCCAGCGGCTGGCGCGCGCAGGTGCAAACCGCCGACGGTGCGCGCAATCTCGACACGCCGCTGCTGGTCGGCGCCGACGGCACGTCTTCGTTCGTGCGTGCGCAACTCGGCATCGACGCCGAGCGGCACGACTACGGGCAGACCTTGTTCGTGTGCACGGTCACGCCGGAACGCGACCACGCGAATCGCGCGTACGAGCGCTTTGCCGACGATGGCCCGGTCGCACTGCTGCCGCTGGCCGAGCGCCGCTGCGGCCTGGTGCTCACCGTGTCCGCCGACGAAGCCGAAGCGGTGGCCGCGCTGGACGATGCGGGTTTCATCGAACTGGCGCAGCGCCGTTTCGGCTGGCGCCTGGGCCGGCTCGGCCGGCCGGGCCGGCGTCATCCGTACGCGATCCATCGGGTCGCCGCCGCGCAGCTGACCGCGCCGCGCGCGGTGCTGGTGGGCAATGCCGCACAGACCGTGCATCCGATCGGCGCGCAGGGTTTCAATCTGGGCCTGCGCGATGCGCTGACCCTGGCCGAGCTGGTGGCGGCCGCCCCCGATCCGGGCGCTGCCGATCTGCTGGAACGCTACGCCGCACGGCGTGCGCCGGATCGCGACGGCACCATGGCGATGAGCCACGGCCTGGTGCGGCTGGCCTGCCTGCCGCAGCCGCTGCTGGCGCCACTGCGCTCGCTGGCGTTGCTGGCTTGCGACCGGCTGCCGCCGCTGCAACGCGCGCTGGCGCGGCGCGGCATGGGGTTTCGCGGCGAGCCGCCGCTGGCGGTGCTGGAGCACCTGCCATGAACACTTCGCTGCAGGACATGCCTTCCCGCCGCCGCGCACCCGCGCTCGACGTGGCCGTGGTCGGCGGCGGCATGGTCGGTGCCGCCGCTGCGCTGGCGCTGGCGCGGGCCGGCTTCAGCACCGCCCTGCTGGAGGCGCGCGCGCCGGCGGCATGGGACGCGAATGCCGAGGTGGACCTGCGCGTGGTCGGGCTGGCGCCGTCGTCGGTGATGCTGCTGGACGAGTTGGGCGTCTGGACGTCCATCCGCGATGCCCGCGCCGGCCCGTATTCGCACATGCACGTGTGGGACGCCGAAAGCGGCGCGGCGATCGACTTCGACGCGGCCAGCGAGGGCCGCGACCGGCTCGGCTACATCGTCGAGAACAACCTGGTGCAGTGGACGCTGTGGCAGGCGCTGGAAGCTTCCGGTGTGCGTCGCTTGTGTCCTGTCGCGGTGCAGGGTTTCGAGGCGCGCGAGGATCGCATCCAATTGGAACTGGCCGGTGGCGAGATGCTGGCTGCAGGCCTGTTGGTGGCCGCCGACGGCGCCGCTTCGCCGCTGCGCGGTCTGGCCGGTATCGGTACGCGTGGCCACGACTACGCGCAGCGCGCGGTGGTGGCGCACGTCGCCACCGAACGCCCGCATGAGGACACGGCGTGGCAACGTTTCCTGCCGGACGGGCCGCTGGCGTTGCTGCCGCTGGCCGACGGGCGCAGCTCGGTCGTGTGGTCGCTGCCCGAGGCCGAGGCGCGGCGCGTGCTGGCGCTGGACGAGCAGGCTTTCCTCGACGAGCTCGGCGTGGCCAGCGATTTTCGGCTGGGCCGGATCGTCGCCACGACGCCGCGTGCGGCGTTCCCGTTGAAATTGCAACTGGCCGAGCGCTACCAGGCCGAGCGTTTCGTGCTGCTGGGCGACGCCGCGCACGCGGTGCATCCGCTGGCCGGGCAGGGCGTCAACCTGGGTCTGCGCGACGTGGCCGAGCTGCGCGACACGCTGATCGACGCCCGCGCCGCCGGTCACGACATCGGCGCCGCGCACGTGCTGCGCCGTTATGCGCGCCGCCGGCGCAGCGCCGACACGCTGGACGCGCTGGGCTTCGACGCGCTGGCGCGCATCTACGCGTGGCAGTCGCCGGCGCTGGTCGCCGCGCGCGGCGTCGGGGTGCGCCTGCTCGATCGGCTTGCCCCGCTGAAGCGGCGGATTTCGGAACACGCCGCCGGACTTTGAGCTTTGCTCCTCCCCCTGCTCGCAGAGGGAGGGAGTCAACCCCTGATGGAGGATCGACCATGCGTATCGCCCGACTCTGCTGTCTGCTGTTGCTGGCTGGTGCAAGCTTTGCCGCCCAGGCGAAGATGGTGCATCGCCCGGTCGAGTGGGCGCAGGACGGCACCCGCTTCCACAGCGTGCTGGTCTACGACGACGCTTCGAGCGCGAAGCGGCCGGGCCTGGTGATGGTGCCGAACTGGTACGGCATCAATGACACAGCCGTAAAGAAGGCCGAAATGATCGCCGGCAAGGATTACGTGATCCTGCTCACCGACATGTACGGTGCCGGCGTGCGCCCGCAGCCGGGCAACGCGTCGCAGGCACAGGCGGCGGTGAAGCCGCTGTACGGCGACCGCGCGCTGATGCGCAAGCGCATCAACGAGGCGCTGCAGCAGTTGAAGGCGCAGGCCGCGAACGCACCGCTCGACGCGACCAAGCTGGCCGCGGTCGGCTTCTGTTTCGGCGGCTCGGCCGTGCTCGATCTGGCGCGCAGCGGCGCGGACGTCGCGGCGGTGGTGTCGTTCCACGGTGGCCTGGATACCGACAATCCGGCGCTGGCGAAGAACATCAAGGCGCGCGTGCTGGCGATGAACGGCGCCGACGACAAGGGCACCATGCCGGATGCGGACAAGTTCATGGACGAGATGCGCCTGAGCCCCGCCGACTGGCAGTTCGTGGTGATCGGCCACGCCGTGCACTGCTTCACCGAAGTCGGCGAGAACTCGCCCGGCTGCCGCTACGACGAACGCGCCGCCACCCGCAGCTACCGCCTGATGCACAACTGGCTGCGCGCGGCGTTTGCCGGCACGCCGTAGGGCTTCTGCAGAAGCTCGCTTTTTAGTGATTTAGAGCGAAGGGCTTTCGACCTCCGTGGACGAAAGCCCTGCACTTCGGACCAGTTCAGTCATTCCGCGCGCTCGCGCACCGCTTCCATCGTCAGCGCCGCCAACTGGCGCAGGCGGGTGCCGCCGGCGTCGGCGAGGAGTTCCTTGAGGCGGGCGCCGGCGTCGTCCTGATCAAGGCTGTGGCGTTCGGCCAGCGAGGCGGCCAGCGCGCGGCCCATCGAGTCGAAGATCAGCGCGTAGGCGAAGGCGTGCAGCACGCCGCCGCTCAGGGTGCCGAGGCCGGGGAACGCCTTCAGCGCGTTGCCGGCGACGGCCAGCACGATCGAGCTGCCGGTGCGCAGGGTGAGCCTGGCCTGCTGCACGAAATCCTCGATCTGTACCTCGCTGACCTTGACGCCGTACAGCTCGGCGAGCGCGCGGGTGAGGCCGGTGGCGAGCACGCCCTGGATCACCAGGTCGCTGCCCGGCGCCACCGCGGCCAGCGCGCCGACGATGGCGCGGCGCGCGTACTTGCGCACGATGCGCTCGGCTTCCTCGGCGCGGGTGTGTGCTTCCAGTGTGCCGGTGCGTTGATGCAGGCCGGCCAGCACGGCGTTTTCGCGCAAATCCTCCAGGCTTTCGGCGCCGGGGGCGGTAAGCCGTTCGAGTGCCTGCAGCAACGGTTCGATCGCGGGCTTGCGCTGGCGCTCGACCGACTCGGTGCTGCCGTCGGCAAGCTGGCGTTGGTAGCGCTCGCTGCCGCCGGCGCTGATCGCCAGCACCGCGCTGGCGATGCCGCGCGCGTGCCGGCGCAGGCGCGCCAGCAGTTGATCGAGTTCGCTGCTGCTCCATTGGTCGGCCTTGTTCAGCACGAGAAGTAGCGGCTTGCCGAAGTCGGCCAGCCAGCGCAATTCATCGGCCTGGCTGCGGTTGAGATCGCCGGCGCAGAGATAGATCACGGCGTGCGCGCGCAGCGCTTCCTCGCGCGCCAGCGTTTCGTGCGCCTCGCCACCGGCCTCGCGGCTGCCGGGTACGTCGGCCAGCACCAGTGTGCGGCCGTCCGGCAGGCTGCCGTCGTAGTGGCCGACGGCGCGGGTGGTGCCGCCGCGCGCGTCGCTGGCGACCTGGGCGTGCGGTGACAACGCGCGGATCAGGCTGGACTTGCCGGTGGAGATTTCGCCGAACAGCGCGACATAGACGCGCGCGCTGGCGTGGCGGCGATCGAGCTCGCCGAGTTCGGCCGCCAGTGCGCCGGTGTCGGCGCCGCGTTCGCGCAACTGGCCGATGCGCTGTTCCAGGCTGCAGCGATCGGGCACCGGCGGGGGCCGGCGCTTGCGGCGCGGACGCAGCAGCCACCACAGCACGCTGAGGCCGGCGGCGGCGAAGATCAGCAGCACACCGCCCAATGTCCACTGCAGCCACGTCGGCAAATCCAGGAAACGCTGCGCCAGCGCCAGCGCGCGTTCGGCGGCGGCGAACAACAGCCACAGCAGCGCGGCCATGGCTAACGCGGTGAACAGCAATCGCAGGCGTCGGGACATCCGCGCATTCTAGCCAGCTTCCTGCCGCCGCCCTTGCGCAGGCCCTGCTCGCGCCCGCGACGTGGTTTTGGCACTATCGTGTGCGGGACGCGGCTTCGGCCGAGGCCGGTGCGGATTCGCAGCGCCGGTTCGGGGGGACTGATGGGGAACGGATCAAGGTTGTCCGCTTGGCTGCTGGGCGTGATGCTGGGCGTGCTCGTGCCGATGCCGATTGCCCTGGCTGCGCCCGGCGCACAGGCAGCGGGCCCGTTGCCGACGCCGCAGTTCCGCCGCTACGAGACGGCGAATGGCCTGCCCAGCGGGGCGATCTATGCCGCGGCACAGGATCGCAACGGCTTGATGTGGTTCGGTTCGGCCGGTGGCCTGGTACGTTTCGACGGGGTCGACTTCACGGTATTCCGGCATGTCGTGGGCGATCCGCTGTCGCTGCCGGCGAACCAGACTTATTCGCTGTTCGTCGATCGCGACAACCGGGTCTGGGCCGGTGGCGTCTCGACCGGGCTCACTGTCTACGACCAGGCGAGCGGCCGCTTCCGGCACTGGGAGCACGACGACGGCAAGCCGGACAGTCTCGCCAACAACGAAGTCTGGAGCATCGCGCAGACGTCCGATGGCCAACTGTGGGTCGCCACGCAGGACGGACTGGATCGCCTGCGGGCGGACGGCAGCGGTTTCGACCACATCCCGCTGGATGTCGACGGCAGCCGCGCCGGATCGTTCGGCGCCACCCGCGCGCTGCTGGCGGAGGCCGACGGGCGGTTGTGGATCGGCGCGCACAGCGGCCTGTACCTGCGCCAGCCGGACGGCACGATCCGGCGCGTGCCGGTGGATCCGGCCTTCCGTGGCGAGATCGGCAAGGTCTGGCACATCGATGGTGGCGATGGCGAAGTGCGGGTGGCGCTGGAAGGTGGCCTGCTGGTGATCGGCGCCGATGGCGTGGCGCGCCCGCTGGCGAGCCCGCAACTGTCGTCGCTGCGGATCCTCAGCAGTGCCCGCGATGCGCAGGGCCGCTTGTGGATGGGCAGCTTGAACGGCGTCTGGCTGGATGACGGCAGCGGCCACCTGCAGCACATCGTCGGCCAGCCGTTGCTGCCCGGCGGCCTGCCCAGCGATCGCCTGTGGCAGGTGTTGCGCGATCGCGAGGGCGGACTCTGGTTTACCTTCGACCAGTCCAGCGTCGCTTACCTGTCGCCAGGCTGGAACGGGTTCACCCGCTTCACCCATGTTCCCGACGATCCGCAGAGTCTGTCGAACATTGCCGCGCTGTCGGTACGCCGCAGCCGCGACGACCAGCTGTGGGTCGGCGGCTTCAACGGCTGGGTCGACAAGCTGGACCCGGCTACCGGCGCGGTCAGCCACGTGGTGAAGAACCTGCGTGGCAACCTCGCTTCCCTGGCGGAGGACACCCGCGGCCGGCTGTGGATCGCCGGACCGGGCGAGATCTACCGCTACGACCACGGCAAGCTGACCGCCCTCGAAGCGAAACAAAGCCACATCAGCCGGCCCACCGCGCTCGTAGCCGGAGACGATGGACGTGTCTATGTGTCCTCGTGGGGCGAGGGCGTGTTTGCACTCGACCCCGACAACCTGGTCGCGACTTCGGTGATGCCGGCGGATGCGCCGAGCGGGACCCGCTTCCATGACCAGTTGAGTTTCCAGACGGGCCGCCTGTGGTACGCCAGCGCCGGTGGCCTGCTGCGCGGCGACGGTCCGGGCCAGCGCCTGGCCTTCGTGCCCGGTGTGCCGCGCCACGAAATCCTCGCCTTCGCGTTCGATGCCGACGGTTTCTGGACCGCCACCGACCAGGCGCTCGAGCACTATCGCGATGCCGATGGTCGCGCCACGCGCGATGCCAGCGTCGACATCAGCCGCATGCCGTTCGCCGCCGACCTGATGGCCATCCAGGTCGACCGCCAGGGCCAACTGTGGCTGTTCGCCAACCCGGGGCTGTGGCGGTTCGAGCCGAAGACGAAGCAGTTCACCGAGTTCGGCCCGTCGCAGGGCCTGTCGAGCAGCGAGTTCACCAATGGCTCGATCGAGATGGCGCTGGACGGGACACTGTTCGCCGCCAGCAGCGGTGGTGTGATGGCGTTCCAGCCGGAGCGCCTGGCGAAGCCGGAGCAACGCGGTGCACCGCCGCTGCTGACGCTGACCCGGGTCACGGTGCGTCGGGACAACCGCATCCAGCCGCTGGCGCTGGGCCAGCCGATACAATTGCACTGGCGTGATCGCGACCTGCACGTCGAGGCCAGGGTGGCGTCGTTCGTCGATCCGGCCGCCAACCGCTATCGCTTCCGCCTGCACGGCTTCGACAACAACTGGGTGGATACCGGCAATCATGGCGAGCGCGAATTCGCCGGGCTGGGTGCGGGCGACTACACACTGGAAGTGATGGCCGCGGGCGCGGATGGCGAATGGAGCGCGTTGGCCACGCCGCTGCGCATCCACGTACAGGCACCGCCGTGGGCGCGCTGGTGGGCATGGCTGGTCTATGTATTGTTCACGGCCGCGATCGTCGGCCTGGCCTTATACAGCTGGCGCCGACGCCTGGCGCAACGGCATCACGTGCAACTGGTCGAGCAGCAACGGCAGATGGCGGAGGCGGCGAGCGCGGCGAAGACGCAGTTCCTGGCCACGCTGAGCCACGAGATCCGCACGCCGATGACCGGCGTGATGGGCATGGCCGAACTGCTGCTGAGCACGCCGCTCGATCCGCAGCAGCACGACTACACGCAGGCGATGCAGCGTTCGGGCGGGATGCTGCTGAAGCTGCTCAACGACGCGCTGGACCTGGCGCGGATCGAGGCCGGCAAGCTGGAACTGGAGCCGGCGCCGTTCGAGCCGCGCCAGCTGCTCGAGGACGTGGCGCAACTCGAACAGGGCCTGGCGCACGCCAAGGGCATCCGCTTCGTGCTCGAGGTGGCCGAGGACCTGCCGGCGCAACTGCTCGGCGATGCCTTGCGCATCAAGCAGGTGCTGTTGAACCTGGCCAACAACGCGCTGAAGTTCACTGAGCACGGCAGCGTCACCTTGCGCGCGCAGCGGATCGAGGGCGGCCTGCAGTTCAGCATCAGCGATACCGGGCCGGGCATTTCCGAAGCCAGCCAGTCACGGCTGTTCCAGCGCTTCGAGCAAGCCGAGGGGCCGCAGCGCCGCGCCGGCAGCGGACTGGGCCTGGCGATCTGCCGTGAGCTGGTGGACATGATGGGCGGCAGCATCGAACTGGAATCGCGCCTGGCGCACGGCAGTACGTTCCGCGTGCGGCTGCCGCTGGCCGAGCCGGCGCCGGTCGCGCCCGCGATGGAGGTGGCGGTGGACCGCAGCTACCGGCTGCTGCTGGTGGAGGACGACAGCATCGTGGCGGCGGTGATCCGCGGCCTGCTGGAGCGTGAAGGCCACACGGTGGTGCATGTGGTCAACGGGCTGGCGGCGCTGGCCGAGCTGGCGCATGCCGGCTTCGATGCGGTGCTGCTGGACCTGGACCTGCCCGGCGTCGACGGGTTCCAGATCGCCCGCCTGATCCGCCAGCGCGAGCACGCCGGGCAGCATCTGCCGATCGTGGCGGTGACCGCCCGCCAGGGCAGCGAGGACGAGGCGAGGGCGCGCGCGGTGGGGATGGACGGTTTCCTGCGCAAGCCGCTCAGCGGCGAGCAGCTGGCCGATGCATTGGCGCGGGCGGTGCCCGCTGCGCCACTGACCACCGACACGTCCGTCTGAACCGCACGCGCCCGTGGGCGCCTGCTCGCGCCGGCGTGAGGGTTTTGGCATCATGGCGACACGGGACAGGAGCCGGCACGACGCCTCGTTCGCGAACGACAGGTTCGTGCACGGCATGGCGCAGGCGGGATGGGAAGCCCAAAGGGGACCACCTTATGCTTTCAGCAGTCTTGCTGACCATGGCCCTGGGCCTGGCCACGCCCGCGTCGAGCGTTCCGGCACCCCCGGTCGCCGCGCTTGAAGCCGACCCGCTGCCGACCCCGCAGTTTCGTCGCTACGACACCTCGGATGGGTTGCCGAGTACCAATGTCTATGCCGTGGCGCAGGACCGCGACGGCGCGATCTGGTTCGGCACCAAGGGTGGCCTGGCGCGTTTCGACGGCATCGGCTTCAAGGTGTTCCGGCATGCCGAGAATGATCCGGGCTCGCTGTACAACAACGGCATCGCCACGCTGACGCTCGACCGGCAGGGCCGCCTGTGGGCCGCCGGCCTGAACGCGGGCCTGAACCGCTACGACGACGCCAGCGGTACGTTCCGGCATTGGGGACACGATCCGGCCGACCCCGCCAGCCTGGCCAGCGACCGGGTCTGGGCGGTCGCGCAGACCGCCGACGGCACGTTGTGGGTGGGCAGCGCGGGAGGGCTCGACCGGATGCGCCCGGATGAGAGTGGGTTCGAGCATGTGGTCGATCCGCAGCTCGGCGCGACGCCGGCCGCGGTCGGTACCGTCGCCGCGCTGTACGTGGATGGGCACGGGCGCATGTGGATCGGCAGCGGCCACGGCGTATTCGTGCGCGAGGCGGATGGCACGATCCGCCGCGTGCCATCGGCCGATCCGCGGCGAACCATCGACGCGTGGCGGATCGACGGCAACGGCGACGAAGTGCGCATTGCCGCCACGGACGGCCTGTGGATCGTCGGCGCGGACGGCATGGCGCGCCGCTTCGGCGCCGGCGTGATTCCCGAGACCAACGTGATGAGCAGCGTGCGCGACAGTGCGGACCGGCTGTGGGTCGGCACGCAAAAAGGGCTGTTCCTGCAGGCGCGGGCCGGCGGGCCGGTGACCGCGGTGACCGACCAGCCGGTGCTCTACGGCAACCTGCCGGGTACCTGGGTGTGGCAGCTGATGGTCGATCGCGAAGGCGGGCTGTGGGCCGTGCTGTACGACGGCGGCGTGGCATACCTGGCGCCGGGCTGGAGCCGCTTCAGCCGCTTCACGCACATGCCGGACGACCCTTCCAGCTTGCGCGACCCGATCGCCACCACGATGGCGCGCGGCAAGGACGGTCGCCACGTGTGGGTCGGCCAGCGCGGCGGCCGGATCGACCGGCTCGACCCGGTGACCGGCGCGGTCGAGCACGTGATATCGGGACTGCGCGGCGACGTGGTCGGCATGACCGAGGATGCGAAGAACCGCTTGTGGGTGGTCGTGCAGGGCGCGTTGTATCGCGACACCGACGGGCAACTCGATCGGGTCGATCCGGCCGGCGCGATGATGCAGCGCCCGCTGGAGGTCGAACCCGGGCCCGACGGCCAGATGTATGCGCGCACCTTCGGCCAGGGCCTGTTCCGCATCGACCCGGAGACGCTGGCGATCCATCCAGTGCCGATGGACGGCTCCAGCGACAAGGTGCGCTGGGGCAGCCAGATGACGCTGCGCGACGGCATCTTCTGGTATGCCAGCGACGGCGGCATGATGTGGCTGGACAAGGCGCAGGACCGTTTCGTCATGGTGCCGGGCGGACCGGCCGGGCAAACCGTCGATGCCTTCGATTTCACCGGCGACGGGCTGTGGATGGCCAACGCCGACGGATTGACGCACTACCGCCGTCGCGGCGACGGCATCGTGGCGGATCGCCGGGTCGACGCGTCGCATGGCTGGCCGTCGGTCAACGTCACCGACTTGCGCGTCGATGTCGCGGGTCGCGTCTGGGTGTTCGGCCACGACGGCCTGTGGCGTTTCGACCCGGACACCGGCGCGTTCCGTTCGTTCGGCCTGCAGGATGGCCTGACCAACGGCGAGTTCTTCCGCGGCTACGCGCGGATGCCGAGCGGCTATATCTACGCCGCCACCCTGGGCGGCGTGGTGGCGTTCAACCCGGACCGAAGCAACCGGCAAACCAGCGTGCCGCAGATGGCGCTCACCCAGGCCCGGGTACACCGCAGCGGCGCCACGCAGGTGTTGCCGATCGGCACACAACCCCTGCAAGTCGGCTGGCGCGACAGCCAGCTCGCGGTCGATGCGCGGGTGTTTTCCTACATCGCCCCGTCCGCCAACCAGTACCGTTTCCTGCTGCACGGTTTCGACAGCGACTGGGTGGATACCGGCAATCGTGGCGAGCGCGACTTCACCGGGCTGGGCGCAGGCGACTACGTGCTCGACGCGATGGCCGCGGGCGCCGACGGCCTGTGGGTGCACCCGGCCACGCCGCTGCGCATCCACGTGGAAGCGCCGCCGTGGCTGCGCTGGTGGGCGTGGGTGATCTACGCACTGCTGCTGGTGTCGGTGGCCGGCCTGGCCTTGTACAGCTGGCGCCGACGCCTGGCGCAACGGCATCACGTGCAACTGGTCGAGCAGCAACGGCAGATGGCGGAGGCGGCGAGCGCGGCGAAGACGCAGTTCCTGGCCACGCTGAGCCACGAGATCCGCACGCCGATGACCGGCGTGATGGGCATGGCCGAACTGCTGCTGAGCACGCCGCTCGATCCGCAGCAGCACGACTACACGCAGGCGATGCAGCGTTCGGGCGGGATGCTGCTGAAGCTGCTCAACGACGCGCTGGACCTGGCGCGGATCGAGGCCGGCAAGCTGGAACTGGAGCCGGCGCCGTTCGACCCCCGTCAGCTGCTCGAGGACGTGGCGCAACTCGAACAGGGCCTGGCGCACGCCAAGGGCATCCGCTTCGTGCTCGAGGTGGCCGAGGACCTGCCGGCGCAACTGCTCGGCGATGCCTTGCGCATCAAGCAGGTGCTGTTGAACCTGGCCAACAACGCGCTGAAGTTCACTGAGCACGGCAGCGTCACCTTGCGCGCGCAGCGGATCGAGGGCGGCCTGCAGTTCAGCATCAGCGATACCGGGCCGGGCATTTCCGAAGCCAGCCAGTCACGGCTGTTCCAGCGCTTCGAGCAAGCCGAGGGGCCGCAGCGCCGCGCCGGCAGCGGACTGGGCCTGGCGATCTGCCGCGAGCTGGTGGACATGATGGGCGGCAGCATCGAACTGGAATCGCGCCTGGCGCACGGCAGTACGTTCCGCGTGCGGCTGCCGCTGGCCGAGCCGGCGCCGGTCGCACCTGCGATGGAGGTGGCGGCGGACCGCAGCTACCGGCTGCTGCTGGTGGAGGACGACAGCATCGTGGCGGCGGTGATCCGCGGCCTGCTGGAGCGTGAAGGCCACACGGTGGTGCATGTGGTCAACGGGCTGGCGGCGCTGGCCGAGCTGGCGCATGCCGGCTTCGATGCGGTGCTGCTGGACCTGGACCTGCCCGGCGTCGACGGGTTCCAGATCGCCCGCCTGATCCGCCAGCGCGAGCATGCCGGGCAGCACCTGCCGATCGTGGCGGTGACCGCCCGCCAGGGCAGCGAGGACGAGGCGAGGGCGCGCGCGGTGGGCATGGACGGTTTCCTGCGCAAGCCGCTGAGCGGCGAGCAGCTGGCCGATGCATTGGCGCGGGCGGTGCCCGGCGCGCCGGCGTCGGTGCCGGCGTGAATCACATGTCGTACTTGTGCAGCTCGAAACCCAGCCGCTGGTATTCGCGCCAGCGCGTGCGCGAGCCGTCGCGTTCGGCGGGATCGGCGGCCACCACTTCCAGCACGCGCTGGTAGCGGCCGGCGGGGCAGGTTTCGCGCAGGTTGATCAGCAGCGGGCGATCGGCGCTGTCGACGCCGGGCGGCACGATCAGCACCGCGACGTCGTCGTCGTCATCGTCGCCGGCAAGCTGGTGCGGGATCATGGCGTCGTCGTCGAATTCCCAAAGCAGTTCGTCCAGCGCATGCGCCTGGTCGTGGTCGCGGGTCAGGATCAGCGTCGGCTGCTGTCCCGCAAACGCCTTCTTCGCCAGTTCGCAGACGAGCAGCAGCGGCTGTTCGCGAAAGCGCGGCTTGTCGATCAGGTAGAAGTCGGCACGTGGCATGGCAGGTCGGCTCCGGGGGTGCGCTCAGCCAGCGCGATCCAGCAGCCACTGCGCCAGCAGCGCCACCGGTCGGCCGGTGGCCAGGCCCTTGCGGCCTTCGTCCCAGGCGGTACCGGCGATGTCCAGGTGGGCCCAGCGCTGGCCGTCGGTGAAACGCGACAGGAAACACGCGGCGGTGATCGCACCGGCACTCTTGCCGCCGATGTTGGCGACGTCGGCGAAGCCGGAGTCGAGCTGCGCCTGGTAGTCGTCCCACAGCGGCAGACGCCAGGCACGGTCGAGCGTTTCCTCGCCGGCGGCGAGCAGTTCGGCGGCGAGGTCGTCGTGCTTGCTCATCAGGCCGGTGGCGTGCTTGCCCAGCGCGACCACGCAGGCGCCGGTGAGCGTGGCGGCGTCGATCAATGCCTGCGGCTGGTAGGTCTGCGCGGTCCAGGTCAGCGCGTCGCACAGGATCAGCCGGCCTTCGGCGTCGGTGTTGAGCACTTCGATGGTGAGCCCGGACAGGCTGGTCAGCACGTCGCTGGGGCGGTAGCTGTCACCGTCGGGCATGTTCTCCACGCTGGGCACCACGCAGACCAGGTTGAGCTTCAGGCCCATCTTCACCGCGGCGACGAACGCGCCGAGCACGCCGGCGGCGCCGCCCATGTCGAACTTCATTTCCTCCATGCCGGCACCGGGCTTCAGGCTGATGCCGCCGGAGTCGAAGGTGACGCCCTTGCCGACGAACGCGTACGGCTTGTCGCCATCGTTGCCGCCCTTGTACTCGAGGGCGATCAGGCGCGGCTTGTTGACCGAACCGCGCGCCACCGCGAGCAGCGAGCCGAAGCCGAGCTTCTCCATCTGAACGTCATCGAGCACGGTGCAGCTGACCTTGTCCTGCGTGTCGGCGAAGGTTTGCGCCTGTGCCGCGATGTACGCCGGGTTGCAGATGTTCGGCGGCAGGTTGGCCAGCTCGCGGGCGAAGCGCACGCCGGCGGCGATCGCCACGGCCTGGTCGAGTCCGCCTTGCGCGTCGGTACCGGCGGCGAACGCCAGCGCGGCCAGTTCGGTCTGCTTGTTCTTGTCGCGGGGCTTGAACGTGGCGGTGTAGCGATAGGCGGCGTAGTCGCTGGCCAGCGCGGCGATGCGCACGCGCCAGGCGCTGTCGCGGCCGGGCACGTCCACGTCGGTGAGGTAGGACACCGCATTCGCCACCGGCAGGCGGCCGAGCGCGCGCGCCGCCTCGATGCTCACCTTCTGGTAGCGCGCGGCATCGAACGATTTCTGCGTGCCCAGACCGACCACCAGCACGCGTTGCGCGGCGACACCGGTGGGTGCGAACAGCAGCGTGGTGCTGCCGGCCTTGCCGCTGATGTCGCCGCTCTCCACCTGGCGCTTGATCACTCCGCCGGCGGCGCTGTCCACCTGGGCGGCCGCGCTGGTCAGCACACCCTGTTCGTACACGCCGACCAGCACGCAGGCGCTGTCGACGGTGGCGGGGGCGGCGGAGCCGAGGCTGAACTGGAGTGTCATCGGGGTGGTTCCTGTATGGGCCCGGCAGCGGCCGGACAGGCTAGACTTGCGGTTTGCCGGCCGATCGGCCGAACCGGTTAAGCGGACAAGTTTATCGCATGCTGAGCATCCTCGACCGCTATTTCCTGCGCGAGCTGGCGCAGACCGTGGCCGCCACCGTGGTGGTGCTGCTGGTGGTCGTGGCCGGCAGCGCGTTCGCCCGGGTTCTGCAGCAAGTCGCCAACGGCAGCTTCCCGGCCAGCGTGATGTTCCAGGTGCTGGGTCTGCGCACCCTCGACGGCCTCACCAACATGATGCCGCTGGCCAGTTTCATCGGCGTGCTGCTGGGGCTGGGTCGGATGTATCGCGAGAGCGAGATGCACGTGCTCGCGTCGTCCGGCATGGGCCCGCGCGGACTGCTGCGGCCGGTGCTGGTCCTCGGCGCGGTGCTGGTGGCGATCACCGCGCTGGTCTCGCTGTGGCTGGGGCCGTGGGCGGTGCGCACCAGCGATGCGATGGTGGCCGCGGCGAACCGTTCGGTGATTGCGGCCGGGCTGGATGCGGGGCGCTTCACCGAGCTGCCGGGCAAGGGCGGCATCATCTTCGTCGACAGCCTCAGTCGCGACGGGAGCAAGCTGGGGCGCACGTTCGTGGCGACCCAGAGCGACAGCAAGGATGGTCCGCCGCACCTGAAGGTGGTCAGTGCAACCAGCGGCGAGCTGTACCAGGAGAGCAACGGCGACGGCCGCTTCATCGCGTTCAAGGATGGCTGGCAGTACGACATTCCGCTTGGCATGAACAACTGGCGGCAGATGCAGTACCAACGCAACGACACCTCGCTGTCCAGCGTGCAGGCCGACGAAGACGACGATCCGGCGCATTCGAAGAGCAGTTGGGCGCTGGCCCAGTCGGACGACCCGGATGATCGTGCCGAGTTCGCCTGGCGCGCCAACGCGCCGCCATTGACCCTGGTGCTGCTGCTGCTGGCGTTGCCGCTGTCGCGGCAGAGCCCGCGCGAGCCGAAGTACGGCCGGCTGCTGCTGGCAGTGGTCACGTTCTATCTCTATTACACGCTGCTGGCGCTGGGCCGTGCGCAGATCGGCAAGGGCCACTGGCACAACGAGGCGCCGCTGTGGGCGCTGCATGCGCTGGTGCTGGCGCTGGCCGGCTGGATGCTGTGGAAGCAGTATTCCCCGCGCAAGTTGCGTGCGCCGCAGCCGAGTGTGCCGGCATGACCGTGTTCAACATCAAGCGGGTCGACCGCCTGGTGGCTATGAGCGTGCTCGGCTCGATGCTGATGGTGTGGCTGGTACTGACCGGCTTCGATGCGGTGACCCAGTTGTTGCGCCAGCTCGGCAACGTCGGCAAGCACGGCTACACGCTGAGCAATGCGGTGGCCTACGTGCTGGTGACGTTCCCGCGCCGCGCCTACGAGATGTTCGGCAATGCCGCGCTGATCGGCGGCCTGCTCGGCCTGGGCGGACTGGCCGGCACCGGCGAGCTCACCGCGTTGCGCGCGGCCGGCATGTCGCGCCTGCGCATCGCCGCTTCCGCGGTCGGCGTGGTCGCGGTGCTGATCGTCGGCGTGGTGGTCATGGGCGAGACGCTGGCGCCGTGGGGCGACCAGCAGGCGCAGGTGATGCAGCTGCGCATGAAGTCCGGCAACCTCGGCATGGGCACCAGCAGCGGCCTGTGGGCGCGCGACGGCGACGACATCATCAATGCGCGCGGCACTTCGCTGAAGCAGCGTGACGGCGTCGGCTCGGTGCAGCTGAGCGATGTGCGTGTATTCACCTTCACTGGCGATGGCCAGCTCAGCCGTTTCCAATGGGCCAAAACTGCCGAGCACAACGGCAGGCAGTGGGTGCTGCACGATGTGCGCACCACCACGCTCGACGCGCAGGGCACGCATGCCAGCACGGCGGCCAGCTTGCCGTGGCAGTCCAGCCTCAACCCGCAGGTACTGGCGCAGTCGGTGATCCAGCCGCAGTACCTTTCCATGCGCGACCTAAGCCGCAACATGGCTTACCTGGAAGGCAACGGGCAGAGCCCCGGCACCTATGCGGTGGCGTTCTGGGGGCGTGCGCTGTATCCGCTCAACGTGCTGGTGCTGGTGTTGTGCGCGATGCCGTTCGCGTTCGGCTCGCTGCGTTCCGGCGGCCTGGGCAAGCGCATGTTCATCGGCATCCTGCTCGCGCTCGGCTGGTATTTCCTGCAGCAGGCGATGGTGAATTTCGGCACGGTGTATGGCATGCCGCCACTGCTGGCGAACCTGTTGCCGGCGTCGATCCTGGTGGTGGCGGCCTGGTTGTATTTCCGCCGGCGCGCCTGACCTGGCGGGGCCGGGATCGACCATTTGCGTCAGTGCGGCGCATCCCGCATGCGTGCGGTCCGCGCAAGCACTGACCCTTCTACGGCCTCTTCCGTGACCGCCATGAGCCCAACGGCGCGAGCAGCGGCGCCGTTAGTGTGAGCATGGTCGCAACACGACGACGCCGTTCGGATCAAACATCCGGCAAGGCCTGCCATGGTACGAAACTGGCTTGTCTCCAGGCAGGTGAGCTGCGCGTACCGTGCGGCTACCGCTCGCGTTTCTCGGGGGAAGCATGACCAAGCCAATCTGGCACAAGGATTCCTTTGGATTCTGGTTGGGAGTTTGCATCTACGCCAGCGCTTCAGCCGGCTGGTTGATGGTGCATTTCGGGTTGTTGTCGTAACGCGATTCCCGCGCGCCGTGCCTTTCCGGGCTTGCCCGGAACCCCCGATGCGGCCAAGCTGATCCTCTTTGCCGACAGCATGGGGTGAGCCGTGGAATGGGTTGATCTGCGCAGCGATACGGTGACGCGTCCGACCGACGCGATGCGTGCGGCGATGCTGGCGGCTGAAGTCGGCGACGACGTCTACGGCGAGGACCCCACGGTCAACGCGCTGCAGCAGCGGCTGGCCGACGAGCTCGGTTTCGACGCCGGCCTGTTCGTGCCCAGCGGCACCCAGTCCAACCTGCTCGCCTTGCTGGCGCACTGCGAACGTGGCGACGAATACCTGGTCGGCATGGATGCGCATACCTACAAGTTCGAAGGCGGCGGCGCCGCGGTGCTCGGCTCGATCCAGCCGCAGCCGATCGTGCAGGCGGCGGACGGCACGTTGCCGCTGGAGCGCATCGAGGCGGCCATCAAGCCGGTCGATCCGCACTTCGCGCGCACCCGCGTGCTGGCGCTGGAGAACACCTGGCACGGTCGCGTGCTGCCGCTGGATTACCTACAGGCTGCCCACGACGTGGCGCGTGCGCACGGACTCGGCCTGCACCTGGACGGCGCGCGCCTGTTCAACGCCGCCGTCGCCGGTGGCGTGCCGGCGCGCGAGATCGCGCGGCATTTCGACACGGTATCGGTGTGCCTGTCCAAGGGGCTCGGTGCGCCGGTCGGCTCGGTGCTGCTCGGCTCGCATGCGCTGGTCGACAAGGCGCGGCGCTGGCGCAAGGTCACCGGCGGCGGCTGGCGTCAGGCCGGCATCCTCGCCGCGGCGGGACTGCATGCGCTGGATCACCATGTGGCACGGCTGGCCGACGACCACCGCCGCGCGGCCTACCTGGCCGGCCGCCTGCGCGAGATCGCCGGCATCGACCTGCTCGGGCAGTACACCAACATGGTGTTCGTCGACGTGCCTGCCGAGCGCCTGCGCGAACTGGACGTCCATCTACGCGAAGTCGGCATCCGCATCAGCATCGGCTACCTGCCCACGCTGCGCCTGGTGACGCATCTGGACGTCGACGACGCCGGCATCGAGCGCGTCGTCGCGGCGTTCAGCGCGTTTTTCGCGCGCGGCTGACCTTCGCCGCGCCGCGCGGGTCTGCCGGGGCGGCGTCGAACTTCCGGATGAAGTCGCGCACCTGCGGATAGACCGTTTCGCGCCAGCGGCGGCCGCTGAAGATGCCGTAGTGGCCGGCGCCTTCGATCACCTTGTGCGCGCGGCGATTGGCCGGGATGCTGCTGCACAGGTCGTGCGCGGCTTCGGTCTGGCCGAGGCCGGAGATGTCGTCCAGTTCGCCCTCGATGGTGAGCAGGGCGCTGCGCCTGATCGCAGTGGGGTTCACCCGTTCGCCCGCCACGTCCCACAGGCCGCGCGGCAGCAGGAATTGCTGGAACACCTTCTCGATCGTGTCGAGATAGAACTCGGCCGGCATGTCCAGCACGGCGTTGTACTCGTCGTAGAACTTGCGGTGCGATTCGGCGTCGTCGAGGTCGCCGCGCAGCAGGTCCTGGTAGAAGTCCCAGTGCGAGCTGAGATGCCGGCCGGGATTCATCGCGATGAAGCCGGCGTGCTGCAGGAAGCCCGGGTAGACTTCGCGGCCGCGGCCGGGATAGTTCGACGGCACGGTATGGATCACGTTGCCCCTGAACCACGACAACGGCTGGTTGGTGGCCAGATTGTCCACGCTGGTGGGGCTGCGCCGCGGGTCGATCGGGCCGCCCATCATGGTCAGGCTGCGCGGCGTGTCTTCGCCGCGCGCGGCCATCAGCGACACTGCCGCCAGCACCGGCACGGTCGGCTGGCACACCGAGATCACGTGCAGGGTGGACGCGCCGATGTGGCGGATGCATTCCTCGACATAGGCAACGTAGTCGTCCAGCCCGAACGGACCAGCCGCGGCCGGCACCATGCGCGCGTCGACCCAGTCGGTGATGTAGACCTTGTGGTCGCGCAGCAGCGTGCGCACGGTGTCGCGCAGCAGCGTGGCGTGATGGCCGGACAGCGGCGCCACCACCAGCACCACCGGATCGTTCTTCATCTTCTCGATGGTGGACGGGTCGTCGCTGAAGCGCTTGAAGCGCTTCAACTGGCAGAACGGCTTGGCCAGCGCGACCCGCTCGATCACCGCGATCTCATGCTCGTGCGCGGTAGCGGTGTGGATGCCGAACTCGGGCTTTTCGTAATCCTTGCCGAGGCGATGGATCAGTTCGTAGCCGGCAGCCATCCGCTGCGCGCCGGGCAGCTGCACGAACGGGCTGCTGGTGTCGTTGAGCATGCGCGCGCCGGCCTGCGCGAAGTGGCTCAGCGGGCCGAGGAACGCACGCTGCCATTCATGGATCTGATAGAGCATCGGGGTGGGTGAGCCGCAGACGAAAGGGCCATCTTAGCGCCGTTTGATTCCCGCGTGTTGCGATGCCGCAATCGTCGTGCCCAGTCCAATCAGTGACTTGGCGTGGCCGCCGGACGGTAACGGCAGCGCAGCAGCAGTTCGTCGACTCCGTCCGTGTCGCCCAGGCCATCGCGCCATCGCAGCGGTTTCTGGAAGCGCAGGCCGAGCGGCATGAACACGCGGTTGTACCACCACATCGCGCGCTCGCGCCGGTGGGTGAGGTACCACTGGCCGAGTTCGAGCAGGCGCGAGGACTTCGGTTGCATGCCGTACACCGCGCTGCTTTCGATGATGAAACCGTGCCGGGCGAGCCGGACCGCGATCTGTGCCGGTTCGTAGCGGCGACAGTGGCCGACGAAGTCGTCGAACGCGGTCCACGCCGCCGGATGCAACGGCACCGACAGCAGCACGCTGGCGCCGGGTGCGGCCACGCGCGCCAGTTCCGCCAGCGCGCCGTCGTCGTCGGCGACGTGTTCGAGGATGTCGAGCGCACAGACCAGGTCGAAGCTAGCGTCGGCGCAGGGCAGGGCGCCGATCATGCCGTGCACCGCCTCGGCGCCGCTGTCGTGCAGGCGGCGCAGCGCGGCATGGCTGAGGTCGACGAAACAGGTGCCGCGCAATGGCAGCCGCGGGCGCAGGCCGGGCGCGACCTCCAGCCGGCGCGGCGCGGCGTCGGCCAGCTCGTGCAGCAGCGGCCAGGTGTTGAAGCGTTCCGGCGCGATCAGCTTCGCCTGCGCCCACAGCGACTCGTAGAAACCGCGGTTGGCACGAACCAGTTCGGCGTCGCTGCGGCTTTCGGCGTGGGGCGGTTCGGACATCGGCGGATTGAACCCGGTTCGCGCTGAGCGAAGTGTGAAGCCCGGCCCAGGGCGGGATACTCAGTCCAGCCGGCGGACCTCGGTGCCGGCTGCAATGTCGTGCAGCGCACGCCGGCGCGGATCGAACATGGCCACGGCGAACCAGCCGGCCCACACGACCAGCAGCGTCCACGCTGTCGCGTGCAGTCCGAGCACCGGCGCAAGCAACAGCGACACCAGCGGCGCGGCCGCCACCAGCACGCGGATCAGTGCCTGCTGCAGCGAGAGCGTGCCGCCATCGTCACGGGTGACCCGGATGCGCCACGGCCGCATGCCCAACGTCTGCCCGCCGCGTCGCCACGAGCTGACGAAATATGCCGCCACCACCGCGCCCTGCAGCGCCTGGTACCAGATCGGCACGACCACCGTCGCGCCGGTGCGGATCAGATTGCCGCCGGTGGCGAGCTGGCACAGCAGGCCCACCACCATCACGATCGCCACCACGATCAGCAGGTCGTAGACCAGCGCCAGCAGGCGGCGCCACAGCGGGCATGGGGTGTCGGCGGTGGCGAGGTTCGGCGGCATCGTGGGTCGGTCGCTTGCGTAGTGCGCGTGCAATGGCCAGCATCGTGCGCATGGGAAAGGAAGAAAACCGCGCCAGTATCGCCGAAGCCGACCGGCTGAGCATAAGCACGTTCGTGGAACGGGTATGGTCGGAGGACGGCTTGGCCGACCGCACCTTGGAGGCGTACCGGCGCGACCTGGAGGCGCTGGCCGGTTGGCTGGGCACGCACGGGCGCGACCTGCGCACGGCACGGCGCGAGGATATTTCCGCGTATCACGGCGCGCAGCCGGTGGCGGTGCGCTCGATCGCGCGGCGGCAGTCGGCGTTCCGCCGCTACTACGCGTTCCTCGCCCGCAGCGAGCCGGGCTTCGCCGATCCGACCCTGCTGATCGAGCGCCCGAAGCTGCCGCGCAGCCTGCCCAAGGCGCTGGCCGAACGCGAGATCGAGGGCCTGCTCGGCGCGCCCGATACCGGCACCACGCTGGGCCTGCGCGATCGCGCGATGCTGGAGCTGATGTACGCCTCCGGCCTGCGCGTGTCCGAGCTGGTGGAGTTGCCGCTGGCCGCGCTGAACCCGCGCCAGGGTGTGTTGCGCGTCACCGGCAAGGGCGGCAAGGACCGGCTGGTGCCGGTCGGCGAAGAAGCGCTGGCGCGCATCGGCGCTTACCTGGCCGACGCGCGGCCGACGCTGGCGAAAGGCCGCCAGCCGGCGGCGCTGTTCCTCAGCCAGCGCGGCGAAGGCATGACCCGACAGATGTTCTGGACCCTGGTGAGGCGCTACGCGCTCAAGGTCGGCATCAACCCGAAACGCATCTCGCCGCACGTGCTGCGCCACTCCTTCGCCACCCACCTGCTCAACCACGGCGCCGACCTGCGCGCCCTGCAGATGCTGCTCGGCCACAGCTCGCTCAGCACCACGCAGATCTACACCCTGGTGGCGAAGGAAGGCCTGAAGCGGCTGCACGCGCAGCATCATCCGCGGGGGTGAGTGGCATCGACGAATCGAACAATGTCTCTGTATCTCGGTTTCCCGCCAAGCGCGGAAGCGTGGGAGACATGAGGCAACGCTTTACACGTCCGCCCACATCCGCAGCAGGTTCGCATGCGACTTGCTGATGGCGTCGAACGTGGGGCTCTTGCCTTCGCGGCCGAAGATCTGCCGTTTGGCGTTGTCCAGGTCCCACAGCAGTTCGCGTTTGCCGGCATCGCGTACCTGGCTCTGTACCCAGATGATGGCGGCGTAACGTGCGCCCTGGGTGACGGGGGTGACGTGATGCAGGGAGTTGGCCGGGTAGGCGATGGCGGATCCGGCGTCCAGCTTGAAGCCGTATTCCATGCCGTTGGTATCCACCACCAGGTCGCCGCCGGTGTAGCTCTTGGGGTCGGACAGGAAAACCGTGATCGCCACATCGCTGCGCACCGCACTGCCGAGCCCGCCCATCACGGGGGCATCGACGTGCCGGCCGTATTGCATGCCGACGTCGTAACGGTTGAACAGTACCTGCGTCATGGCGGACGGCAGAATCGACGCCTGCAGCATCCCGTTGCGCAGGAAGGCGCTGCGCACGATCTCGCGCAGCCGGGCCTGGCTTTCGGTGTCGATGTCGACCTGCAGGTTTTTCTTGACCTCGCGTGCCGACCAGCCAGCCGTGCTGGCGCCGTCGATGAACGAAGCGTCACGAAGTTCGTTGCGGATCGTGCCGAGTTCCTCGGCCGTCAATACGTTGGGAGCGCAAATGATCAAGATGATTCCACCCAGCAATTCAAGCCGTTGGACGAAGCGGCGAGTGTACGGCAAGGCGTTCCACCGGCTCGCTTGCCTGCATTTCGGAAATTTACCATTGAACGGAGGGCACGATCATGGGCTTTGCGAGCATGGCGGGCACCGCTTTGCCACGGTCTGGCGAGCGAGGAGCGTTCATCCGCCTGTGCGAGAATGTGTTCCTGTGGCCGCTACCCCGCGCAGCCTGGATCGAATGAGGTTGATGGTGATGTTGAAGAAACTGTTGCTGGCGCTGTGCATCGGCGGGCTTTCCCTGGCTGTCTGTGCGGCCGAAAACGATGCGGCGCCGGCCACCAGCCCGGCGGTGACGCCGGCGGCGCAGCAGATGGTGCGGCAGGCGATCAAGAGCTTGGCGGCGAATGTCCAGGTCGACTCGATCGAGCCGGCGCCGATGCCGGGCTTCTACCAGGTGATTGCCGCCGGGCAGATGCTCTACGTCAGTACCGACGGCAAGTACGCGATGCATGGCGATGTGATCGACCTGAGCCGCAAGCAGAACGTCAGCGACGACGCCTGGGCGCGCTTCCGCAAGGCCGAACTGGCCAAGGTGCCGGCGTCCGAGCGCATCGTGTTCGCGCCGCCGAATCCGAAGTACACGATCACCGTGTTCACCGACGTCAACTGCGGCTTCTGCCGCGCGCTGCACGAGCACGTGGCCGCGTTCAACAAGGAAGGCATCGCGGTGGAATACCTGGCGTGGCCGCGCGAAGGCCTGGTGACCACCGCCGGGCGGCCCACGCCGACCTATACCGAGATGGTCTCGGTGTGGTGCGCCAAGGACCGCAAGGCGGCGTTCACCGCCGCGAAGGAAGGTCATGCGCCGGCGCCGGCGACCTGCGCCAACCCGGTCAAGGACCAGTTCAACCTGGGCGTGAAGCTGGGCGTCAACGGCACCCCGGCGATCTATGGCCCGGATGGCCGCGTCCTGGGCGGCTATGTCACCCCGGAACAGCTGCTGCAGGCGCTGCGGCAGGGCGGTTGAGGCTGATCGCACTCCCTTCCTGCGGGGCACGGGACGGAACGCAAGGGCAGGGTTCCGGCCTTGGCTTATGCCGTATTGCAGCATGGGTTAGAATAGGCGTTTTCCTCGCATAGCGCCGTTCCCCGCATGATCGCACTCGACGGGCAGAACGCCCTCTCGCCGTTCCGCCTCGAACGCCTCAATGCCCGCCTGGATGCCCTGCATCGCGGCGTGCGCGTGCAGGCGTCGTGGTTCGTCTACTTCGTCGACGCCGAGACGGCGCCGGAAGGTGAGCTGCGCCAGCGCCTGCTGGCCGTGCTGGAGGCGAAGGACGCCGCGCCGGAACCGGCCACGCTGTGGGTGGTGCCGCGGCTGGGCACGATCTCGCCGTGGTCGAGCAAGGCCACCGACATCCTGCATGGCGCCGGTTTCGACGTGCGCCGGGTGGAGCGCGGGCTGGCCTGGCAGGTGGCCGGCCTGCCGCCGGTCGAGGCTCCGGACCATGCCGCGATCATGGCCGTGCTGCATGACGCGATGACGCAGTCGGTGCTGCGGCGGATCGAGGACGCGCAAGGCCTGTTCCTGGCCGGCTCGCCCGGCGACCTGGTGCACGTCACGCTCGGCGCCAATCCGCAGGCCGCACTGGCCGCGGCGAACCTGCGGCTGGGCCTGGCGCTGGCCGACGACGAGATCGACTACCTGGTCGATCGCTACGCCGAGCTCGGCCGCGATCCCACCGACGCCGAGCTGTTCATGTTCGCCCAGGCGAACTCCGAGCATTGCCGACACAAGGTGTTCAACGCCAGCTGGACGGTCGACGGCGCGGAACAGGACAAGACCCTGTTCGGCATGATCAAGCACACCCACCAGCGCTCGCCCGCGCATACCCTGTCTGCGTATTCGGACAACGCGGCGGTGATCGAGGGCAGCACCGGCCGGCGCTTCTTCGCCGACCCGGCCGATGGCGTGTGGCGCGGCCACGAGGAGCGCATCGACTACGCGATCAAGGTGGAGACGCACAATCATCCCACCGCGATCGCGCCCTGGCCCGGTGCGGCCACCGGCGCCGGCGGCGAGATCCGCGACGAGGGCGCGACCGGCCGCGGCGGCAAGCCGAAGGCCGGGCTCACCGGTTTCTCGGTGTCCGACCTGCGCATTCCCGGCCTGCCGCGGCCGTGGGAAGTGGATCGCCCGCTGCCGCCGCGCATGGCCAGCGCGTTCGAGATCATGCGCGACGGCCCGCTCGGCGCCGCCGCGTTCAACAACGAATTCGGCCGCGCCTGCCTGGGCGGCTATTTCCGCAGCTACGAGCACGAGAGCGCCGAGCCCGGCCTGCGCCGCGGCTACGACAAGCCGATCATGCTGGCCGGCGGGCTGGCCAACCTGCGCCCCGGCCACGTGCTGAAGCATGCGGTGCAGCCGGGCAACAAGGTGATCGTGCTGGGTGGCCCGGCGATGCTGATCGGGCTCGGCGGCGGCGCGGCCTCGTCGGTCGCCGGTGGCGCGTCGAGCGCGGAGCTGGACTTCGCCTCGGTGCAGCGCGACAACGCCGAGATGGAGCGGCGCTGCCAGGAAGTGATCGACGCCTGTTGTGCGCGCGGTGAGCACAACCCGATCGTCAGCGTGCACGACGTCGGCGCCGGCGGCCTGTCCAACGCGATTCCCGAGCTGCTCAACGACGCCGGCGTCGGCGGCACGATCGACCTGTCGAAGATTCCCTGTGACGACCCCTCGCTGTCGCCGATGCAAGTGTGGAGCAACGAGTCGCAGGAACGCTACGTGCTGGCGATCGGCCCGGAGAATCTGGCCGAGTTCGAGGCGATGTGCGTGCGCGAGCGCTGCCCGTATGCGGTAGTCGGAGACGCCACGGTCGAGCGCCAGCTGGTGCTGACCGACCCGCGCCGCGGGCTGACCGTGATCGACCTGCCGATGGACGTGCTGTTCGGCAAGCCGCCGCGGATGCACCGCGACGCCACGCGGTTGAAGGCACGCATCGACCTGGTGCCGGACCTCACCGGCATCGGCATGGACGAGGCGCTGCTACGCGTGTTGCGCCTGCCCGGTGTGGGCAGCAAGAGTTTCCTGATCACCATCGGCGACCGCACCGTCGGCGGCCTGAATGCGCGCGACCCGATGGTCGGCCCGTGGCAGGTGCCGGTGGCCGACTGCGCGGTGACCATCGCCGACTTCGACGGCTATGCCGGCGAGGCGATGGCGATGGCCGAGCGCGCACCGGTGGCACTGCTGAGCAGCGCCGACGCGGCGCGAATGACGGTCGGCGAAGCGATTACCAACCTGGCCGCGGCGTCGATCGCCAGTCTTGGCGAAGTTCGCCTGTCGGCGAACTGGATGGCCGCGGTCAACCATCCGGGCGAGGACGCGGCGCTGTTCGATGCGGTCAAGGCGATCGGCATGGAGCTGTGCCCCGAGCTGGAGATTTCCATCCCGGTCGGCAAGGACTCACTGTCGATGCAGACCGTGTGGCAGGACGGCGGCACCGCGCAGCGCACGGTGTCGCCGGTGTCGCTGGTGATCACCGGTTTTGCCCGCGTCAGCGACGTGCGCCGCACGCTCACGCCGCAGTTGCGGCTGGACCGCGGTGCCACCGAGTTGTGGCTGATCGACCTGGGTGCGGGGCGCGACCGTCTCGGCGGCTCGGCGCTGACCCAGGTGTTCAACCGCGGCGGCGGCGTGCCACCGAACCTGGACGACGCGAAACGGCTGAAGGCGCTGTTCGAGCTGGTCCAGGAAGCGAACGCGAGCGGCCTGCTGCTGGCCTACCACGACCGCTCCGACGGTGGCGTCATCACCACCCTGCTGGAGATGGCGTTCGCCGGCCACTGCGGCCTGGAAATCCATCTGGACGGCTGGGGTGAAGCGACCCTGCGTGCGTTGTTCAACGAGGAACTCGGCGCGGTGGTACAGGTGGCCGAGGCGAACCGCGAGGCGTTCGAAGCGCTGTTGATCAAGTACGGGCTGGCCGGCATCAGCCATCGCATCGGCCGGCCGAAGGAGAAGCTGGGGATCAAGCTGTTCCTCGGCGACGAAACCCTGTTCAAGTGGCACTGGAGCACGCTGTTCAAGGCGTGGAACGAAACCAGCCACGCGATGCAGCGCCTGCGCGACAACCCGCTCACCGCCGACGCCGAGTCGGAGTGGCGGCTCGACGACGCCGATCCGGGCATCACCCCGAAGCTCACGTTCGATCCGGCGCAGGATGTCGCCGCGCCGTTCATCGGCACGGGCGAACGCCCGCGCATCGCGGTCCTGCGCGAGCAGGGCGTCAACGGCCAGGTCGAGATGTCGGCCGCGTTCACCCGCGCCGGTTTCGACGCGGTGGACGTGCACATGTCCGACCTCGCCAGCGGGCGGATCAGGCTGGCGGATTTCCGCGGCTTCGCGGCCTGCGGGGGTTTTTCCTACGGCGACGTGCTCGGTGCGGGCCGCGGCTGGGCCACCTCGATCCTGTACAACGACTATCTGCGCGCTGAGTTCAGCGCGTTCTTCGCCGATCCGACGAAGTTCGCGCTGGGCGTATGCAACGGCTGCCAGATGCTGTCGCAGCTGAAGGAGATCATTCCCGGCGCGCAGCACTGGCCGAAGTTCCTGCGCAACGCGTCCGAACAGTACGAGGCGCGCCTGGCCACGCTGGAGATCCTCGACACGCCGAGCATCTTCTTCAAGGGCATGGCCGGCTCGCGGATTCCGGTGGCGGTGGCGCACGGCGAGGGCCGGGTGAGTTTCCCGCATGCCTGCAGCCCGTCGAAGTCGAACGGCGCGGTGCGCTTCGTCGACAATCGCGGCAAGCCGACCGAGAACTTCCCGCTCAACACCAACGGTTCGCCGGGCGGCCTGGCCGGCTTCACCGCTGCCGACGGCCGCGTGACGATCATGATGCCGCACCCCGAGCGCGTGTTCCGCAGCGTGCAGCTGAGCTGGCATCCGGAACAGTGGGGCGAGGATTCACCGTGGATGCGCATGTTCCGCAACGCCCGCGTGTGGTGCGGCTGACCGCCCGCCGCGCAACGAGGCGCTGAGCGATGGCCCGGCGCCGCTGGCCGGTATGGCGTGCCGTGCTGGCGTGGGTGGCCTGGCTGATCCTGCTGGCGTTGCTGCCGTGGTGGCTGGGCCTGCCGCTGCTGCTGGCGCTGGCAGCCGGAGTGACCTTGCTGCAGCACCGGCTGGCCGACGCGCATGCCGCGTCGATCCGGCACGCCTTGCGGTGGGGTCTGCCGGGCGTGCTGTTCGCGCTGCAGCGGACACTGGGCGGCGATGCGTTTGCCTGGGGCGCGGCCTTGCTGGGAGCTCTGGCCGGCTACACGCTGCTGGTTGGTCTGGAGGCGTGGCTCGATCGCGAACTGCACCGCACACCGGCGGCCGCGCCATCCGCCGAGTGGCCCGAACTGGCGATGGCGCCGGTCGGTCCGCCCGCGGAGATCATCGAGCTGCAGCCGCCGGCGTGGCAGACCGCCACGGATGAGCTGGTCGATCCGCTGGGTGGTCACGTGGTCTACCGCGAATGCGCGTACCTCTTTGAAATCGGCGAGCGCATCGACGGCGTCGGCGCGCAGGCCGCATTCAGTCCCGGTGGGCGCTGGTTCGCCGCGCGCATGCACAACGACCGCGGCGTGTTGCTGTGGGATCGCCAGCGCGAACGGCAACACCGCCTGCGCGGCTGGCAGCTGGGTGGCTGGTATCGCGAGCAGCCGTGGCTGCTGCGCCGCGACGACGACATGCCGCTGGCGTTGTCGGCGGTGCTCGGCGAGGACGATGTGGAAGAGACGTGAAGCGATGGCGGATCGCGGATTTTCTCGGTGTCATGACGTCGCTGCCTGTTTTCCCGGGGTACGTCTCCGCGCATACTTGTCGGGTGGCTACTCCTGCTTCCCATCGCTCGCCGTTCGCGCTGGTGCTCAGCGTGATCGTGGTGTCCGCCGACAGTGGCCCGACGCTGCGCGAGTGCGTGCGCGGCGTGCTGGCCAGCACGCTGCCGCTGGAACTGATCCTGGTCGACAACAATTCGCATGACGGCGTGCCCGAGGCGATCGAGCGCGCGCATGCGCACGACACGCGGCTCAAGGTGATCTACAACTACCGCAACCTGGGCTTCGGCCCGGCGGCGAACCTCGCCGCGAAGCAGGCGCAGGGTCAGGCATTGCTGATCCTCAACCCCGACTGCCTGCTGCGGCAAGGCGATCTGCAGCGCCTGCTGGACCTGCTCTCCGGCCAGCCCAAGGCCGGCCTGATCGGTGCGGTGGTGTGCGATGCCGACGGCCGTCCCGATCCCGCTTCGTGGCGTCGCGACCCGTTGCTGCAGCGTTCGCTCAACAGCCTGCTCGGTCGCCCCGGCGAGAAGGTCAACATCGAGCGGGAGATTCCGGCGGACGTGGTCGAGGCCGAGGCGGTGTCGGGTGCGGTGATGCTGATGCCGCGCACGATGTTCCAGCGCCTTGGCGGTTTCGACGAGGACTACTTCCTGCATTGCGAGGACCTGGACCTGTGCCGCCGGGTGCGCGACCTCGGCTACCAGGTGCTGCTGGCCGGCGACGTGCGCGTGCTGCACGGCAAGGGCAGTTCCAGCCGGCACCGCCCGGTGTTCGTCAGCCGGCACAAGCACCGCGGCATGTGGCGCTGGTTCCGCAAGCACGACCCGGCCGCACGCAATCCGCTGACGGCCGGCGTCGTGTGGCTGGGCATCTGGGGGCATTTCCTGGTGCAGGTCCCGGCGCAGCTGTGGCGATTGCTGCGGACGAAGAAAGCGGGCGACGGGCGAACAGTGAGGGACGAGTAGCGGGGCCTTCTGTGTTTGCATGTACCCGCCGCGGAGGTTGCGGCACACTGGCACTTCCTCGCGCTGTCTTCTTCTCCGATGAATTCCCGCACTGTCACCACTCTTGCCACCGTCGGCCTGCTGGCAATGACCGCGGTGTGGGGCTCCACCTTCGTGCTGATCAAGGACGTGGTGGGGCGCATGCCGGTGGCGGATTTCCTGGCCGTGCGTTTCGTGATCGCCGCCGTGGCGATGCTGGCGCTGTTCGCCCGGCCGGTGTGGCGGCTCGGCCGCCGGCAGGTACTTTGCGGCCTGCTGCTCGGCGCGATCTACGGCACCGGCCAGCTGCTGCAGACCTGGGGGCTGTCGCTGATCGCGCCCAGCGTCAGCGGTTTCGCCACCGGCATGTATGTGGTGTTCACGCCGATCCTGGCGCTGCTGTTGCTGCGCCAGCATATGGCCGGCATCGTGTGGCTGGCGGTGCTGCTGTCCACCGCCGGGCTGGCGCTGCTCTCGCTCAACGGCGTCTCGGTCGACCTGGGCGTGTGGCTGACCCTGGCCTCGGCCGCGCTGTACGCGCTGCACATCGTGCTGCTCGGCCAGTGGTCGCGGCAGGGCGAGGCGTTCGGCCTGTCGGCGGTGCAGATGGTGGCGATCGCGCTGGTCTGCCTGCTCGCCACTGCGCCGCACGGGCCGGTATGGCCTCCCGATCGCAGCGCCTGGTTCGCCGTGCTGTACATGGCGCTGATCGCCGGCGCCGGCGCGATGCTGATGCAGACCTGGGCGCAGTCGCACCTGCCGGCCGCCCGTGCCGCGATCGTGATGACCACCGAGCCGGTGTTCGCCGCCGCGTTCGCGGTGCTGCTGGGCAGCGACGTGCTGAGCTGGCGCATGCTGCTCGGCGGCGGGCTGATCCTGGCCGCGATGTACCTGGTCGAGCTGATGCCGCGGCGCGCGGCGCTATCCGCCGAGGCGGCACATCACGAGGTGTGAGGCTTCGATGCATGTCGTGCCGCTCGCGTCTGCAGCGCGATGCGCACCAGGTACACCACGATCGCCACATTGCCGGCCAGCGTCGCCAGCTTCAGCCAGCCGAAGTGGTGCAGCGTCTCGTACAGTTCCAGCGGGATCAGCGAGCCGGTGGCGATCACCGTGAACCATTCGGCCCAGTACTTGCCCAGCCACAGGCCGACGCCTTCGATACCGAACAGCACGGCATAGCCGAGTGCAACCGCGCCGACTGCGACGAATCGGCTGGGCCCGAAATCCTCCAGCAGGCCGACCAGTTTCCAGCGCAGGCCATTGCTGTCGGCCAGCGAAAGATGCTCCAGCCAGTGCACCAGGTGCTCGAAGTTCTGCTGGCGATCGAGATGGAACGCCGCCATGGCCACCAGCAGCAGGCACGCGGTTTTGATGATCTCGTAGACCGCGATGACGCGCAGGCCGGGGTGATGCTGCACCGGGGCGGCCGCGTGCGGGGGAAGTGCGGGGTTCTTGTTCTGCATGAGGGGACACGGGACAGGCAAGCCGCCCATTGTCCTCACTTGCGCGCGCTTGACCAGTGCGCACCGGCACGGTCGCCGCCGCCGCACGGGTGCAGGAGCCTGCCGGCGGGCGATGCTCCCTGACGGGGATCGGGAGCCGTCGGGGGCATGGCCTGCCGGCAGGTTCGTGCGACGTCGCGGCGGTCTTTCAGCAGCAGCGCCCGCCTGTGCCCTTGTAGCGGGCTTCCTGCCGTTCGCGGAAGAACTCCTTGTAGCTGGGTACCTTGCGCTCGGGATGGTGTTCGCGCAGATGCTTCACGTAGACGTCGTAGTCGGGTACGCCGCAGCACAGGCGGGCGGTTTGCACCGCCCACTTGCGCACGGACTGGAGGGTCGCGTTCATCACGTCGTCCTCAGCCGGCCACGCTGCTCAGCGCCACGTACGGTTCTTCGTGCGCGGTCGGGTGGTTGGTCTGCCAGGCCTTGACCAGCGCGCGCAGGCAGAACAGCACCATCGCCACCACCAGCGCCATGAACAGGCCGGTCATCACCATGTCCACGTAGTTGTTGGTGACGATCCGCTGCATCTCCGCCGCCGACTTGGCCGGCGCCATCAGCTGGCCCTGCTGCATCGCGTCCGCGTACTTGTTCGCGGCGGCGGTGAAGCTGATCGGGCCGACCAGTTTTTCGAAACCGGCGGTGAGCGTGCAAACGATCAGCCACAACGCGGGGATGCCCGGCACCCACACATAGCGCTCGCGCTTGAGCTTCACCACCACCACGGTGGCCAGCATCAGCGCGATCGCGGCGAGCATCTGGTTGGCGATGCCGAACAGCGGCCACAGGGTGTTGATGCCGCCGAGCGGGTCGACCGCGCCCTGGTACAGGAAGTAGCCCCACAGCGCCACGCAGATCGCGGTGGCCAGCAGGTTGCCGGTCCACGACTCGGTTTCCTGCAGCGGCTTGTGGATCAGGCCGGCGATCTCCTGGATCATGAAGCGGCCCACGCGGGTGCCGGCGTCCACCGTGGTGAGGATGAACAGCGCCTCGAACAGGATCGCGTAGTGGTACCAGAACGCCATCATGCCGCCGCCGGGAAGGATGTTGTGCAGCAGCTGGGCCATGCCCACCGCCAGCGTCGGCGCGCCGCCGGCGCGGCCGAGGATGCTGCCCTCGCCAATGTCCTTCGCGGTCTGCAGCAGTTCGTCCGGGGTCACCACGAAGCCCCACTGGCTGATCGTGGTGGCCGCTTCCTGCACGGTGGTGCCGATGATCGCGCCCGGCGAATTCATCGCGAAGTACACGCCCGGGTGCAGCGAGGCGGCGGCGACCAGCGCCATGATCGCCACGAACGCCTCCATCAGCATGCCGCCGTAGCCGACCATGCGCGCCTGGCCTTCGTTGGCGAGCAGCTTCGGCGTGGTGCCGGAGGCGATGATCGAGTGCCAGCCTGATACCGCGCCGCAGGCGATGGTGATGAACAGGAACGGGAACAGGTTGCCGGCGAACACCGGGCCGGTACCGTCGATGAACTTGGTCACCGCCGGCAATTGCAAGGTCGGCGCGGCCAGGAAGATCGCCAGCGCCAGCAGCGCGATGGTGCCGATCTTGAGGAAGGTGGACAGGTAATCGCGCGGCGCCAGCAGCAGCCACACCGGCAGCACCGAGGCGCAGGAGCCGTAGGCGATCAGTAGCCAGGCCAGCGCCTTGGCGTCGAAGTCGAACAGCGGGGCCAGCGTGGCGGAGTCGGCCACGTGCTTGCCGAACCAGATCGAGGCCAGCAGCAGCACCAGGCCGATGAGCGACACTTCCAGGATGCGGCCCGGGCGGAACCAGCGCAGATAGCCGCCCATCAGCAGCGCGATCGGGATGGTGGCGGCCACGGTGAAGGTGCCCCACGGACTGTGCGTGAGCGCCTTGACCACCACCAGCGCCAGCACCGCCAGCACGATCATCATCAGCACCAGCACGCCGATCATGGCCACGATGCCGGGCACGGGCCCCAGTTCCTCGCGCAGCATGTGGCCGAGCGAGCGGGCGTCACGGCGCAGCGAGAGGCCGAGGATCATGAAATCCTGCACCGCGCCGGCAAACACCACGCCGAACAGGATCCAGATCGTGCCGGGCAGGTAACCCATCTGCGCGGCCAGCACCGGGCCGACCAGCGGACCGGCGCCGGCGATCGCGGCGAAGTGGTGGCCGAATACCACCCACTTGTCGGTGGGCACGTAGTCCAGGCCGTCGTTGCGCAGCACGGAGGGCGGTGCGCGGGTCGGGTCCAGCTTCAGCACGGAGTGTTCGATGAACTTGCCGTAGAAGCGGTAGCCGATCACGAAGACGGCGATCGACGCGGCGACCAGCCAGATCGCATTGATCGGCTCGCCGCGGCGCAGGGCCACCACGCCCAGGCAGAACGCGCCGACGATGGCGATGGCGACCCACAATATCTTGCTGGCCGGACTGGGCTTGGGCATGACGGCGGCTTGCATGGGCGGGTTCTCCTCGACAGTGCCGCAAGAGTCGTCCCGCCGGCCGCGGCGGTCAATCCCAAAACCGGCCAATCGGCATTAGCCTTTGGTCGAATAGTGAAGTCCGCGTCGTCACGCCGTGACGAGGCGGCAGCGCTACACTGGCCGCCTTGCCGACCACAAGGAATTCGTCATGCGCATCGCAGTTCGCTACGGTTTGCTGAGCCTTGCCCTCACGGTTGCCGCGCTGCCGCTGACCGCCGCCGGCTCGGGCCAGTTCAAGGATCTGCTGAACAAGGTCAAGCAGTCGACGCATGCGTCCAATGCCTCGCAGCTCGGCAGCAACCTGCCGAACAGCGACATCGCCGCCGGGCTCAAGGAGGCGCTGGCCAAGGGCACCACCAACGCGATCAACAGCCTGGGCCGCGACGGCGGCTTCTGGAACAACAGCAAGGTGCGCATTCCGCTGCCGGGCAAGCTCGAGCAGGCGGGCAAGCTGGCGCGCCAGCTCGGCCAGGGCGCCAAGGTCGACGCGTTCGAGCTGAGCATGAACCGAGCCGCCGAGAAGGCGGTGCCGCAGGTGGCCGAGATCTTCGGCGACGCGATCCGCAAGATGACCCTGGACGACGCACGCGGCATCCTTGCCGGCGGCGACCATGCGGCCACCGACTTCTTCCGTCGCGTCGCTGGCGATGCATTGACTGCGCGTATCCACCCGATCGTGGCCAAGGCCACCGACAGCGTCGGCGTCACCCAGAAGTACAAGTCGTTCACCGCCGGTGGCATGGGCGGCGAACTGGGCAGCGCGCTGGGCGCATTCGGCGGCAAGTCGGGCAAGTCGAACAAGGGCGCCAGTCCGCTGGACCTGGACGACTACGTGACGTCGAAGACCCTGGATGGCCTGTTCACCACCATCGGCGAGCAGGAGCAGTCGATCCGCCACAACCCGGGCGCCCGCACCACCGACCTACTGAAGAAGGTGTTCGGCGGTCGTTGAAGCCGCTTGCGGCTTCGACAAATCGGTACGAGGCTTTGCCCGGCTTTTTTGCTGTTGAAGCACGGGGCATCGCCGCTTGTACCCGCATCGCATCGACCACAGATCATTCGGTAACAGTGTTCAAGGCGAGGTCCTCATGATCCGTGAAATCCTCAAGATGGGCGATCCGCGCCTGCTGCGCATCGCGCCGCTGGTGCCCACCGCGATGCTGGGCAGCGCGGAACTCGATGCGCTGATCGCCGACATGTTCGAGACCATGCAGGCTGCCGATGGGGTCGGCCTGGCCGCCCCGCAGATCGGCGTCGACCTGCAGCTGGTGATCTTCGGCTTCGAGCACTCCGAGCGCTATCCCGACGCTCCCGAAGTGCCGCGCACGATCCTGCTCAACCCGGTGATCACGCCGCTGTCGCAGGACATGGAGGAAGGCTGGGAAGGCTGCCTGTCCGTGCCCGGCCTGCGCGGCGCGGTGAACCGCTACACGCTGATCCGCTACGAAGGCGTCGATCCCGGCGGCGCCCGCATCGAACGCACCGCCGAAGGCTTCCATGCCCGCGTGGTGCAACACGAGTGCGACCACCTGATCGGCCGGCTGTATCCCTCGCGCATCACCGACTTCAGCAAGTTCGGCTATACCGACGTGCTGTTTCCGGGCCAGGACAGGGGAGACGACTGATGCGCGCGATGTGGAATGACACCGTCCTCGCAGAGAGCGACGATACGGTGGTGGTCGAGGGGAATCACTATTTTCCTGCCGACTCGCTCCGACGCGAGCATTTCCGCGACAGCGATCATCACAGTGTGTGTCCGTGGAAGGGTACGGCGAGTTACTACGACCTGGTTGTCGGCGACGCGATCAATCCGCAAGCTGCCTGGTATTACCCGCAACCGAACGATGCCGCCGCGCAGATCAAGGATCGAGTGGCGTTCTGGCACGGTGTTGAGGTGGTGGGCTGACCACACAGGTTGCCGTGGGCGCAACGCTCGCGGATGATGCGGCACGCCCGAGAGAACGCCACCCGAGATGCCGCCAGCGGAATCAACACGGACCGGGATTCATCCCGACGCCAGCGTCCGCAACGCTGGCATCGACCTGTTGCGCGGGCTGGCGATCGTGCTGGTGGTGTTCAACCATCTCGGCCTGCGCATTCCGCTGAAAAAGACCGCATTGGCCGACGTGCTGCCGACGTGGCTGCTGAGTCGGCTGAACTACAACGGCTACGAGGCGGTCTTCGTGTTCTTCGTGATCTCGGGCTTCCTGATCGCGGGCAATGCGCTGCGCCGCTGGGGCAGCCTGGAGCGAATCGACATGCGCGCATTCTATGCGCGGCGTTTCGCCCGCATCGTGCCGTGCCTGCTGGCGCTGGTGGTGGTGCTGAGCGTGCTGCACCTGGCCGGCGTGCGCGACTACACGATCATCCACGCCAACCAGTCGCTGCCGCGCGCGATCGTTGCCGCGCTCGGCCTGCACCTGAACTGGTACGAGGGGCAGACCGGTTATCTGCCCGGCAACTGGGACGTGCTGTGGTCGCTGTCGATCGAGGAAGTGTTCTACATCGGCTTTCCGCTGGTGTGCCTGCTGACGCGGCGCCGCGCGGTGCTCTTGACGATGCTGGTGCTGCTGGCGTTGTCGTTGCCGTTCACGCGGGCCGTGCTGGACGGCAACGAGATCTGGCAGGAGAAGGCCTACCTGCCCGGCATGGCGGCGATCGCCACCGGGGTGATCGGCGCGTTGCTGGCGGCGCGCTGGCCGGCGCCGTCCGCGGGGCAGGTCAGGGCCCTGTACGCTTTCGGCGTGATCGGCCTGCTGGCCTCGATGCTCGGTGGCCGCTGGCTGTGGCCGCTGCTGCACGACGGCGTGATGCTGTTGCTGACGGCGTCCGCGATGTCGTTGCTGATCGCCTGCCAGGCGCGCCCGCCGCGCCCGCCGCGCGGCTTCGGTTGGCTGCGCGCATGGGGTCGCCTGAGCTACGAGATCTACCTCAGCCACATGTTCGTGGTGTTTTCCGTAGTCCGCTTGTACCGCGTGGCCGACGGCGACCCGCGTTGGGGTTTCCTGTGGTACCTGCTGGCGCTGCCGCTGTGCTGGCTGCTTGGCATGGCAGTGGAGCGCTGGCTGTCGCTGCCATGCGAACGCTGGTTGCGTGCGAGGTTGCTGCGTGCGCCACAGGTCGCGGGAAATCCTTTGCCGGCGACGGTGGTGACGGATTGATGCCCATGCGCAGACGTCGGTTGCGCATGGGCGGTACGGCTATTGCGGTCAGTGGCCTCGGGGCTGCGCGGCCTTCGATGCCGATTCGGTGTCGTCGAACTGCCAGGCGGGCTTGTTCGCCCCGTCCAGGCTCAGCTTCGCGCGGGCATGGCCGTCCTTGCCCTTGAGCTCGATGCTGGCGTGGTCGGTATCGGTGCCCAACTCGATCGCGGAGTCGCGCGCCTTGGGGTCGCCGTAATTGATGTACATCCCGGCGAAGTTCTCCGAATCGTCGATCATCAAGCCGATCGCTTCGTACGGTGGAGTGGCCCGGTCCAGCGCGAGCCCGACGCGACCGCCGCCCATGGAAGCCAGGCCGCCGCGTTCGCTGCCCTTGGTGTCGTAGAGCGTCATGCCGTAGTTGTCGTCGTCGCCGCGGCGCTTGTAGGTCTTGCCGTCAATGTGCAGCGTGGGCAGTTGGCCGACGGCGAGGCGATCCGCGCCGGTCTTGCCGAGGAAGATGATGCCGTCCGAGGCATCGTCCTTGCGCGTGCGGTCCTTGCTGGCCGGTACCGGTGCGCCGATCAGGATGCGGTCGTGCCCCTGCGCATCGGTGATCACCAGGCCCTGTGCCCGGAGAATCGTGTCTGGCTTGGTTGGCGTTTCCGGCTTGCGCAGCAACGACACGGCCGCCAATGCGATTACCGCCAACAGGGCGATGATCACCAGGGTGCGCAAACGCGCTACTTCCCGCTGCAAGCGGTTCCAGTCTTCCACGCGGACATCGGTCTGTTCGGACATGCGTTGTCTTCCTTTTCGGGTTGGGGAGTGCTGCGCCGAGCAACCGCGATCTGACATGCCGCGGACACGCAGCTCCCAAAGGTTACAACGGCCGTACAGGTGCCGAGACACGCGGAAACACCGCCTGAACTTGCGGTGGCGTAAGCTGCATGAGGGCGGATGTCTGCCCGGGAGAGGTTTGGTGAAGAAAGAAGATGAAACCCACATGCAGATCGTCTCTGCGGATATCAGCTCGGAATCGCTGACCGGCATGGTGATCTTCCGGCCGCATTGCGTGTCCCGTGCGGGGCGCAAGCTGGCCGAGGCCAGCAAGAGCGGCAACTGGTATGCCTTGCGCCCCGCCGAGGTACGCAGCTTTGCGCGGGCGCTGCTGGATGCGGCCGATACGCTGGATCTGAAGACGAAGACGCTGCAGGCGGCGAAGACGGCGACGGGCTGACCGCAGTGCCGGCGCGCGACCCCCTCAGCCGCGCCGGCAGCGATTGATGGTGTCGCGCAATCCGCTGGCGGCGGCGCGGGCAGCCGCGGCGAAGTCCTCGCCGTGGCCGGCGTAGAGTATCGCGCGCGACGAACTGATCAGCAGGCCCGTGCCGGCGGCCGTACGGCCGTGGCGCAGCACCGCTTCCACGTCACCGCCCTGGGCACCGATGCCGGGTACCAGCAGCGGCATGTCGCCGACCACCGCGCGCACCTTGCCCAGTTCCTCCGGCCAGGTGGCGCCGGTGACCAGGGCGCAGTTGCCATGGGCGTTCCAGTCGCGGGCGATGGTTTCAGCCACGCGCAGGTATAGCGGCTGGCCACTGCAATCGAGCGCCTGGAAATCCGCGCCGCCGGGATTGGACGTGCGGCAAAGCAGGATCACGCCCTTGTCGGCGCGATCGAGGAACGGCTGGATCGAATCGCGGCCGAGATACGGGTTCAGCGTCACCGCATCCGCCTGGTAACGCTCGAACGCCTCGCTGGCGTAGTGCTGCGCCGTGCTGCCGATGTCGCCGCGCTTGGCGTCGAGGATCACCGGTACGCCAGGATGCTTCGCGTGGATGTGCGCGATCAGCCGTTCCAGCGTGTCTTCGGCACGCAGCGCGGCGAAGTGCGCGATCTGCGGCTTGAACGCGCAGACCAGGTCGGCGGTGGCGTCGACGATGGCACGGCAGAAATCGAACACTGCGTCGGGTGCGTCACGCAGATGTGCGGGAAATTTCGCCGGTTCCGGATCGAGGCCGACGCAGACCAGCGAGTCGTTGCGGGTCCATGCCTGTTGCAGGGATTGCATGAAGTGCATCGGGGTCTCCATCGAGTCGATCGTTGCTGCTGTGCAGTGCTCCTCCCCCTGCCTGCAGGGGGAGGTTGGGAGGGGGTAAAGCTTTTGACTTTGAGATCAAGAGCGACCCCTCACCTGAAGGACTCCCTTCGGTCGCCCAACCCTCCCCTGCTTGCAGGGGAGGGAGCAGGAAGCATTTACGCCAGCTTCTTGTACTTCACGCGGTGCGGCCGCGCGCCTTCCTCGCCGAGGCGACGCTTCTTGTCGGCCTCGTACTCGTTGTAGTTGCCGGGGAAGAACTCCACGTGCGAGTCGCCCTCGAACGCGATGATGTGGGTGGCGATGCGGTCGAGGAACCAGCGGTCATGCGAGATCACGATGGCCGAGCCGGGGAACTCCAGCAGGGCATCTTCCAGCGCACGCAGGGTTTCCACGTCCAGGTCGTTGGACGGCTCGTCGAGCAGCAGCACGTTGCCGCCCTGCAGCAGGGTCTTGGCCATGTGCAGGCGGCCGCGCTCACCACCGGACAGGTTGCCGACGATCTTCTGCTGGTCGGTGCCCTTGAAGTTGAAGCGGCCGATGTAGGCGCGCGACTGGATCTCGAAGTTGCCGATGGTGATGATGTCCGAACCGCCGGACACTTCCTGCCACACGTTGTTTTTCGGATCGAGCGCGTCGCGCGACTGGTCGACATAGGCCAGCTTGGTGGTGAGGCCCAGCTTCACCTCGCCCGAGTCCGGCGTTTCCTTGCCCATGATCATCTTCATCATGGTGGATTTGCCGGCGCCGTTCGGGCCGATCACGCCGATGATGGCGCCCGGCGGTACCTTGAATGACAGGTCCTCGATCAGCACGCGGTCGCCGAACGACTTGGTCACGTTCTTGAACTCGATCACTTCCTGGCCCAGGCGCTCGCCCGGCGGGATGAAGATCTCGTTGGTCTCGTTGCGGCGCTGGTAGTCGACCGAGTTCAGTTCCTCGAAGCGGGCCAGGCGGGCCTTGCCCTTGGACTGGCGGCCCTTGGCGGCCGAACGCACCCACTCCAGCTCCTTCGCGATCGCCTTCTGGCGCGACTTCTCCTGGTTCGCTTCCTGCTTCAGGCGGGCGTCCTTCTGCTCCAGCCATTCGGTGTAGTTGCCCTTCCACGGAATGCCGCGGCCGCGGTCGAGTTCGAGGATCCACTCGGCGGCGTTGTCGAGGAAGTAGCGGTCATGGGTGACCGCCACCACGGTGCCGGGATAGTCGTGCAGGAATTTTTCCAGCCAGTCGACCGATTCGGCGTCCAGATGGTTGGTCGGTTCGTCCAGCAGCAGCATGTCCGGTTTGGACAGCAGCAGGCGGCACAGCGCCACGCGGCGCTTCTCGCCACCGGAAAGCGGCCCGATGACCGCGTCCCACGCCGGCAGGCGCAGCGCGTCGGCGGCCACTTCCAGCTGGCGCTCCAGCGCGTGCGCATCGTTGGCGGCCAGCAGATTTTCCAGTTTCTCCTGCTCCTTGGCGAGCTTGTCGAAATCGGCGCCGTCCTCGGCGTAGGCGGTGTAGACCTCTTCCAGCCGCTTCTGCGCATCGAGGATTTCCGCCACGCCTTCCTCGACCACTTCGCGTACGGTCTTGGCCGGGTTCAGGTCCGGCTCCTGCGCCAGGTAGCCGATCTTGGTGCCTGGCTGCGCGCGTGCCTCGCCCTGGAAGTCGGTATCCACGCCAGCCATGATTCTCAGCACGGTGGACTTGCCCGCGCCGTTGACGCCAAGCAGGCCGATCTTGGCGCCGGGGAAGAACGACAGCGAAATGTCCTTGATGATCTGGCGCTTCGGCGGGACGGTCTTGCTGACCCCGTTCATGGTGAAAATGTACTGCGAGCTCATGCAACCTCCGAAGGCGTGCGCCGCGCCACCTGCTGCTGGGTCGGCACGGAAAGGGAATTCGTCAAACCGCGCATTATAGCGGCTTGTGCCGGCATTCCGCGGGTCAGCCTGCCGATTTGCGGCGCCGGGGCGGCGCGGTTGTCGGCGCCAGGCCGGCCAGCAGCAGGTCGACCAGTTGCGCGAAGGCGGCATCCTCGCCCGGGGTGCCCCACAGGTGGGCCATGCCGGGGTAGTGGAAGCGCGAGGTGGCGTCGAAGATCGCCAGCGCGGTGGCCCTGGCGTCCACCTTGCGGAAGTCGCCGCTGGCCACACCCGCGGCAACGATCGAGGCGAGTTGTTCGCGCAGATGCTCGACGTGCTCGCCGATGACCTCGCGCGCGTCCGCGGCCAGGGCGCCGTAGGTGGCGAACAGTTCCGGTTCGCCCAGCGCCTTGTCGCGCTTGATCTCGCGCAGCGTGGCCAGCCACAGGCGCAACCGCGCCGGCGGTGCGGCGCGGCTGGCGGCGATCGTGCGCAACGGCGCCATCATCCGCTCCAGCCAGCCCCGCAGCACCGCGTCGCGCAGTGCCGCCTTGCTGGCGAAATGGCGGTACACGCTGCCGTGACTGACCCCCAGCGCCTGCGCCACGTCGACCACGGTGGCCTTGCCGGGACCGTAGCGGCGCAGCACGTCCTCGGCGGCGGCAAGGATGCGTTCGGGGGTCAGTACGGAGTCGTTCATGCCGCCGATTCAACCATGCCAAGGCTGGCGCTGACGAGTTCGTCGGCCACGTAGCCCAGTGGAATGTGGCCGCGCACGTGCTCCGTGGTGCCGTTTTCGAAGCCGATCCAGCCGCTGTTGAAGCCGTCCAGCATGGCGATGCGCGGGCCGGTGCGGCCGGCCGGCATGCCTTCGTCGTCGAAGCGCGCCACCCATTGTTCGCGCGGCACCGCGGTCGCCTCGACATCATGCTCGAGCACCGCGGCCAGTGCCTGCGCCATGTCGAGCGGGCTGTAGCGCCGCGGGCCCTCCAGCTCGATCACGCGGCGACCGAACCAGGTTTCGATGAGCGTGCCGGCGATGGTGCGGCCGATGTCGTCGGTGGCGACCATCGGTATCGCGCGATCGAGCGGTTGCAGGTAGCTGACGAGGCGCCCTTCGAACTGCGCCAGCGCCACATCCCAACGCATGTTCTCCATGAACCACGCGGCGCGGACGTGGGCGCGCGGCATGGGCAGCGTGTCGAGTGCGCTTTCCAGCAGGTGCAATTGGGTGATCAGGCCCAGGTCGCGATCGTGCTGGGCGCCGATCGACGACAGCGCGACGACCTTCGGCGGCCGGGCCTGACGCAACGCAGCGGTCAGCGTCCGCACCAGGGCGCGCGGTTCGGCGAAATCGGGGCTGGGCGCGAAGTTGGCCGGCAACATGACGAACGCGCCGTCGACGTTGCTGAATGCGGCGGCCAGTGCATCGACGTCGGACCAGTCGGCGATGGCGATCTCGGCGCCGCGCGCGGCCCACACCGCGGCTTTTGCCTTGTCGCGCACGATCGCGCGGATGCGCTGGCCGTTGTCCAGCAGATGCCTGGCGGTGGCGCTGCCGACCTGGCCGGTGATTCCCATGATGGCGTACATGCGGTTTTCCTCTGGCGAAGCGGGAAGGGAGTGGCGGCGCGCTTCAGCGCGCGCCACGTTCGCTGTCGAGCATGGCCATCTGCGCGGCGGCGTAGCGATCGCCGGCCGCTGCATCGGGTGGCACGGCGCGCTCGATCGCGGCGAGGTCGTCGGCGGAGAGCGTTACCTGCAGCGCGCCCAGTGCTTCATGCAAGCGCTCGCGCGTGCGCGCGCCGACCAGCGGCACGATGTCGTCGCCGCACGACAGCACCCAGGCGATCGCCAGCTGCGCCACGCTGCAGCCGCGTGCGTCGGCGAGTTGGCGCAGCAAGTCGACCAGGGCCAGGTTGCGCTCGAGGTTGTCGCCCTGGAAGCGCGGGCTATGCTGGCGGAAGTCGCGTGCGTCGGTGCCGCGGTCCTTCGACCAGTGGCCGCTGATCAGGCCGCGCGACAGCACGCCGTAGGCGGTGACGGCGATGCCCAGTTCGCGGCAGGCCGGCAGGATCGCCGCCTCGATGCCGCGCGAGATCAGCGAATACTCGATCTGCAGGTCGGCCACCGGCAACACGCTGTGCGCGCGGCGGATCGTCTCCACACCCACCTCGGATAGGCCGAGCTGCCGCACGTAGCCGGCCTGGACCAGCTCGGCGATCGCGCCGACGGTGTCCTCGATCGGCACGTTCGGGTCCAGTCGGGCCGGGCGATAGACGTCGATGTAGTCGGTGCGCAGGCGCTTGAGCGAATACGCCAGGGCGGTCTTCACCGCTGCGGGACGCGCGTCGTAACCCAGCCACGCGCCGTCCGGGCCGCGTTGCGCGCCGAACTTCACGCTGAGCTGGTAGCTGTCGCGCGGGCGGCCGGCCAGCGCCTCGCCCAGCAGCAGCTCGTTGTCGCCCATGCCGTAGAAGTCGCCGGTGTCGAGCAGGGTGATGCCGGCGTCCAGCGCGGCATGCACGGTGGCGATGCCTTCGCCGCGATCGGCCTTGCCGTAGAGGTCGGACATGCCCATGCAGCCGAGGCCGAGGGCGGAAACCTGCAGGCCGTTACGGCCAAGGATTCGATGTTCCATCGTGGTGTCCTGTGCGCGGGGTTGAGTGCGCAGTATGTTGTATTGAATGACAGATTTCAAATATTGTCATTTCGTGATTGAGTGCGAGTTGACGAGTGCCCGTCTTTTGCCCTGCCGCCGCACGGCCCTTGCCATATGGGCGTTCGATCTTCGGCTGTCATCCGACAAGGGGACAGGCACATGGAAACGGGTATGGCGACGATGCGCTGGCGGCGTTTGGCCATACTCGATCGCTGGCTGGCCAGGCGGCTGCGGCCACACGGCTCTGGCTGCTGTTCGTCGCGCTCGCGTGGCTGTTCGGGCCGTGCCAGGTGCATTACCGGATCCGCCGCGTGCATCGGCGCATGCCGCTGCTGCTGGGTTTCGTGCTGGTGGCGGCGTTCATCTGGCTGGCCGAGAACGCCGGCACGCTGGGGAGGGCCTGGCTGTATCCGGCCCAGCGCCATGGCTGGCACATGGTGCCGCTGGGCAAGCTGGGGGCGTGGCTGCTGCTGATGGTGATCAGCTACGTGATGGTGTCGGCGTTGCACCGGCGGGCGGCGGTTGCCCGGGCGGGCGCTGGCCGGTGGCCGCAAGCGCCCGGCAGCGCTACACTTTCCGGCTAATCCCGCCATCACCCGCCGAGGCCAGAATGTTCCCCAAGGATTGCACGATTGCCGGTTACGACGACGAACTGGCCCAGGCCATCGCCGATGAAGGCCAGCGCCAGGAAGATCACGTCGAACTGATCGCCTCGGAGAACTACGCCAGCCCGCGGGTGATGGAAGCGCAGGGCTCCAAGCTCACCAACAAGTACGCCGAGGGTTATCCGGGCAAGCGCTACTACGGCGGCTGCGAGTACGTGGACGTCGCCGAGAAGCTGGCGATCGAGCGGCTCAAGCAGCTGTTCGACTGCGACTACGCCAACGTGCAACCGCACTCCGGTTCGCAGGCGAACCAGGCGGTGTATTTCGCGTTGCTGCAGCCGGGCGACAAGATCCTCGGCATGAGCCTGGCCCACGGCGGCCATCTCACCCACGGCGCCAAGGTGAACCTCTCCGGCAAGATCCTCGACGCGGTGCAGTACGGCGTCGACGAGAACGGCCTGGTCGACTACGACGAAGTCGAGCGCCTCGCCGTCGAGCACCAGCCGAAGATGATCGTGGCCGGATTCTCCGCCTACTCGCAGGTGATGGACTGGGCGCGTTTCCGCGCCATCGCCGACAAGGTCGGCGCCTACCTGTTCGTCGACATGGCCCATGTCGCCGGCCTCGTCGCCGCCGGCGTGTACCCGAGCCCGCTGCCGCATGCGCACGTGGTCACCTCGACCACCCACAAGACCCTGCGCGGCCCGCGCGGCGGCATCATCGTGAGCAAGGGCGCGGGCGAGGAGATCGAGAAGAAGCTGCAGTCGATCGTGTTCCCCGGCATCCAGGGCGGCCCGCTGATGCACGTGATCGCGGCGAAGGCGGTGGCGTTCAAGGAAGCGCTGGAACCCGGGTTCAAGGCCTACCAGGCCCAGGTGGTGAAGAACGCCAAGGCGATGGCGAAGACCTTCATCGCGCGCGGCTACAAGATCGTCTCCGGCGGCACCGAGAACCACCTGATGCTGGTCGACCTGATCGGCCGCGACGTCACCGGCAAGGCCGCCGAGGAAGCGCTGGGCAAGGCGCACATCACGGTCAACAAGAACGCCGTGCCGAACGACCCGCGCAAGCCCTTCGTCACCTCCGGCCTGCGCGTCGGTACCCCGGCCGTCACCACCCGCGGCTACATGGAAGCGGACGTGACCGAACTGGCGAACTGGATCTGCGACGTGCTGGACGCGCCAGCCGACGAGGCGGTGATCGCCCGCGTGCGCGGGAACGTCACGGCGCAGTGCAAGAAGTTCCCGGTTTACGGCTGAGCCACCGGCATGCATGCCCTGCAGGTCGGGTTGATCGGCGACCACAACGATGAAGTGGTCGCCCACCGCGCCATTCCGTTGGCGCTGGACATGGCGGCCGATGCCTGCGGCGTGACGGTCGAGCCGGTCTGGATACCGACCGACCAGGTCGGTGACGGCGCCGCGCTGGCGGAGTTCGACGGACTCTGGTGCGTCCCGGCCAGTCCGTATCGCAGCATGGAAGGCGCACTCACGGCGATCCAGGTGGCGCGCGAGCGGCACGTCCCGTTCCTGGGCACTTGCGGTGGTTTCCAGCATGCCGTGATCGAATATGCGCGCAACGTACTCGGCTGGGCGGACGCCGAGCATGCCGAAACGGCACCACACGCCCGGCGCCAGGTGATCGTGCCGCTGCTGTGCACGCTGGTCGAGGTGACCGATGCCGTGCATCTGGCCGAGGGCTCGCGGTTGGCGCGGGCCTATGGCGTCAATGCGATCGCCGAGGGTTATCACTGCAGCTACGGCTTGAGCCCCGATTTCCGTGAGGCGCTTGCGGATGGTCCGCTGCGGATCTGTGCGGTGGACGCCGCCGGCGACGTTCGCGGCATCGAACTGGAGGGCCACCCGTTCTTTGTCGCCACCCTGTTCCAGCATGAGCGAGGCGCCTTGCAGGGACGGGTGCCGCCCGCCGTGCGTGCTTTCGTGCAGGCAATGGTCGACACTTACTGAGCATGCATTGCCCCTTCTGCCAGCACGAAGACACCCGCGTGATCGACTCACGGCTCACCGAGGACGGCGCCAGCGTGCGTCGCCGGCGCGAGTGCGAGCAGTGTGGCGAGCGCTTCAACACCTACGAAACGGCCGAGCTGAAGCTGCCGACGATCGTGAAGAGCGGCGAGCGGCGCGAGGTGTTCGACGAGCGCAAGCTGCGGGTGAGTTTCGAGCGTGCGCTGCAGAAGCGGCCGGTGTCCAGCAACGACGTGGACAGCGCCATGCGCACCATCATCAACGACCTGCGCCGCAGCGGCGAACGCGAGGTGCCGTCGCGCCAGCTCGGCGAACTGGTGATGCGCGAGCTGAAGAACCTCGACCAGGTCGCCTACGTGCGTTTCGCCTCGGTCTACCGCAAGTTCGAGGACGTGCACGCGTTCCGCGAGGAGATCGAGAAGCTGGAGCGCGACCTGCCCGGACTGGCCGATTTGCAGTTGCCCTTGCTCGGCGGCGGCAAGCGCGAAGGCAAATGACGCGGTGCCTGTAAGAGCGCACCCCGTGCGCGAATGATGTCGCCGCAATGCAAGTTTTTAGCGCACAAGGTGCGCTCCCACAAAGGCGCGGCGTCGTGACCGACTCTTTTTCGGCTGTTGATCACACTCACATGGCGCACGCCCTGCACCTGGCCGAACGCGGCCTGTGCACCACCCAGCCGAACCCGCGCGTGGGTTGCGTGATCGCGCATGGCGACGACGTGGTCGGCACGGGTTTCCACCAGCGCGCCGGCGAACCGCATGCCGAGGTATATGCGCTGCGCGAAGCCGGCGAACGGGCGCGTGGCGCCACCGCCTACGTGACGCTGGAGCCCTGTGCGCACCACGGCCGCACGCCGCCTTGCGCCGATGCGCTGGTTGCCGCCGGCGTCAGGCGCGTGGTGATCGCCGCCGAGGATCCGTTCCCGCAGGTTGCCGGTCGCGGCATCGGCAAGCTGCGCGACGCCGGGGTCATGGTCGATGTCGGCCTGATGCGCGAGGCCGCGCGCGAACTCAACGTCGGCTTCTTCAGCCGGATCGAGCGCGGCCGTCCCTGGGTGCGGGTGAAGCTGGCGATGAGCCTGGACGGCCGCACCGCGCTGGCCAACGGCAAGTCGAAGTGGATCACCGGCGAGGCCGCGCGCGCCGACGTGCAGCGCTGGCGCGCACGCAGCTCGGCGATCCTCAGCGGCAGCGGTACGGTGCTGGCCGATGACCCGCGGCTCACCGTGCGCTTGCCCGAAGGCGAGGCATTCGCGCCGCCGTTGCGCGTGATCCTCGACCGCCAGCTGCGCACGCCGGCCGGCAGCCACGTGCTGGACGGCTCGGTGCCGACCCTGCTCCTGCATGGCGCAGCGGCGTCCGGCGCGGACGAACGCTTCGCGCGGGTCGAGCGGGTCGCGCTGGCCATGCAAGGCGATGTGCTGGACTTGCGCGCGGCGCTTGCCCTGCTGGCCGGCCGCGGTTGCAACGAAGTCCATGTCGAAGCCGGCCCGACCCTGTGCGGCGCGCTGTTCGCCGCCGGCCTGGTCGACGAATTGCTGCTCTACGTCGCGCCCCTGCTGCTGGGCGACGGCGCGCGCCCGCTGCTGCAACTGCCCACGCTCGACGACATGGCCCGACGCTGGCAGCTGCAGGTAGTCGATCAGCGCATGCTGGGCCAGGACATCCGTCTGCGAATGCGGCCGAACTGATTTTCAATGCAGGTAGGCGGGAAAGCGCGGCAGCAGCGCGATATCGCGCGGGTCATGCTGGATCACCACCCGCGCATGCATCCGCGCAGCGATCGCTTCGAACCGATCCATCGACGCCAGTGTGGCGGCACGGTCGATGTTGATCCGGGGCACGCGCCGTAGTTGGCGGGCTTCACGGCTGTGGTAGAGATCGCCACTGAGCAGCACCACGCCGGCGTGCGGCAGGCGCAGCTGCAGAGCCTGATGGCCGGGCGTGTGGCCAGGCAGCAACAGCAGTTGCACGCTGCCATCGCCGAAGACGTCCGTGTCGCCATCGGCGAGGCGGATCTTTGCATTCCGGTAGGCGCTGACCGGCGCCAGTGATTCGAACGGCGGTGGCGTGGGGCCGGTCGCGGCGGCCAGTTCCCGGCGCTGCAATATCCAGGTGGCGTCGCCGAACAGGTTGGCGTTGCCGGTGTGGTCGATGTGCCAGTGCGAGAACGCCAGGTAATCGATGTCGGACGGTCTCAGGCCGATCGCCTTGAGCTGGTCGACCAGCTTGATCCGCACGCTGCCATGGACGCCGGGGGCAAAGTCGATGCCGCCCGGGCGGTCGGCGATGGCGTCGCCCAGGCCGGTTTCCCATAGCAGGATGCCTTTCGGGTGGCGGATCAGGAAGCACGGCACCGACATCGTGCCCGGCTTGCCGTCCAGCGCGCCGCTGGCGTCGAACATGCCCATGTCGCGCACGTCGATCCGGCCGCAGTCGAGCACGTACAGGCGGACATCGGCCGGTGCGCCGGTGGCGTGGGCGAACGTGGCGAATGCCACCAGCAGCATGGACAGCAGGCCGCGCGTGACGCGGGGCAGGGAAGGGAAGACACGCATGGATAGCCCTCAGCGGTCGAAGTCGATGGCGAGCTTGCCGAAGTGGCGGCCGGCGACGAGTTGCTCGAACGCTTCGCGCAGCTGGGCGAAGCCGTAGACATGGTCGATCACCGGTTGCAGGCCGATGGCTTCGACGGCGGCTACCATCTGCTCGTGCGTTTCCAGCGATGCCACCGAAATACCTTGCAGGCGCACGCGCTTTAGCACCATCGGCGTGAGTGGCAATGTCGCCTCGCTGCCGCCGATCCAACCGAGCACGGCGATGAAACCGTGCATGCGCACGGCCTCCAGCGATCGCGCCAGGGTGGCCGCGCCGATCGTCTCCACGACCACATCCACGCCCCTGCCCCCGCTGGCCTCGCGCACCAGCGAACCCCACTGCGGGTGCGTCCTGTAATTGATGCCGACGTCGGCACCCAGCGCCTTGGCCCGTCCCAGCTTCTCGTCGCTGGAGGACAGCACGATCGCCCGCGCGCCACGCGCCTTGGCGAACTGCAGCGCGAACAGCGCCACCCCGCCGGTGCCCAGCAACAGCACGCTTTGCCCGGCGGTGACGTGTGCTGTTTCCAGGATCTGCCAGGCAGTGAGAGCGGCAATCGGGAGCGTGGCGGCTTGCACGCTGGACAGGTGCGCGGGTGCGCGTGCCAGCGAGTACTGGTCGAAGCAGGCCAGCTCGCGCATCACGCCCGGCTCGGGCCCGCCGATCTCGGCGCCTTCCCATTCCGGTCGCATGGCACCGGCGATCCAGCGCGACTTGTAGAACGTGGTGACGTGATCGCCCGGTTTGAAGCGGGTGACCTCTTCGCCGACCTCCAGCACCGTGCCCGCACCGTCGGACACCGGCACGATCGGCAACGGCACGCCGCGATAGAGGTCGCCATTGACCACCATGTGATCGCGGAAGTTGAGCGAGGCCGCCTCCATCCGCACCAGCACTTCGCGGGGACCGGGGCGTGGCGCAGGCAGGTCGACCGGATCGAGATGATCCAGGCCGAACGCGGAAAGCTGGATGGCACGCATGGCACGACTCCTTGAGGTTGGCATGCGGGCATGGTCGCGCCGCGGCGACTCGGTGATAATCCACACGAATGGGCAATCTTCTGTTCCTTCAATGAATCAATCTTTCGACCTCACGCCGACCCGCCTGCGCGAACTGCGCGCCTTCGCCGCCGCCGCGCGGCGCCTCAACTTCTCGCGGGCGGCGCTGGAGGTCGGCTGCACACCCTCGGTACTGAGCCGACGCATCGCGATGCTGGAGGGGGCCGTGGGCGCGCGGCTGTTCCTGCGCACCACGCGGCGCATGGCGCTGACCGCGCGCGGCGAGCAGTTGCTGGCGCAGTGGCAGCGCATGGAAACGGTGATGACCGAACTGGCCGCCGACCTGCGACCGGCGGATGGCGGACTATCCGGCCGCCTGTGCGTGCACCTGCCGGGCAGCTTCGGCCGTCATCGCGTGGCACCGCTGCTGGCCGACTTCATGCGCGAACACCCCGGCATACGCGTCGAGGCGACATACGAAGACACCTATGTCGACATGGTGACCGGCAGGGTCGACCTGGCCCTGCGACTGGGGCGGCTGGCGGATGTGCAACTGGTGGCGCGTAGGGTGGGCACGATGCGCGTGTTTCCCTGTGCCTCGCCCGATTACCTGGCCTCGGCGCCACCGCTGCGCGACCCGGCCGAACTGAAGGCGCACCGCTGCATCACCTTCAGCGGCTATCGCCGCGGCACGCTGTGGTCGTTCAGCCGACAGCGCCAGCGGCGCGCGGTGCGCATCGAGCCGGTGCTCACCTGCAACGACGCGGAGGCCATTCGCGACGCATTACTGGCGGGGGTGGGGGTTGGATTGCAGGGCGACTACATGGCCGACACGCTGGTCGCGGAGGGGCGGCTGGTCGACCTGTTCCCGGACTGGAACCTGCCGTCCTTCCCGATCCACCTGCTGTGGCTGCCCGGTGCAGAGCGCACGCCGGCACTGCGTGCGCTGATCGACCATCTGGCCCAGGGACTGGCGGCGTGACCGTTCGGCCGTGATCGTGCGCATGGGGAAACGCTGCTTCCCAGTGGCGTCGGCGGCTTCGTACTTCGATGGTGCTAGACTTCCGCCGCCGGTGATCCGGCATTGCACGACGTCTTCAGGGCGGGGCGAAATTCCCCACCGGCGGTAGGCCTTTCGAGGCGAGCCCGCGAGCGCTTCCGGCCATGCCGGAGGGTCAGCAGATCCGGTCCGATGCCGGAGCCGACGGTTGGAAGCGGGCGACCGCTTCCTCACAGTCCGGATAAAGAGAAGACGGCACGGCGGGTGCTTCACGCGCGCGCCTGGCCTCATGCCTTGAGGCGTACTCGCTCACACCATGCGGAGTACGTTTCATGAAAGTCATTCATTCGCCAAGCCGCATCGCCCTCCGTCCGGAGGTGCATTGATGTTCACCGGCATCATCCAGGCCGTGGGGCGCATCGCGCGGCTCGAACCGCGCGGCGGCGACGTGCGCCTGCACGTCGACACCGCCGACCTCGACCTTGCCGACGTGCAGCTGGGCGATTCGATCGCCGTGTCCGGCGTGTGCCTCACCGCGATCACGCTGGAGCCGCACGGCTTCAGCGCCGACGTCTCCAACGAGACGTTGTCGCTGACCTCGCTGGGCCAGCTCAAGCCGGGCGACCCGGTGAACCTGGAAAAGGCGCTGCGCCTGGCCGACCGGCTCGGCGGGCACCTGGTTTCCGGCCACGTCGACGGCCTCGGCAAAGTCGTGTCGATCACCCCGGACGGCCGCTCGCAGCGCTGGACGTTCGAGGTATCGGCGGCGATCTCGCGCTACATCGCGGCGAAAGGTTCGGTCTGCATCGACGGCACCAGCCTCACCGTCAACGAAGTCGCCGGGCATCGCTTCGGCGTCAACCTGATCCCGCACACGGTCGAGCACACCGCGTTCCATGCGCGCCGCGTGGGCGACGCGGTGAACATCGAGGTGGACGTGGTGGCACGTTACATCGAGCGGCTGCTGTCCAGCGGCGAGACGCCGCGGCTGGATGAGGCGTTCCTGAAACAGCACGGCTTCGCCTGAACTTTCAACTCCTCCCCCTGCTGGCAGGGGGAGGTCGGGAGGGGGTAACGCTTTTGATTTGACAGACCAGAACAAGAGCCACCCCTCCCCAGCCCTCCCCTGCTTTGCAGGGGAGGGAGAACAGCACTCAAGGAACACCCATGGCTTTCAACACCATTCCCGAAATCCTCGAAGACATCCGCGCCGGCCGCATGGTCGTCATCCTCGACGACGAGGACCGCGAGAACGAGGGCGACCTGATCATGGCTGCGCAGATGGTGCGGCCGGAGGACGTCAACTTCATGGTGCGCGAGGCGCGCGGCCTGCTGTGCCTCACGCTGACCGAGCAGCGCACGCGCCAGCTCGGCCTACGCCCGATGGTCAGCGACAACACCTCGGCCTACCACACCAACTTCACCGTCTCGATCGAGGCGGCCGAAGGCGTCACCACCGGCATCTCGGCGCACGACCGCGCGCGCACGATCCAGGTGGCGGTGAAGTCCGATGCGAAGCCGCAGGACCTGTCGCAGCCGGGCCACATCTTCCCGCTCACGGCGCAACCCGGCGGCGTGCTGACCCGTGCCGGTCACACCGAGGCCGGCTGCGACCTGGCCGCGTTGGCCGGGCTGGAGCCCTCGGCGGTGCTGATCGAGATCCTGCACGAGGACGGCTCGATGGCGCGGCGGCCGGAGCTGGAGATCTTCGCGCAGAAGCACGGCCTGAAGATCGGCACCATCGCCGATTTGATCCGCTACCGCCTCGAGACCGAGAAGACCGTGCAGCGCGTGCACGAGGAGGACGTGGACACCGAGTTTGGCCCGTTCCGCCTGGTGGCCTACCGCGACGCGATCCGCCGTGGCCTGCACTACGCGCTGGTGCGCGGCAAGGTCGGCGACGGCGCGCCGGTGCTGACCCGCGTGCACGTGCGCAACACGCTGTCCGACGTGCTGCATCTGAAGCGCGACGACCTCGGCCTCACCGTGACCTCGGCGCTGCGCCGCATCGCCGACGAGGATCGCGGCGTGCTGCTGGTGCTGTCCGGCGAGGATACCCCGGAGGCGCTGCTGGCCCGGCTCAACCGCCAGCCCAGCAAGCAGGCGCCGGAAGAGGCGCAGCAGCAGGAGTGGCGCCAACTCGGTCTCGGCGCGCAGATCCTGGTCGACCTCGGCGTGCACCATCTGCGCGTGCTGGGTACGCCGCGCAAGATGGTGGGGCTGGGCGGGTTCGGGCTGGAAGTGGTGGAGTACGTGTAATCTCGCGCAGGGCATGAACGCGCCATGCCGCGGCCATGTCCTGCAAACCATACTTGAGCTTTCCCGATCACGACGAGCATGTCCGAGACCGCCATCCGCCTGATTGCCCCTTCGGGTTACCCGCACGATCGCGCCGCGATGGCGCGCGGCGTGGCGCGGCTGCGCGAGGCCGGTTGCGAACTGGACGGGCTGGAGGTGCTCGATCGCAGCGAGCAGCGTTATGCCGGCAGCGATGCGGAGCGGGCCGCCGACCTCAATGCGCTGGCCACGCGGGACGCGTTGCCGGACATCGCGCTGGCGATCCGCGGCGGCTACGGCGCCACGCGCCTGCTGACGCAACTGCATTACGACGCCTTGCGCGAGCGCCTGGGTAGCAGCAGCACCGTGCTGGTCGGCCACAGCGATTTCACCGCGCTGCAGCTGGCGCTGCATGCGAAGAGCGGCCTGTGCACGTTCAGCGGCCCGATGCTGGGCGCCGATTTCGGCGCCGAGACGCTCAGCGAATTCACCTGGCGGCATTTCTGGGACACCGTGCGTGCGCCTGCAGCGCAGGTCGAGTGGGCAACCACCTCCGACGCCGATCATCTCGACGTGGAAGGACCGCTGTGGGGCGGCAACCTGGCCGTGCTGTGCAGCTTGCTCGGTACGCCGTATTTCCCGGCGATCGAGGGCGGCATCCTGTTCGTCGAGGACGTCGGCGAGCCGCCGTTCCGGATCGAGCGGATGCTGTACCAATTGCACCTGTCCGGCGTGCTGGGGCGCCAGCGTGCGCTGCTGCTGGGCGATTTCAGCCAGTGCCGGCCCAGCAGCTACGACAACGGCTACGGCCTGGTCGACAGCTTCGCGCAGATCCGCCGCGCCAGCGCGATGCCGGTGATCGACGGCCTGCCGATCGGCCACGAGCCGGACAAGTTCACCCTGCCATTCGGCGCGCCGGCACGGCTGCAGGTCGCGGGCGGCAGGGCGCAGCTGTCTTTCAGCGGCTACCCCCATTTGCCGCCCGGCGTCTGAGTGCTGCTCCTCCCCCTGTGCGCAGGGGGAGGTCGGGAGGGGGTAAAGCTCTTGCCGAAGATCAAGAGCGACCCCACCCGACCTCCCCTGCAAGCAGGGGAGGAGCTCAAGCGAGCAGGCGGGCCGGCAAACCCGTAAAATGGCCGATCTGCATGGGCCGCGCGTCCAACCAAGGAAATCCGCAATGAAGATCATCGAAGGCGATTTCGCCACGCCGAAAGGCCGCTTTGCCATCGTCGCCGGCCGTTTCAACGGTTTCGTCGTGGAGCCGCTGGTGGCGGGGGCGCGTGACGCGCTGGTGCGTCATGGCGTGAAGGACGACGCGATCGAGCTGGTCCGCGTGCCGGGCGCGTGGGAGATCGCGCTGGCCGCGCACAAGCTGGCCAACTCCGGCAAGTACGCCGCGGTGATCGCGCTGGGCGCGGTGATCCGCGGCGCCACCCCGCACTTCGACTACGTCGCCGGCGAGTGCGCCAAGGGCCTGGCCCAGGCCGCCTACAGCTCCGGCGTGCCGGTGGCGTTCGGCGTGCTGACCACCGACAGCATCGAGCAGGCGATCGAGCGCGCGGGCACCAAGGCCGGCAACAAGGGCGCCGACGCCGCGATCGCCGCGCTGGAAATGGTCAACCTGTACGGCAAGCTGGCATGACCCAGCATCCGCAGGGCCTCGACATGCAGGCGCGCTCGCGCGCCCGCCGCCGCGCGTTGCAGGCGCTGTACGCGTGGCAGTTGAGCGGCAGCCACATGAACGCGGTGATCGAGCAGTTCCGCCACGAGCAGGACATGGAAGTGGCCGACCTCGAATACTTCGAGGACCTGCTGCACGGCGTGGAGAAGAACGTCGACGCGCTGGACGAGGCCCTGCGCCCGCACATCGACCGCGAGGTGGCGCAGATCGATCCGATCGAGCGCGCCGCGCTGCGCCTGGCCGCGTACGAGCTGAAATTCCGTCCGGACGTGCCGTACCGGGTGGTCATCAACGAGGCGATCGAGGTCACCAAGCGCTTCGGCGCCGACCACGGCCACAGCTACGTCAACGGCGTGCTGGACAAGCTGGCCGGCGAACTGCGCGCGGTCGAGAAGCGCGGCTGATGCCGGGCACCGCGGGGTCGCCGGGCGGGCAGGTGCCGGAGATCGAGACCGTGCGGCTGCGCCTGCGCGCACACCAGGCCGGCGATCACGCCGCCTGCACCGCGATCTGGTCGGACCCCGAGGTCACCCGTTACATCGGCGGCCAGCCGTTCACCGCCGAGGAAGTGTGGAAGCGCCTGCTGCAGTACCGCGGTCTGTGGAGCCTGCTTGGCTACGGCTACTGGGCCATCGAGGAGAAGGCCAGCGGCCGCTATGTCGGCGACGTCGGTTTCGCCGACTTCGCGCGCGAACTGCAGCCCTCGCTGCGCGGCATGCTGGAGTGCGGCTGGGTGCTGGCGCCGCAGGCGCACGGCCAGGGCTATGCCAGCGAGGCGGTGGCGGCGATCGCGGCCTGGGCCGACGCACAGTTCCCCGGACGGCGCGTGGTGTGCATCATCGCGCCGGAAAACCAGGCGTCGATCCGGGTCGCGGAAAAAGCCGGCTTCCGCCTGTGGCAGCCGTCGACCTATCGAGACAGTCCCACCCTCGTGTTCAGCCGCTGACCTCGCATGGGGGTTTCCCGATGGAATTCGACCTGATCGAACTGATCCGCCGGCACACCGGGCAAGCGCGCGACGACGTGCGCGTCGGCATCGGCGACGACGCTGCGGTGCTGGCGCCGCCGCCGGGGAAAGACCTCGTGATGGCGATCGACACCCTGGTCGAAGGCGTGCATTTCCCGCGAGGCACCGCGCCGGCCGATATCGGCTGGAAGGCGCTGGCAGTGAATCTTTCCGACCTTGCCGCGATGGGCGCCAGCCCGGCGTGGGCGCTGCTGGCACTGACCTTGCCCAGCGCGGACGCGGCCTTCGTCGAGGGTTTTGCCGAAGGCTTCGCGAAGCTGGCGCAGCCGCACCGGCTGGCCCTGGTCGGTGGCGATACCACCCGCGGGCCGCTGACGATCAGCGTGGCCGTGCACGGCTTCGTGCCGCCGGGCCAGGCGCTTACCCGTGCCGGCGCACGGCTTGGCGATGCGGTGCTGGTGACCGGCACGCTGGGCGACGCGGCTGCCGGCCTGCATGCCTTGCAGCATCCGCCGCGCGAAGACGACGGCCGCACCGTGCTGCGCGGCTTCCTGGTCGAACGGTTGAGCCGGCCGACGCCGCGGCTGGCGGTCGGTACGGCATTGCGCGGGCAGGCCACGGCCTGCGTCGACGTCTCCGACGGTCTGCTCGCCGACCTGGGCCATATCTGCGTCGCCAGCGGCGTCGCGGCGGAGATCGAGACCGCCTTGCTGCCGCGCTCGTCGGCGCTGCTGGAGCTGTACGACGACACCACGGCGCTGCACTTCGCGTTGAGCGGTGGCGACGACTACGAATTGTGTTTCACCGTGCCGGCCGCTCGCCTGGCCGAAGTGCAGGCCGGCCTGGCCCGGCTCGGCTGTGGCGCCACGAAGATCGGCCGCATCGTGGAAGGCGAAGGCGTGCGCGTGCGTGCTGCCGATGGCTCGTCGCTGGCGACGGATCGACCGGGCTGGGAGCACTTCGCGTGAATGCCAGGAAGAGCCTCAGCGCCGTGCAACGCCGCGCCCTGCTGGCTACGCCGGCCGGCTGGCTGGCCTGCGGTTTCGGTTCGGGCCTGGCGCCGGTGGCGCAGGGCACGTCCGGTTCGCTGGCCGCGCTGCTGCCCTGGCTGCTGCTGCGCGAACTGCCGTTGCCGATCTATCTGGCGGTGTTGCTGATCGGTTTTGGCGCGGGCGTGTGGGCGTGCAACGTGGCCAGCCGCGCGCTGGGCGTGGCCGACCACCGCAGCCTGGTGTGGGACGAATTCATCGGCCAGTGGGTCGCCCTGCTGCCGTTGCTGGTGCTGCCCGCGCCGTGGTGGGCGATCGCGTTCGGCTTCGTATTGTTCCGCCTGTTCGACGTGTGGAAGCCGTGGCCGATCAGCTGGCTGGACCGCCGCGTCAAGGGCGGCATGGGCGTGATGATCGACGACGTGGTGGCCGGCGTTTTCGCCGCGGCCGTGCTGGCGCTGGGGCTGTACCTGCTCCGGTAATCGCCTCAGCCGCCGGCCTGCAGCACGATGCGGTAGCGCGCCTTGCCGTCGGCAAGATGCTGCAGCGCCTCGTTGACGTTCGCCATCGGAAACATCTCCACCTGTGGGCGGATGTCGTGGCGGGCGGCGAAGTCCAGCATGCGGGCGATGTCGACCGGCGAGCCGGTGGGCGAGCCGGAGACTTCGCGTTGGCCCATGATCAGCGCGAATGCGGGCACCGGGATCGGCTCCAGCACCGCGCCGACCACGTGCATGCGGCCCTTCGGCGCGAGGGTATTGAGCAACGCGTTCCAGTCCATCGGCACGTTGACGGTGACCAGCAGCAGGTCGAGCGAGCCGGCGATCGCCTCGATCGCGGCGCTGTCGCGGCTGGCGACCACGTGGTGCGCGCCGAAGCCGCGCGCCTCGTCGGCCTTGGCCATGGTGGAAGTGAATGCGGTGACCTCGCAGCCCCACGCGGCGGCGAACTTCACCGCCATGTGGCCGAGCCCGCCGATGCCGACCACGCCGACCCGCGCGGTCGGCTTGATGTCGTGGGCGAGGAAGGGCTTCAGCACGGTGATGCCGCCGCATAGCAGGGGGCCGGCGCTGGCCAGGTCGATGCCCTCGGGCAACGGAATCGTCCACGCCCAGTGCGCGCGCAGCTTGTCGGCGAAGCCGCCGTGGTGGCCGCCGATGGTCGCCACCGACTGTGCGCACAGGTTCTGGTCGCCGGACAGGCACGGGCGGCAGTGCATGCAGCTCTCCGCGGTCCAGCCGATGCCCACGCGCTGGCCCACGCTGAGCCCCTTGGCCTGCGCGTCCAGCGCGACGACCCGGCCGACCACTTCGTGCCCGGGGATGAACGGGTAGCGCGCATTGCCCCATTCGTTGTTGATCATGGACAGGTCGGAGTGACAGATGCCGCAGTAGTCGACGGCCACCTCGACTTCCTCGGCGCCCAGTGCGCCCACGTCGAACGTGGCCAGTTTCAGCGGTTGGCCGGCCGCGCCGGCGGCCCAGCCCGTGATCGAGGACATGGCGAACTCCTGTGGTGGGAAAGACACAAGATTACGCCGTTGTGTCGCGCGCGCGGATTGGACATGCTGGCGGTCTTTCCCGCCACAGGAGCGTCCCCATGCTTTACCGTCGCCTCGGCACCTCAGGCCTGCAACTTTCCGCGCTGTCGTTCGGCGCCTGGGTCACCTTCGGCAAGCAGGTGGGGCGCGCGCAGGCGCGCGAACTGCTGGCGCTGGCGCACGATCGCGGGGTGAACTTCTTCGACAACGCCGAGACCTACAACAACGGCGTGGCCGAGCAGGTGATGGGCGACGTGCTGGCCGACCTGCGTTTCCCGCGAGACAGCTATTGCGTCTCCAGCAAAGTGTTCTTCGGTGCCGTCGACAAGCCGCTGCCGACCCAGCGCGGGCTGTCGCGCAAGCACGTGATGGAAGCCTGCCACCAGGCGCTGCAGCGCCTGCGCGTCGACTACCTGGACCTGTACTTCTGCCATCGGCCCGATCCGGATACGCCGATCGCCGAAACCGTGGCGGCGATGGACACGCTGATCCGCCAGGGCAAGGTGCTGTACTGGGGCACCAGCGAATGGCCGGCCGAGGCGATCCACGAGGCGCACAGGATCGCCCGCGAGAATCATCTGTATGCGCCGGTGATGGAGCAGCCGCAGTACAACCTGCTGCACCGCGAGCGGGTGGAGGTGGAGTACGCGCCGCTGTACGAGGCCTACGGCATGGGCACCACGATCTGGTCGCCGCTGGCGTCCGGCCTGCTCAGCGGCAAGTACAACGACGGCGTGCCGGCCGACTCGCGGCTGGCCCAGCCTGGCTACGAGTGGCTGCGCGAGGGCGTGCTGGGCCACGGCGACGAACGCCTGGGCAAGGTGCGCGCATTGCAGCCGATCGCCGCCGAGCTGGGCACCAGCCTGGCGCAGCTGGCGATCGCCTGGTGCCTGCTCAATCCCCACGTTTCCACGGTGATGCTCGGCGCCAGCAAGCGCGAGCAGCTGGCGCAGAACCTGGATGCACTTGAACTGTTGCCGCGGCTGGATGCGGCGGTGGCGCAGCGGATCCGGCAGGCGGTCGAGGCGGATTGAGCGGGGCCGAGGCGAAATGGTTGACAGTCAAATGAGAATCATTATCATCAAAGGTATCGCCGCTGCCTCCGGATATTCCGATGCCTGTCCTGTCCCTGCGCCAACCGTTGCCGTCATGCCCGATCCCGCGGCCGGCTTTGCCGTCGCCGACTCCGGCAACGGCCAGACGTGTCTCCAGCCACGCGCTGCTGGAAGGTGAGCGCGAGCTGGTGATCCAGCACCAGGGCAGCGAGTACCACCTGCGCCTGACCCGCAACGACAAGCTGATCCTGACCAAGTAGCCACGACGGTCGGTTTCCCTGGCGCAGCGGGCGACAACAGCCCGCGCGTTTCCCCCGAGCCTGGGCGGTCTTCGCCGGCTCGTGTCGCTGGAGGCAGGCGATGTTCATTCCATGGTGGCGACAACGGCAGGCGTGGTACGCGCAAGCCTCCGGCGCGGGCATGTGCCGGCGCTGGCTGCGGATCGCACCGGCGCCACTGGTCGCGGCACTGCCGGCGCTCGACAGCGTGCTGTACATGCCGCTGGCGGCGTGCGGGCCGGAGTTGTCGGCGCTGCCGCGCGGCCTGCTGGTGGAAACGCCGCAGCTGGCCCTGCTGCTGCGGGTGCGCTGGTTGATGGCGGTCAGCGTGATCGCGGTGGACGGGCCGCGCGAATGGGTCGACGGCCTGGATCGAACCGGCCGCCCCCGCGTGCGCCTGCACCTGCTGCCGGACACCGATTATCTGGGCTGGGATCGTCTGCTGGCCGGCGGCGAGCCCGCGGCCGTCATGCCGGATACGCCGCATCTGCCGGCGGTCGACGCGTACGCGCTGCGTTTCCATCGACGCCAGTTGGCTGGCCTCGACGTGCTCCGCGGCGAAGCGGCCTGCGGGCTGTCGCCGCTGGGGCGGCAACTGGCCGGGCGGATCGTCCCTGCGCATACCGGGCAGCGCGATCGGCAGTTCCGCTAGTCGCGTCCGCCGACGGTCGTACCGGTTTTCAGGAAGGTTCCCGCGCCTGCGGCTCGCGCCGCAGGTCATCGGCGTGCGCGGTATGAAAATGCCGCTTGAACGCGACCTCGCCGGAGGCAGGTTCCTCCAGTTCGCGGGCGTAGCGATGGCCGGCGTAGACCGCGTGCGCGATCAGTCCGGGCGCCTCGGCGTCGCCGATGCAACGCAACGATCGCACGCCGGCGGCGGACCATTCCGCTTCGCGCCGCAGCAGCTCCTGGTACAGCGCGTCGTCGGGTACGCGGGCGGTCACCGCGACCACCGCGTCGCAGCCCAGCTCGCGGCGCCGATGGGTCCAGACGTCCTCGACGGCCAGCGTGGTGCCGTCGTAGCCGATGATGTCCTGCGACACCATCGCCTCGATGCCGAGTTCGGCCATCCGTTTGCGGATGTGCCGGTAGTCGAGCGTGTGCAGGCTCCACGGCGCGATGCCGTCGTCCGGGGTCAGGTGGATCACTTCGCAGCCGCGCAAGCGCAGCAGTTCGGCCGCGACGCTGCCGTAGTAGAAGCCGTCGTCGTCGAACACCACCACGCGGCCTTCCGGCAGGCGGCCGTCCATCAAATCGTCAGGCGTGAATACGCGGGGATTGTTGGCGAAGCCGGGAATGGCGAAGCCATGGCTGCGGCCGTAGCCGTCGCGGCGCCAGTGGCAGCCGGTGGCCAGCACCACGTGTTCGGCGCCGAAGTCGAGTACGTCCTGCGCGCTCAAGGCCGAATCGAGATAGACGGCTATATTCGCGAGCTTGTGGATCTGGCCGACGCGCCAGTCGCGCACGCGCGCCCATTCGGCCAGGCCGGGCAGGCGCGCCTCGCGGGTGACGCGGCCACCGAGTTCCTTGCGCGCCTCGGCCAGACTCACTTCGTAGCCGCGCTGACCGAGCGCGCGCGCGGCCTCCAGTCCGGCCGGCCCGGCGCCGACCACCAGCACGCGACTGGGAGAGCGCTTTGGCGCAATGCGTTCCGGATGCCAGCCCTTGCGCCACTCCTCGCCCATGGTCGGGTTCTGCGTGCAGCGGATCGGCGAGATGGTCATGTCGCCGGAGACGCAGATGTTGCAGCCGATGCATTCGCGGATGTCGTCGATGCGGCCTTCCTCGATCTTGCGCGGCAGAAAGGGATCCGCGATCGACGGGCGCGCGCAGCCGATCATGTCGAGCACGCCGCGCTTGAGCTGCGACACCATCGTGTCCGGCGAGGTGAAGCGGCCCACACCCACCACCGGCTTCGTGGTGGTCTTCTTGACGAAGTCGATGAAGGGTTCCTGCGCGCCTTCGCCGGCGAAGCGCGAGGGCACCGAGTCGTTGTACCAGGCGGCAAGATTCACGTCCCACAGGTCGGGCAGCTCGGCCAGCATGCCCACGATCTCCCTCGCCTCGGCCAGCTCCACGCCGCCGGGACCGAGCAGTTCCTCGGTGGCGAAGCGCAGCGCCACGGCGCAGGTGTCGCCGACCGCGTCCCTGGTGTCCTCCAGCACCTCGCGCAGCAGGCGCACGCGGTTCTCCAGCGAGCCGCCGTATTCGTCGCTGCGCTGGTTGCGCCGGCGCTGCAGGAAGTGCATCGCCAGCGACAGGTCGTGCGCCGCGTAGACGTAGATGATGTCCATGCCCGCGCGCTTGCCGCGGATCGCCGCCTCGCGATGCCAGCGCCGGTACTCGCGGATGTCGTGCAGGGTCATCGCACGCGCCTGCGACGGGTAGCCGTATTTGGACGGCTGGTGCGACGGCGCCAGCAGCACCTCGCGCGAATACAGGTTCGACGCGGTGGGGCCGTTGTGGGTCAACTCCAGCGCGGCCAGCGCGCCGTGCGCGTGCACCTTGTCGCACATCAGCGCCAGTGCTGGGATGTCGCGGTCGTCCCACAGCCGCGCCTCGACGTAGGGCGTGAGGTCGCCGCTGGGATGGATCTCGCACTCCTCGGTGGAGACCACCGCCCAGCCGCCCTCGGCCTTGGTCTCGCGCATTGCCGCATGCGCCAGCGGCATCGCATGGCCCATGCCATTGCAGTGCGGCACCTGGAAGAAGCGGTTCTTCGCGGTGACCGGGCCGATCTTGAGCGGGGTGAACAGGATGTCGTAGCGCGGATCTCTCATTCCGGGATGACCTCGACGGGCGGCGCGCTCCTGCGGAACAGGCGCATGGACACATATAGCGGCAATCCTGCCGCGATCAGTCCCAGCGCATACAGGAACGGTTCGTGGCCGATGCCGACGAAGGCGAACACCACGAACGCCACGCAGGTGACCGCGACCAGCAGCACCCGGCGCGTGGCGCACGTTGCGCTGCGCCGCCACCACAGCACGATCAGCGCGAGTGCGCAGCACAGGTAGAGCGGCAGGTTGGCGGCGGTCACCACTCGGGTGAGGAAGGTGAACGCCGACACCAGCGATTTGCTGTAGCTCATCCAGACCATCGCCGAGGCGAGCGCGCCGATCACCAGCAGCGCCACCACCGGTGCACCGTAACGGTTGTTGCGCGCCAGCACCGCCGGCAGCACGCCGTTGACGGCCATCGTGCGGGTCAGTTCGCCGGCGAGCAGGGTCCAGCCGTTGAGCGCGCCCAGCCCGCTGATCACCACGAACAGCGCCAGCCAGCGCCCGGAACCGGCGACGGCGAAGCGGTCCATCAGCAGCGCGAACGGCGCGCTTGCCTCGGCCAGCTCCTGCTGCCGGATCAGCAGCAGCGGCACGGTGGAAACGATGATGTAGATGATCGCGGTGAGCACGGTGCCGGTCATGGTCGAGCGCGGAATCGTGCGTCCGGGGTCGTCCACCCGCGCCGCCGGCACGCTCGCCGATTCGATGCCGAGCATCGCGAACAGGGCGATAGTGGAAGCGGCCATGACGTCGTGCAAAGTCAGCGGTGTCGTCGGTAACTGCGCGGTATAGCTTGCCGGCGAGGTCAGCAGCAGCCAGCCGCCGAGCAGCGCGATCGCCAGCATCGGCAGCAGCTTCAGTGCGGTGGTGACGATCTGCACGCCGCCGCCGGTGCGCACGCCGAACAGGTTGACCACCACCACCGACCACAGCAGGCACAGCGCGAACAGCACCGGCTGGATCGCGCCCAGCGGCGGGAATACCACCGTCATGTAACCGACCACGCCGGTGGCGAGTGCGGCATTGGTCAGCCACATCGACACCCAGTAGGCCCACAACGCCATGTACGCCGGCAGTTCGCCCAGCGTATGGCGGATGTAGCCGTACGGGCCGCCGGCGTCGGGCAGGGCGCGGGCCAGATGCGAGAACACCCGGGCCAGCACCAGGCAGCCGGCCAGCACGATGACCCAGCCGATCAGGGCATTGAATCCGAACGGCGCCAGCGACGCCGGCAGCACGAAGATGCCCATGCCGATGACGTTGCCCACGACCAGCGCGGTGCAGGTCCAGAAGCCGATCTTGTTGCCGTTGCGCATGTCGGCTTCTGCCTGGAGTTCAGTTCGAGAAGAGCGGAGGGCAGGAACGGCGCATGCTCACGCGGATTCGCCGGCGGGGCCGGCATAGGCCGCGCGCAGCAGGTTCTGGAAATGCCAGACGCCGCCCTCGCGTTTCGGATTCAACCGGCCGGGAACGTAGAAGCCGGACGCCAGCCCCTTCTGCACCGCTTCGCAGATCGCGATGTCCTCGTTCTGCACTTCGTCGCTGAAGGCCTGGTCGGCGGCGATGCGTGACTGGGCGCCTTCGTCTTGTGCGTAGTAATAGTCGAACACGATGCGGCAGCGGTCCGGTCCCAGCGGCAGGATGCGGTTGGTCTGCAGCCGTCCGGGCATGATGTTGAGCATCACGTTGGGATAGATGAAGTAGTAGAACGCCTGGCCGTCACCGTAGAGCTCGGTGCTGTCGCGCAGCGGCGAGGATTGCAGCGAATGCCACGCGAACAACTCAGTGTCGTAGGCGCGGTAGTCGAGCACCCGTGACAGGCCCGGGTGCACGTGTGGCAGGTGGTAGCCCTCGAGGAAATTGTCGACGTAGACCTTCCAGTTGCAGTCGATGTCGTAGTTGTCGCGGCGCAGGTAGCGCATGGCCGACAGGTCGATCGGCGCGATGCGCTCGGCGATCCCGGCATAGACCTCGTCGAACGGCGGCACATCCTGCGCCAGCGCCACGAACACTAGGCCCTGCCATTCGCGCACGTGCAGGGGCGGCAGGCGGATGTCCTCGACCTTGAAATCGCAGGCGTCCTGCATTTCCGGCGCACTGCGCAGCTGACCTTCGAGGGTGTAGGTCCAGCCGTGGTACTTGCAGTGCAGGGCACGCGCGCCCTTGCCGTCGCACAGCGCCAGCGGCCCCGCGCGGTGGCGGCAGACGTTGGGGAAGGCGCGCAGCACGCCGTCCGCGCCGCGGACCAGCAGGATGGGCACCCCGGCGATCTGCCCGACGGCATGATCGCCCGGCTCGGCCAGTTGCTCCTGGTGGGCCACCAGCTGCCAGCTGCGCGCGAATACCGCGCGCTGTTCCATCGCCAGCATCGCGTCGCCGGCGTAGTAGCGGGCGGGCAGGGCGTGTGCGCGGTTGAGTTCCTCGACCATGGTGTCGTCAGGCATGAGCAGGTGCGGTCCCCGGATGGATGGGCGCGGCGGGCAGTCGTCTTCCGGAGCTTCCATGTCCCGCCTGCCGTCTCGCCCGCAGCAGTGTTTGCCCGATCCAGCCTAGCGCCTCCGTTGAACCGTGGGCAACCGGTTCCGGCCTGCCATGGGGCGGGATGCCGAAGCCTGACGTGTTTGCCGGCACCTACTATCTACCGGCCGGGTTCAGTTGTAGATTGCAGCGATACCCGTGAGGAGCTGCTGCCGTCCATGCAATGCGCTGTGCCCAGGCTGTGTTGCCGCGCGAGACTCGACCCGCACGGGCAGGGAGCATTGTCACGGCGGGGTCGGCCGTGACGGGTGCGCCGGCCATCGGTACGCTGGAACAGGCACTGGCCCACGCGGCAAGCCTGCTGGAGCGGGACCCGGTACTGGCCGTCGAACAGCTCGAGGAAATTCTGCAGGTGGCCGCCGGTCATCCGCTCGCACTGCAGTTGCTGGCTGCCGCGCGCTCGCTGCAGGGAGACGCGCAAGGCGCGCTCGACATCCTCATTCCCCTGGCGCGGGCCCAGCCGAACTGGGCCATGATCCATTTCGAGCTGGGGCTGGCGCTGGGCCGCTGCGGGCGCGGGCAGGAAGCGATCCAGGCGTTGCACCGTGCGTTGGCGCTGAAGCCCGACTTGCCCCAAGCCTGGCGTGCACTTGGCGACCATCTGATGGCGGCCGGCGAACAGAATGCGGCGGACGCGGCCTACGCCAGCCACGTGCGTCATTCCACGCGCGATCCGCGCCTGTTGACGGCTGCCGTCGCCCTGGTCGAGAACCGCATCCCCGAGGCCGAAGCCTTGTTGCGCGAGCACCTGAAGCAAGCGCCGACCGACGTGGCGGCGATCCGCATGTTCGCCGAGGTCGCTGCCCGGCTGGGCCGCAACGAGGATGCCCTGCACCTGCTGGAACGCTGCCTGGAGCTGGCACCCAGCTTCCAGGAGGCGCGCCAGAACTACGCGCTGGTCCTGTATCGCAGCAACCAGCCGGAACGGGCGCTGGTCCAGATCGAACAACTGCTGGCGGCCGATCCGGGACATCTGGGCAACCGCAATCTCAAGGCGGTGGTGCTGTGCCGGATCGGCGACTACGAGCCCGCCATCCGCATCTATGCCGACCTGCTGGAACACTACCCGCGCCATGCGAAAGTGTGGGTGAGCTACGGCCATGCGCTGAAAACCGCCGGGCACACCGAGCGCGCCATCGCCGCCTATCGCCGCAGCCTGGAGCTTGAACCCTCATTCGGCGAAGTCTGGTGGAGCCTGGCCAACCTGAAGACCTTCCGCTTCAGCGCCGACGAGCTGGCCGCGATGCGCGCGCAGCTGGCGCGCGCGGATCTCGGCGAAGACGACCGCCTGCACCTGGAGTTCGCCGTCGGCAAGGCGCTGGAAGACGCCGGCGAGTACGAGCCGTCCTTCCGGCATTACGCGCGGGGCAATGCGATCCGGCGTACGCAGGTGCACTACAGCGCCGACGACACCAGCGCGCGGGTGCGCTACATCCGCGAGCACTACACACGCGACTTCTTCGCCGCGCGCGCCGGTGCCGGCAGCCCGTCGCATGATCCGATCTTCGTCGTCGGCCTGCCGCGTGCCGGCTCCACCCTGATCGAGCAGATCCTGTCCAGCCACAGCCAGGTCGAAGGCACGATGGAGCTGCCCGAAATCACCTCGATCACGCGCCTGTTGCGCCTGCAGGGCGACGCCGACGAGGCCATGCCGTATCACGGCGCACTGGCGGCACTCGATGCCGAGGCCCTGCGTGCGCTCGGCGAGCGCTACCTCGCGCACACACGGATCCAGCGCAAGACTACGGCGCCGCTGTTCATCGACAAGATGCCGAACAACTTCATGCACCTCGGCCTGATCCACCTGATGCTGCCGAACGCGAAGATCATCGATGCGCGCAGGCATCCGCTGGCCTGCGGCTTCTCGGCCTTCAAACAACACTTCGCACGCGGGCAGGGCTTCAGCTACGACCTTGGGGACGTGGGGCGCTACTACCGCGACTACGTGGCGCTGATGGCGCACTTCGATGCGGTGCTGCCCGGGCGCATCCACCGCGTGGTGTACGAGCGCATGGTCGACGATACCGAAGGGGAAGTGCGTCGCCTGCTCGAGTATTGCGGCCTGCCGTTCGAGGCATCGTGCCTGCAGTTTTTCCGGAATCCGCGGCCGGTACGCACGGCCAGTTCGGAACAGGTGCGCCAGCCGATCTACCGCGAAGGCGTGGATCACTGGCGCCACTACGAAACATGGTTGGGGCCTCTGGCGTCGGCGTTGGGGACGGTGCTGGAGAGCTACCCGGAAGTGCCGGTATTGGAGTAATGGCTGCAACCGATGGATTGTCGTCGACTTGGGAGGGGAGGACGTATGCACACGAATAAATTCAAAAAGGGCATGGGGCTGCAACGGGTCAGGTTGGCCAGGGTGCCGCTGGCGGCAGCGATCTGTCTGGCCATGGCCGCGCCGGCTTTCGCGCAGGATGCCGGGCAGACTGAAACATCGCCCGCGACACCGGCAACGAAACCGAAGACCACGACGCTGAGCGTGGTGAACGTGACGGCGCAGAAACGCACCGAGAACCTGCAGAAGGTACCGATCAGCATCAACGTGCTGGAGACGGACCAGCTCGAGGCGCTGCACGTGCAGAACTTCAACGACTACGTGAAGTACCTGCCCAGCGTCACCTTCCAGCAGGGCGGCGGCGGTATTGCCACCGGCCCGGGCTTCGCCAGCATCTACATGCGCGGCGTGGCCAGCGGCGGCAACACCAACCACTCCGGCTCGCAGCCCAGCGTGGGCGTGTATCTCGACGACCAGCCGGTCACCACGATCCAGGGCCCGCTCGACATCCACATGTACGACATCGCCCGCATCGAGGTGCTGGCCGGGCCGCAGGGCACGCTGTATGGCGCCAGTGCCGAAGCGGGTGCCTTGCGCATCATCACCAACAAGCCCGATCCGAGCGGCTACGCGGCGAGTTACAGCCTGGGCATGGATACGGTTGCGCACGGCGGCATCGGCTATACGGCCGAAGGCATGCTCAATCTGCCGATCAGCCCGAGTGCCGCGATTCGTCTGGTGGGCTGGCGCGAACACGATGCCGGCTACATCGACAACAAGGCCGGATCGCGCACGTTCCCCACGTCAGGCATCACCATCAGCAATGCCCCAGGTTGCACGCCGAGCGGGACCTCGCCGTCCTCGGCGTCCCAGTGCATCGGACATGCCCGGGACAATTACAACGACGTCAATACCAGCGGCGCGCGGGCCGCGCTGAAAGTCGATCTCAACGACAACTGGTCGATCACTCCGATGCTGATGGGGCAGCAAACGCGCTCACACGGCAACTTTGCCAGCGATCCCGTCGTTGGCGACCTGGCCGTCACCCACTTCTATCCCGAACGCGTCAATGACCGCTGGTGGCAGGGCGCGTTGACCGTACAGGGCAAGATTGGCAATTTCGATCTGACCTACGCCTATGCGCACCTCAAGCGCAATCAGGAAGAGCAGACCGACTACACCGATTACGGGTTCTGGTACGACAGCTTGTACGGTTCCGGGGCGTCCTTCTATGACAACAACGGCGCACTGGTCAATCCCTCGCAGCACATCAGCGACCGCGATCGCTACACCAACAACAGTCACGAATTGCGTCTGGTTTCACCGGCGGACGATCGGCTGCGCCTCGTCACGGGCTTGTTTTGGCAGAAGCAGAAGCACGACATCCTGCAGGATTACCAGGTCGATGGCCTGGCCGACGCGCTGTCCGTCACCGGCTGGAAAGACACGATCTGGTTGACCCGGCAAATGCGCTACGACCGCGACGAAGCCGTGTTCGGCGAACTGTCCTGGGACTTCATTCCCGATGTGCTCACCGGCACGGTCGGCGAGCGCTATTACCGCACCAGCAATCAGCTGTATGGCTTCTTCGGCTACGCCGCAGGTTTTTCGTCGAGTCAGGGTGAGGCGGCCTGCGTGTCGCCCGAGCCGTTCATGGGTGCGCCGTGTTCCGACTTCAACAAAAAAGTGAAAGAAAGCGGGAATCTCACCAAGTACAACCTGACGTGGAACATCAACGACACCAAGATGATCTACGCCACCCGGTCCGAGGGCTTCCGCCCCGGCGGTGTCAATCGGCGCGGCACTCTGTTGCCGTATCAGGCCGATTTCCTGATCAACGAAGAACTGGGCTGGAAGACTTCGTGGCTGGGCAATCGGGTGTCGTTCAACGGCGCGGTGTTCCGTGAGACATGGAACGACTTCCAGTTCCCGATCCTCGGCGCGAACGGCCTGACTGAAATCAAGAACGCGAACTCGGCGCGTATCGAAGGTCTGGAGTCGCAACTGAACTGGCAGGCCACGTACAACCTGCAGCTGACCGCGGGGTTTGCGGTGTATCGCGCCAGGCTGAGCGCCAACTATTGCGGGTTCACCGATGCCAGCGGTCATCCGATCACGGATTGCCCGGCCGGCTCGCTCAATCCGCAGGACGGCAGCGTCGTGACCGGGCCGCTCGCACCGAAGGGAACCCAGCTGCCGATAACGCCCAAGTTCAAAGGCAACCTCATCGCGCACTACAGCTTCAACCTGGGTGGCAGCGACGCGTTCGTCCAAGCGGCGCTGGTCCATGTCGGCAGGCGCACGACCGACTTGCGCTTGAGCGAGCGTGCACTGCTCGGCGACCTGCCTGCCTACAATTCGGTCGATCTGTCCGCCGGCGTGCAAAGAGGCAGTTGGTCGGCCGACGTTTACGTCAACAATGCGTTCGACAAACGCGCGGCGCAGTACAAGTACACCGAGTGCGGCGTCGATGTCTGTGGGGCACACGGTGTCGTAGCGCAATATCCGAACGGTCAGGTCTACACCGGTTTCAACCAGCCGCGCACGATCGGCATCCGCTTCAAGCAAGAGTTCTAGCGGGATCGCCCATCCGGCATGGAGAGCCACCAAAGGCCCCGGCGCGAACCGGGGCCTTTCGCGTTTTCCAAGGTTGCGGCAGCTGGCCTAGCCGCGGTCGTCCGGCTGTCCGCACAGTGTCCGCGGACACTGCGCCGACGCAGCGCATGCGCCCCAAGTAGTTGAACAGCATGTGATTATTTTGTTCCTTTCGAGTGGCACGCGGATTGCAAACGTATCCATGCAACCGCGCTGTCCGCGGTCAGGAACGGCATAGATGATCCGCGACACTTCCGCACAAGACCGACTGGTCGAGGTCAAACCCAACCGCAAGCGCCAGCTGATCCTGCTGGGCGCCGGCGTACTCGTGCTGGCGCTGCTGGCCTGGCTGGCGCCGGGCATCGGCCGGCTGTTCTCAGCGTCCGAATCGGTCAGCAGTTCGCGGCTGGCCTTCGCCACCGTCGAACGCGGCCCGTTCGTGCGCGACATTGCTGCCGAGGGCAAGGTGGTGGCGGCGGTCAGTCCGACCCTGTACGCCACCTCCGGCGGCGCGGTGACGCTTAAGGTGCATGCCGGCGACACGGTGAAGATCGGCCAGGTGCTGGCCACCATCGTCAGCCCGGAACTGACCAACAAGCTGGCGCAGGAACAGAGCAACGCCGACGCGATGGAAGTGGAATACCGGCGCGCGCAGATCGACGCGCGCAAGCAGCGTTCCGCGCTGCAGGAAACCTACGACAACGCCACCATCGACCAGACCACCGCCGAGCGCAATCTCGATCGTTACCAGAAGGCATATGCGAAGGGCGCGGTGTCCAACATGGATGTGGACAAGGCCAAGGACGCGCTGGACAAGGCGAAAATCGCCACCACGCATGCCAAGGCCAACCTCGGCCTCGACAACGACAGCCTCAGCTTCGACATCCAGTCGAAGAAGCTCGCGCACGAGCGCCAATTGCTGCTGGTGAAGGACCTGCAGCGCCAGGTCGACGACCTCAACGTGAAGTCGCCGGTGGACGGCCAGGTCGGCCAGCTGTTCATCGCCGAGCGCGCCACCGTGGCCAAGGATGCGCAACTGCTCAGCGTGATCGACCTGTCCGCGCTGCAGGTGGAGATGCAGGTGCCGGAAAGCTTCGCCCGCGACCTCGGCATCGGCATGTCCGGCGAGATCAGCGGCAACGGCCATACCTGGAAGGGCCTGGTCAGCGCGATCTCGCCGGAAGTGGTCAACGGCCAGGTTGCCGCGCGGCTGCGCTTCGAGGGCGAGACGCCGAAGCAGCTGCGGCAGAACCAGCGGCTGTCGGTGCGCGTGCTGCTGGACAAGCGCGACAACGTGCTGACCGTGCAGCGTGGTTCGTTCGTCGACGAATCCGGCGGCAGCTATGCCTACCTGGTGCGCGACGGCATCGCCAAGAAAACCCCGATCCGCGTCGGCGCCTCCAGCATCGACAAGGTGGAGATCCTCGATGGCCTGAAGGAAGGCGACCGCATCGTGATCTCCGGCACCGACAGCTTCAAGGGCGCGGCCACGGTCGCGATCAGCAACTGACGATTTTCTCCCTCCCCTGCTCGCAGGGGAGGGCTGGGGAGGGGTGAAGCTCTTGCTCCCAAATCAAAAGCCTCACCCCTCCCGACCTCCCCCTGCAAGCAGGGGGAGGAGCAAAGCCATCACCACCACCGAGGAACAACCATGCTGAAGATGACCCACCTGTCCAAGGTCTACCGCACCGAAGTGGTGGAGACCTATGCGCTGCGCGATTTCAACATCGACGTGAAGGAGGGCGAGTTCGTCGCCGTCACCGGTCCGTCCGGCTCCGGCAAGACGACCTTCCTGACCATCGCCGGCCTGCTGGAGACCTTCAGCGGTGGCGAATACCACCTCGACGGCATCGAGGTGAGCAACCTCAACGACAACGCGCGCTCGAAGATCCGCAACGAGAAGATCGGCTTCATCTTCCAGGCATTCAACCTGATCCCCGACCTCAACGTGTTCGACAACATCGAGGTGCCGCTGCGCTATCGCGGCATGAAGGCGGCCGAGCGCAAGCAGCGCATCATGGAGTCGCTGGAGCGCGTCGGCCTGGCTTCGCGCGCCAAGCACTACCCGGCCGAGCTCTCCGGCGGTCAGCAGCAGCGCGTGGCGATCGCCCGCGCACTGGCCGGTTCGCCGCGCCTGCTGCTGGCGGACGAACCGACCGGCAACCTGGACACGCAGATGGCGCGCAGCGTGCTCGAACTGCTCGAGGACATCCATCGCGAAGGCGCCACCATCGTGATGGTCACGCATGATCCGGAGCTGGCCGCGCGCGCCCAGCGCAACGTGCACATCATCGACGGCCAGGTGGTGGACCTGTCGGAAGACCCGCGCTTCCACACCGTGCACGTCGCTGACGAAGCCCACGGCTGAGCCCATGCAGGACGCACCCTGCGCGCGATAGCTCTTCGCTTCGGTCTGCATCGGAGCATCGCGCACCCGGTGCGCTCCTGCGGGGTCAATACGGTTACGTCATACACAGGAACCATGCATGTTCGCCTACTATGTCCGACTCGGTCTTCGCAGCCTGCGCCGTCATCCGGCGCTGACCGCGTTGATGGTGATGGCGATCGGTTTTGGCGTGGCGGCGTCGATGATCACCTGGTCGGTGTTCCGCGCAGTGTCGGGCGACCCGATTCCCGGCAAGTCCTCGCAGTTGTACACGGTGCTGGTCGACAACCGCGGCCCGCAATACAACGACGAGGGCGAGCCGCCGGAAGCGCTCACCTACACCGACGCCACAGCGCTGGTCGCAGCGCACAAGGCCACGCGCCAGACGCTGCTTTACGACGTGGCGCCGTCGGTGTTGCCCGAGGGCAACCAGAGCCTGCCGTTCATCGCCGACGGCTACGCCACCAATGCGGATTTCTTCGGCATGTTCGACGTGCCGTTCGAGTACGGCGGCCCCTGGCATGCGAGTGACGACGAAGGGCGCGCCGCCGTGGCGGTGATCAGCCACGAGCTCAACCAGCAGCTTTTCAACGGCGCCGACAGCGTGGGCCGCGAGATCACCATGGACCGGCACACCTACCGCATCGTCGGCGTGACCGCGCACTGGGATCCGAAACCGCGCTTCTACGACCTGTTCAGCGGCAACGCCTTCGGCGACCCGGTGCAGTTGTACCTGCCATTCACTCGCGCGGTCGACGTGCAGATGGATACCGCCGGACGCAACAATTGCGGCAGCAACGTGGATTTCGGCGCCGGCCGCGAGGCCTGGCTGCATGGCGAATGCGTGTGGGTGCCGGTGTGGGTGGAACTGGCCGATCAGGCTGCCGCGAAAAGCTATCGCGAATTCCTGACCCACTACGCCGCCGAGCAGCAACGTGCAGGCCGCTTCCACTGGGCGCCGAACGTGCGCCTGCGCGACGTCAACGACTGGCTCGACCACATGCATGTGGTGCCGCCGGAAAGCCGCATCTCGCTGATGGTGGCGCTGGGTTTCTTCGTGATCTGCCTGGTCAACACCATCGGCCTGTTGCTGGCCAAATTCATGCGCCGCGCCGCCGAAATCGGCGTGCGCCGCGCGCTCGGCGCACCGCGGCGCGAGATCTACCACCAGTTCCTGGTCGAGGCGGGGGCGGTGGGTCTGGCCGGTGGCGTGCTGGGCCTGTTGCTCACCGCGCTTGGCATGCTCGGTGTCGGCCTGCTGTTCGAGCCGGAGATCGCCCGGCTCGCGCATCTCGATCTCTCGCTGGTGGCGATGACCTTGCTGGTGGCGATCGTGGCCACCGTGCTGGCCGCGTTCTATCCCACCTGGCGCGCCGCGCGGGTGCAGCCGGCGTGGCAACTGAAGAGTAATTGAGGGCGATGACGATGCAGATCAAACCCATCCTCACCGCGATGCGCCACCACAAGGCCGGCACCGTGCTGATCGCGCTGCAGATCGCGCTGACCCTGGCGATCGTGTGCAATGCGCTGTTCATCATCCAGCAGCGTACGGCGCGGATGTCGCGCCCCAGCGGCGTGGATGAAGCGAACCTGTTCGTGATCCGCAGCGACTGGGCCGACAAGTCCGACGCGCAGCGCATCGACGTGCAGATGCAGGCCGACCTGATCGCGCTGCGCCAGCTCGGCAGCGTGCAGGACGCCGCGCCGACCAACAGCTTTCCGCTGCGCGGCAATGGCTGGGACAACTACATCAAGCTGCAGCCCGGCCAGATCAAGATGACCACCGACGCGGCGATGTTCTTTTCCGACGAGCACACCCTGGCCGCGCTGGGCACGCACCTGATCGCCGGGCGCAATTTCACCGCCAGCGAAATCGGTGCGCAGCGACCGCGCGACGCGATGCATGCCGCGCAGGTGATCATCAGCAAGGATCTGGCGCAGCGGCTGTATCCCGATGGCTCGGCCTTGGGCAAGACCATCTATGTGTCGATGGGCCAAGTGCCGTCCACCATCATCGGCATCACCGACACCTTGCAGGCGCACATGATCAGCAGCTGGGCCGATGCGTACGCGTACAACGCGGTGCTGGTGCCGGCGCGGCTGCTGAACGACTACACGTATTACCTGGTGCGCGCGCGACCGGGCCAGCTTGACGCCGCCATGCGCGATGCGCCGAAGGCTCTGTATGCGCAAAGCCGCATGCGCATCATCGACCGCAAGGATGGCGTGATGAGTTTTGCCCAGGTGCGCCAGCGCGCCTACGAGCGCGACCGCGGCATGGCGATCCTGATGGGCATCGTCAGCGTGGTGCTGCTGGCGATCACCGCCGCCGGCATCGTCGGCCTGACCAGCTTCTGGGTCGGCCAGCGGCGCAAGCAGATCGGCGTGCGCCGTGCGTTGGGCGCCACCCGCGGCGACATCCTGCATTACTTCCTCACCGAGAACCTGCTGATCGGCCTCGGCGGGGTGCTCGTCGGGGCGGTGCTGGCGATCGGCATCAACCTGTGGATGGTCACCCAGTTCGAAATGGCGCGACTGTCGCTGGCCTATGTAGTGGCCGGCGTGGTGGTGCTGTTGTTGCTCGGCCAGGGCGCGGTGCTGGCGCCGGCGCTGCGCGCTTCGCGCGTGTCGCCGGTGGAGGCGACACGCTCGGTGTGACGAATACCGCCTCTCCCGTCGGGGAAAGGCCAACTCTGGAGATGCGCATGTTCAGCTACTACCTCGAATTGGCGTTGCGCAGCCTCAGGCGCAGTCCGGGCCTGACCGCGCTGATGGTGCTGGCGATCGGCTTCGGCGTGGCCGCGTCGATGACGACCTGGTCGGTGTTCCGCGCGGTGTCGGGCGATCCGATCCCGTGGAAGTCGTCGCAGCTGTTCGTGCCGCAGATCGACAACTGGGGGCCGAACGGCCGCAGCGACGACGGCGAGCCGCCGAACGCGATGGGTTACACCGACGCGATGGCGCTGATGCGCGACCATCGCGCGAAGCGGCAATCGGCGATGTATCAGATCTCGCCGTCGGTGGTGCCGGCGGAGGCCGGCAAGCACCCGCTCAACGTCAGCGGCCATGCGGTCTACGGCGAGTTCTTCCCGATGCTGGACGTGCCGTTCAAGTACGGCAGCGGCTGGAGCGCGAGCGACGACACCAATCGCGCGATGGTGGCGGTGATCAGCGGCAAGCTCAACCAGAAGCTGTTCGGCGGCGCCAGCAGCGTGGGCAAGACGGTCAACATCGAGGGCAAGGATTACCGCGTGGTCGGCGTCCTCGACGACTGGAACCCGCAGCCGCGCTTCTACGACGTGGTCAACACCGGCGGTTTCTCCACCAACGGCGACGACGTGTTCCTGCCGTTCCTCACGGCCATCCAGGCGTCCATGCCGAACGACGGCAACACGAACTGCAATGCGGTACCGGAGGAATCGGGTTTCGTCGGCCTGCAGCATTCCGAGTGCGTCTGGATCGCCTACATGGCGGAGCTGGACAGTGCGGCGGCGGCGACTTCCTACCGCAATTACCTCAACGACTATGCGCGCGAGCAGCAGCAGGCAGGGCGTTTCCGCTGGGCGCCGAACGGCCGTCTGCGCAACCTGCCGGAGTGGCTGGACAACCAGCACGTGGTGCCCAGCGATACCAAGGTGTCGCTGCTGGTGGCGCTGGGGCTGCTGCTGGTGTGCCTGGTGAACACGGTAGGCCTGCTGCTGGCGAAGTTCCTGCGCCGCAGCGGCGAGATCGGCGTGCGCCGCGCACTGGGCGCGCAGCGTGCCGCGATCTACGCGCAGTTCCTCACCGAGGCCGGCATCGTCGGCCTGGCCGGTGGCGTACTGGGCCTGTTGCTCACCGGCGCGGGTGTGGCCAGCGTGGGCTGGGTGCTGCCCAGGGACATCGCCGCGCTGGCGCGGGTGGATGTATCGCTGCTGCTGCTCACCCTGCTGGTGGCCGTGGTCGCGACCATGCTGGCCGGTCTGTATCCCACGTTCCGTGCCTCGCGCGTGCAGCCCGCATGGCAACTGAAGAGCAATTAGTGCGCTGTCCCTGCGCAGGAAAGCGGCCATCCATGGCCGCACTTCTCAGGAAAAGCCGGTCCCTTGGATAGCGAAAGGAAAACCTCATGAAACTGCATCCCATCCTCGCGGCACTGCGCAAGCACAAGGCCGGCACCGTACTGATCGCATTGCAGATCGCGCTGACGCTGGCGATCGTGTGCAATGCGGTCTTCATCATCGGCCAGCGCATCGACCGGGTGAACCGCACCACCGGCCTGGACGAGAGCGACCTGTTCCTGGTCAGCCAGCAATGGGTGGGCGCACCCAACGCCGACAGCGTCGATGGCGTGGAAAAACTGGACGCCATGCAGCGCGAGGATCTCGCCGCACTGCGCCAGCTGCCGGACGTGGCTTCGGTGGCGCCGATCAACTCGCTGCCGCTGCTCAATTCCTCCTGGACCGGTTCGGTTTCGCACAAGCCGGGCGCCCAGCTGGGCGGCAAGGACAATACCCGCACGGCGTACTACTTCACCGACGAGCAGATGCTGTCCACGCTGGGGGCACGCCTGGTGGCCGGCCGCGCCTTCAATGCCGGCGACGTGCAGCACCAGGGTTTCCGCGACCGGCGCGACCGCCCGATCGCCATCATTACCCAGCAGCTGGCGGACAAGCTGTTCACGAAGGGCGATGCGGTCGGCAAGGTGATGTACACCGACGGCAGCAATGCACCCACCACCATCATCGGCGTGGTGGCACGCCTGCAGATTCCCGCCAGCGGCAGCTTTGGCAACGACTTTGCGTGGCACTCGACGCTGATACCGACCCGACTGGACGCGAACTTCGCACGCTATGCCGTGCGCGCCAAGCCTGGCCGGCTGGATGCCGCGATGCGCGCGGTAGCGCCCACGCTGTACAAGGTGAACCCGATGCGTGTACTTGACGACGACAGCGTCAAGCCATTCTCCGACATCCGCGCCAGGGCCTATCGGGCCGACGTGGGCATGGCGATCCTGATGGGCGTGATCTGCCTGATCCTGCTCTGCGTCACCGCCGCCGGCATCGTCGGACTCACCAGCTTCTGGGTCGGCCAGCGGCATCGGCAGATCGGCGTGCGGCGCGCGCTGGGCGCCCGCAAGATCGACATCCTGCACTACTTCCAGATCGAAAACCTGCTGATCGCCGGCGTCGGCGTGGTGATCGGGGTATTGCTGGCGCTGGGCCTGAACCTGTGGCTGATGAGCCACTACGAGATGACCCGCATCCCGCTGCCGTACGTATTGACCGGCGTGCTGGCGATGCTGGCGATCGGCCAGGCCGCGGTGTTCGCGCCGGCGCGGCGCGCGTCCAACGTGCCGCCGGTCGTGGCGACGCGGGCGGCGTGACGGACACATACCCGTGGGAGCGCACCCTGCGCGCGATTGCTCGCGGCATGAAAAGCATCGCGTACAGGGTGCGCTCCTACGGTCGCGAAGGTGATTGATCCTTACGGAGTGGTACCGATGTTCACCTATTACCTCGACCTGGCTCTGCGCAGCCTCAGGCGCAACAAGGCGCTCACCGCGCTCATGGTGGTGGCGATCGCGCTGGGCATCGGCGCCAGCATGACCACGCTTACGGTGCTGCATGTGCTGTCGGGCGATCCGTTGCCGGGGAAGAGCGGCAAGCTGTTCTATCCGCAGCTG